>NZ_CP114286.1:3967331-4314747 GCF_027111275.1 Flavobacterium luteolum | reverse complement strand
AAAAGTGGTGAGTGGCTACCATATCGTGGCGGAGTTATGATTTCGTACAAATTATAAATCAGCTTAACTTAGGAAGTGTTTTGATGTAAAGCTCCTCTACTTTCTTACGAGCCCAATCTGTTTTTCTTAAAAAAGTAAGACTTGATTTTACACTTGGGTTTGAGATAAAGCATTTTATCGGAATTAATTCCCCTAAAGTATCAAACCCATAATAATCGACTAAGGTTTCAACAATTTTTTGAAGTGTAATTCCGTGTAAAGGATCTTTGGATTGATTTTGCATCTTATACTTTTTTAATAATATCAAAAGACCGTACTTCAAAAAAGTACGGTCTTCTTTTTTTGCAAAATTACTAAAAGAATTTTACGTTAATCAAATAAAGAATAAATTAGAATATAAATTTAAAACCTACAGAAACAGGAGAAGTCAAGTTTGGATTACTTCCTGCCAAAGCGGTATTATAAAATGGGTCAACATTAGCAACATGTGCCAATCCAAAATTGGTAACAGTTGTTTTTTCTCCATCTTGAGCTTTTAATGTTGTAGAAGTAAAATTAGCCAAATCATAAGAGAACTCTACAGAGAAGTTTTTTGTAACAAAATAATCTAAACCTCCAGATACTGATAATCCAACTTGATTAACTTTCAATTCACTTTCCTTCTCTTTTCCAGTAATAACAGGGATTGCTGCTTGTCCGAAGAAATATAATGAACCTGCTACGTTCCAATATTTTCTAATTAAAGGCTGAACAACAATTAAATCTGTCTTTGCAGCTGTTCCCGCATCTGTCTGGGCTTTGATATTAATATATCCAACACCTGCCCCAACAGCAACTGATGGAGTAACAAATGTACCTACAACTGGAATAACAGATAAATTTGTGTTTTTATTACCCTCATTTTTAGTCTGCTGATAACCAAACTGAGAAGTTGCAAACCAAGCTCCTTTTAACCCTTGAGACGAATCTTGAGCTTTAGCAGTTAAACCGATTAACACCATACTCACTAATGTTACAATCTTTTTCATTTTATTTCGTTTTTTTTTAATTACAGGACAAACTTATGTGTAAGCTTTCTGCTTAAGGCTGATTAAAATCATAGATTTAAAAAAAACTTTAATTATCTTTAACTGCCACATTTTTCAATTTTGTCTTACATTTGCAACCATGATAAAATCAGTCAATATACTTAACAAAAGAGCCCGATTCGATTATGAAATAATCGACACTTATACTGCTGGAATTGTTTTGGCGGGAACAGAAATTAAATCTATACGTCTAGGAAAAGCAAACATTACCGAAAGTTTTTGCGAATTCAGTGGCATGGAACTTTTTGCCATTAATACTTATATTGAAGAATATTCTTTTGGAAACCAATTCAATCATAAATCACGAAGTGAAAGAAAACTGCTTTTAAATAAAAAAGAATTAAAAACGCTTCATAAAAATGTTCAGGCAAAAGGTTTAACGATTGTACCTTTAAAGCTATTTACAAACGAAAAAGGTTTGGCTAAACTACAAATTGGTCTTTGTAAAGGGAAAAAGAATTATGACAAACGTGAATCTTTAAAAGAACAAGACACCAAACGTGATTTGGACCGTATTAAAAAAGCTTATAATTAAAACCAAATTTAATTTTCTCTAAATGATACATTTATAATATTTTATCGTTATTTTTATTACAAAATAATTTAACTGTAAAATATGAAAAAGTACTTAGTTTTGTTTTTCGCTATAGCAGCGTTTTCAAGTTGCGGCAGTAATACATCAATTGTAAACAGCTGGAGAGATCCAGATGTAACGATTACACAAGAACAGTTTAAAAAAGTTTTGGTGGTAGCTTTAGTCAAAGATGAAGCTTCGAGACGAATTATTGAAAACAGAATTGCTGCTGGTAATCCGGTTTTTAAAACTTCATATCAGTATTTAAATGCAACCTCCCAATTAACGCAAGAACAAAAACTAAAGGTCTTACAAGACGAAAACTTTGACGGCGTAATTAGTATGCGTTTGGTCAGCAAAGAAAAAGAGGTTAATTATGTTCCCGGAACTTATACAGGAATGTATTATGGCGGTTTTGACGGAATGTATACAGGCATGTATGGATACGGTTTTGGAAACTGGTATGGCATGTATTCTCCAAACTTTTATGATCCCGGTTATTACCAAGAAACCACTTCTTACATGGTCGAAACCAATGTATTTTCATTAAAACAAAACAAATTAATCTGGACAGGAACTACAGAGTCACAATATGTTACAGATTTAGGCCAAACAGTAGACGCGATTATGCAAACAGTGGTAAAAGAAATGCGAAAAGATGGCTCTTTGCCTCCAAAATAGAATAAAAAGAAAAGCAACTTTAAGTATGTTGCTTTTTTTATGTTTAAATTTATGACTAATTTTGTCAAGACTATAATTTTCATCAAAAATGAAATCACTTTTAAAAAACGCAAGAGAGCAAAAAGGTCTTAAAACCCGTGAGTTGGCTCAACTGGCGGGAATAGATCAAGCATTAATCAGTAAATTTGAATCGGGAACGCGTAAACCAACAAAAGAACAAATTTCAAAACTAGCCCAGCTTTTAGAAATTGATTACGAAACTTTAATGATTGCCTGGCTTAAAGAAAAAATTCTTTATGAAATTGGCGATGAAGAATTTGCTTTGAAAGCATTAAAAGTTACTGAAGACGAAATCAAATACAACAAGACAGTCTCTAATCTTAAACTATCTACTTCTTTAGAAAAAATCTTAAAAGAAATTGATCTTCTAAAAGAAAAATTAGATTCATACAGACAATTCGACAGCTTTAAGATCAAACAAGCATTGGAACTTGAATATACATTTGAAAGCAATAGAATTGAAGGAAATACTATGACTCTTCGTGAAACAGATATGGTTATAAATGAAGGTTTAACAATTTCTGGAAAAAGCATGCGAGAGCATCTTGAAGCTATTAATCATCAAGAAGCAATTGCTTTTATTAAAGATTTAATGAACAAAAACAATTCACTAAACGAGCGCGATCTTTTATCAATTCATAATTTAATTCTAAGAGGAATAATTCCCGAAGATGCAGGACGATATAGAAAAGTTCAGGTTATGATTCAAGGAAACACTCACATGCCTCCACAACCTTTAATTGTTCCTCAAGAAATGGAAGAATATTTTACTTGGTATGAAATCAATAAAAATAAATTGCATCCTGTTATTTTGGCAGCCGAAATGCATGAAAGATTGGTTACAATTCATCCATTTATTGATGGCAATGGAAGAACTTCAAGATTAATAATGAATTTAATTTTAATGCAAAAAGGCTATCTCATTGCTAATATTAAAGGAGACTACGAAACCCGAATGCAATATTATCAGTCTTTAGAAATTGCTCAGACTAAAAAAGACAAAGACGATTTTTTTCTTTTTATAGCACAAAAAGAAAAAGAAAGTCTGGAAAGATATATTTCAATTCTTACTCAATAAAAAAAGCCCAGCTAAAACTGGGCTTTCTTATTAATTTTTATCTTCTAATAGAGGAACAAATCTAAATTCTCCAAACTCATGTTTTTCAAATTGAGTTTCGTTCTTTCTAATCAATAAAGTCATAATCTGGATATCTTCTCCTAACGGAATAACCAATCTACCTCCTATTTTCAATTGTGCCATTAAAGGCTGTGGAATAAAAGGCGCACCCGCTGTAACTATAATACTGTCAAATGGCGCAAAATTTGGCAATCCTTTATATCCATCTCCAAATGTAACGTGCTTAGGGCGAATATTTAATTTTGGAAATAAGTTTGACGTTTTTTTAAACAATTCACTTTGTCTTTCAACAGTATATACTTTAGCCCCAAGCATAAACAAAACAGCAGTCTGATAACCAGAACCGGTCCCGATTTCAAGAACTTTATGATCTCTTTTTACTTCCAACAATTGCGATTGAAAAGCAACTGTGTATGGCTGCGAAATAGTTTGTCCTGCTCCAATAGGAAAAGCCTTGTCTTGATAAGCATAATCTTCAAAACTTGAATTTAAAAAAAGGTGTCTCGGGATTTTTTTTATCGCATCCAGCACCGCTTTATCAGTAATTCCTTTCTGCTCTAAAGTAGTTACTAATTGATTACGAAGTCCTTGATGTTTGGCAGTATCTTTCAAAATTAGGTAGGTTTTATTTTCGCAAAAATAAGAAACAAAACAGGATTTCAAATATTGATTTTTAAATAATAAATTAATACAGTCGAAAGTCAAAAGTTGAAAGTCAAAAAACACGTATGATAATTTACAATTCGCTATTTACAACACACAATTCACTAAATTCATTTTCACAGTAAACAAATAAATTATATTTTTGTTTAAAATACATTCTCATGTTAAAAGTAGGAGTTTTAGGTGCTGGTCATCTTGGTAAAATACATTTACGCTTATTACAACAATCTGACAAATACGAATTAGTTGGATTTTACGACGAAAATCAAGAAAATGCCGAAAAAATCTCAAAAGAGTTTGGCTACAAAAACTTCAGTACAATTGCAAAACTCATTCACGCTGTCGACGTGATTGATATTGTAACTCCAACTCTCTCACACTATAAATGTGCTAAAGTTGCCATAAAATCAGGAAAACATATCTTTATTGAAAAACCAATCGCAAACACTGTAGAAGAAGCCGAAGAAATTATCGCTTTAGCAAATGAATACAATGTAAAAGGGCAAGTAGGTCACGTAGAGCGTTTTAATCCCGCTTTTATTGCTACGAAAAATATGATCGAAAATCCGATGTTTATAGAAACGCATCGTTTGGCAGAATTTAATCCGCGTGGTACAGATGTTCCTGTGGTTTTAGATTTAATGATTCATGATATTGATGCTATTTTAAGCGTTGTTAATTCAAAAGTAAAAGATATTCATGCAAGCGGTGTATCTGTAATTAGTGATACTCCAGATATTGCCAATGCTAGAATTGAATTTGAAAATGGCTGTGTTGCCAATTTAACTGCAAGTAGAATTTCTTTGAAAAACATGCGCAAATCACGTTTCTTTCAAAAAGACGCTTATATTTCTGTTGACTTTTTAGAAAAAAAATGTGAAGTGGTTCGTATGAAAGATGCCCCAGAAGTTCCAGGAGATTTTGATATGATTCTTCAAAATGCTGAAGGAGTTAAAAAACAAATTTATTTCACTAATCCAGATGTTGAGCAAAATAATGCAATCTTAGATGAATTAAATTCGTTTGCAGATGCAATAAACAACAATACAACTCCAGTTGTAACACTTGAACAAGCAACAGACGCATTACGTGTAGCGTATCAAATTATTGATTGTTTCAATAAATAGTTAAAAAAAAACAAAATAAATAGCCACGAATTCACGAATTATTTGGTGAATTCGTGGCTAAATCATAAAAAAATATCTAGCGCAAAATGAAAACAATAGCTGTAATTGGAGCAGGAACAATGGGTAACGGAATTGCTCATACCTTTGCACAAAGCGGATTTACCGTAAAATTAATCGATGTTTCTGAAAAATCTTTAGATAAAGGAATGGCAACTATTGCTGCCAATTTGGATCGTATGTTATCTAAAGGCACAATAACTCAAGAAGACGTCACCAAAACTATAACTAATATTATTACTTATACTGATATTAAAGACGGTGTTGTAGGTGTCGATCTTGTTGTTGAAGCAGCTACTGAAAACGTTGAATTAAAACTGAACATCTTCAAACAATTGAATGAATATTGTTCACACAATACGATTTTAGCAACCAATACTTCTTCTATTTCTATTACACAAATCGGAGCTGTTGTAGCACATCCAGAGCGTGTTATCGGGATGCATTTTATGAATCCAGTGCCGATTATGAAATTGGTAGAAATCATCCGTGGATACAATACAAGTGATGAAGTAACTAAAATCATCATGACTTTATCTGAAAAATTAGGTAAAGTTCCTGTTGAAGTAAACGATTATCCAGGTTTCGTTGCAAACAGAATTTTAATGCCTATGCTAAACGAAGCAATCGAAACGCTATACAATAAAGTTGCCGGAGTTTACGAAATCGATACGGTAATGAAATTAGGAATGGGACATCCAATGGGACCGCTTCAATTAGCCGATTTTATTGGTCTTGATGTTTGTCTTGCCATTCTAAATGTAATGTACGACGGATTCAAAAATCCTAAATATGCTCCTTGCCCGCTTTTAGTAAATATGGTTAGAGCCGGAAAACTAGGAGTTAAATCTGGAGAAGGTTTTTACGATTATAGCGAAAGCAAAAAAGCAGAGAAAATTTCGAAGCAGTTTATCTAGTATTTCCATTTCAAAAGTAAGCTTACTTTTCGTCTAAGATATGATTACATTTGAGGGAAAACATAAAAAATTAAAAGCTAGAATTTTAAGCGAAAGACCTTTTGCTTTCTTACTTGTATTTATAATTTATTCATTTGTAATTTCTCGATTTTTTGAGGACAAAGATCTAAGATATTACGCATATTTTCTTGAATTAGCTCTTTTGATATTATGCATTGTATTAGCTATAAATTCATTCAAAAGCATTATCAATTTAGTTACCATTGATGAAAACAAGATAATATTAGAAGGTGAAGACTTTAATACAAAATGGAAAAAGTCAGTTTCCTTAAAAGAAACAAAAATTGAGGCAAAATGCAAGTCAACTCGTGGAGGTTTGTGTAGCACTACCTTTTATTTAAAATTAAAAAACGGAAAAAAAAGTTACATTGTAAATTCATTTCAAACATTTTCAGACGAACAAATTCTCAAAATGTTTAATGAATTTAAAACATACAAAGGAGAAAAAATTATAATTGACGAAAAGTTAGACATAATGAGAACCCAGGAAAAAATAGAAAAATGTCAATCGCATCGAATTTAAATACAATTAAAGCAACTTTACCTGAACACGTAACTCTTGTTGCCGTTTCAAAAACTAAACCTGTTTCAGACTTGATGCAGGCTTACGAAGCTGGACAGCGCATTTTTGGAGAAAACAAAATTCAGGAAATGACTGAAAAATGGGAACAAATGCCAAAAGACATCCAATGGCATATGATTGGTCATGTTCAGTCGAATAAAGTCAAATTTATGGCGCCATATGTCAATTTGATTCACGGGGTTGATAGCTTGAAATTATTGCAAGAAATTAACAAACAAGCTGTAAAAAACAATAGAACAATAGATTGTCTTCTTCAAATTTATATTGCTGAAGAAGAATCTAAATTTGGCTTAGACGAAAACGAATTAAATGAACTTTTAACTTCTGTGGAGTTTAAAGAGTTAAAAAATATTCGTATCTTAGGTTTAATGGGAATGGCAACATTCACAGAAGATCAAAATCAAATAAAAAAAGAATTTACACATTTAAAATCGATTTTTGATTCGATAAAAAATCTGAAAACTGAAAACTGCAGCCTAAACACGATATCAATGGGAATGTCTGGAGATTATCAATTGGCAATAGAATGCGGAAGCACAATGGTACGCATTGGAAGCAGCATTTTTGGCAGACGTTAATAACTGTTGTAAAGGCGCACTGCAGTACGTAGAAAAACTGAACACTAATTTCGATAATAATCGAAACTGAACACTGAACACATAATTTGTACGCAATATTAGACATAGAAACAACTGGAGGACAGTTTAATGAAGAGGGAATTACCGAAATCGCCATCTATAAATTTGATGGTCATGAAGTAGTCGATCAATTCATCAGCCTTGTCAATCCTGAAATTCCAATCCAGCCTTTCGTTGTAAAACTTACTGGAATCAATAACGCTATGTTGCAGTCAGCTCCTAAATTTTATGAAGTTGCAAAACGCATTATCGAAATTACTTCAGATTGCGTTATTGTTGCTCACAACGCTTCTTTCGATTATAGAATCCTTAGAACTGAATTTCGTCGTTTAGGTTACGATTTTGAAGCTAAAACACTTTGTACAGTTGAATTAGCCAAAAAACTAATTCCAGAACAACCTTCATACAGTTTAGGAAAACTAGTCCGTGCACTTGGAATTCCGATGGCTGATAGACATCGTGCCAGCGGAGATGCTATGGCTACAACCAAGCTTTTTAAAATGCTTTTGGAAAAAGATGTCGAAAAAACAATCATAAAAGATTTTATAAAACTGGAAGTCGAAAAAGGGATTTCTCCAAAATTTTTAGACATTCTCAGCCAAATGCCAACAAAAACTGGCGTTTATTATATCTATAACGAAAGCGGCACTTTAATTTACATTGGCAAAAGCCAAAATATCAAAAAAAGAGTCAATCAGCATTTTACCGGAATTACAACCAAAAGCAAAAGAATCCAGGCAGAAGTTTTTACCATAACGTATGACGAAACCGGAAGCGAATTAATCGCACTTTTAAAAGAAAGCCAGGAAGTAAAAGTTAATCGTCCGCGATACAATCGTTCGCAGAAAAAATCTGTATTTCCAATAGCTTTATATGCCGAAAAAGATTCAGACGGTTACATCAACTTAAGATTGGAAAAAGCTGACGGACGTAAAAAAGAAATTACCTCTTTTGCTTCGTTACAAGAAGGAAAAAATGCACTTTTCAGATTTACGTCAAAATACCATTTGTGCCAAAAACTTACAGGTTTATATCAAACCAAAAAAGAGTGTTTTCAATATAAAATCAAAGAATGCGACGGCGCCTGCATTGGCGAAGTTACTCCAGAAATTTACAATTTAAGAGTACAGCAATTCATTTCAGAAAACAGCTTTGAAAACAAAAGCATGGTATTGATAGACAGAGGTAGAAATGTAAACGAACGAAGTGCAATTCTAATTGAAAACGGAATATACAAAGGTTACGCGTATTACGATCTTAATTATCAAATTACGAATATCGAGATCTTAAAAAATATTCTGGTTCCAATGCAGCATAATCGCGACGTAAAAAATATCATTCAGAGTTATATCCGCAAAAGCAAGTCATTAAAAATACTTCAATTTTAACAAAACAAAACTTTGATTATCTTTAAGGATATGAAAAAGACAAAATCACAATACGAAATCTTCAGAGAAAAAGTCAAAATCGTTCTATATGGCACCAATACCATCTTAGGACGAATGTTCGATTTAGTATTGCTAGGTTTAATCTTATTGAGCGTGCTTTTAATAATGCTTGATACTGTTGAAGGCGTAAGTTCTAAATATCACGAACAATTATTAGTCTGTGAATGGATAATTACCATATTCTTTACCATCGAATATGTACTAAGAATTATTTCAATCCAAAAACCAGTCAAATACATTTTCAGCTTTTACGGAATCATCGATTTGCTTGCCGTCTTACCTATGTATTTGTCGATTTTTTTTCCTGGCGCGAGTATTTTATCAATCGTAAGAGCGTTGCGTTTTCTCCGATTATTCAAGATTCTGCATATTCCGCAAATCAATCATCAATCCCTGCAACTAAAAGAAGCCATCGAAGCCAGCAAAGAAAAAATTCTGGTTTTTATTTATTTTGTCTTAATCAGCACCGTAATTATCGGTACAATCATGTATCTGGTTGAAGGCAGAGAATCTGGATTTACCAGTATTCCAATGGGAATCTACTGGACAATTGTTACGCTTACAACGGTCGGTTATGGGGATATTTCGCCACAAACGCCGCTTGGACAATTTATAGCCGCTTTTGTTATGATTTTAGGTTACGGAATCATCGCCGTTCCAACCGGAATTGTAACCGCCGAATTTGCAAAAAGCAGTCTGAAAGGTAGTTTTGTAGGCACAAAAAAAACATGTAGAAATTGTCAATCTCAAGTCCATTTCGATAACGCAAAATATTGCTACGAATGCGGAACCGAATTGCCAAATAATTAATTATAGAAGCTAATCCAGCTGTACATTCCAACTCCTCCTTATATTTGTAATTTTTTAAGGCATAAAAGGAGCTTCCGTTGGTCGCTCTTTTACACCAAAAAAATTCAACAAATATAAGTCCGGGGTTTCCATTTCCATCTGGGCTAAAAATTATGAAATACTTAATTACCATTGTCGGACCAACAGCTATAGGCAAAACAGCCTTAAGTATTGCTTTGGCACAACATTTTAAATGTGAGATTGTATCATGCGACAGCCGTCAATTTTTCAAAGAAATGACTATCGGAACCGCAGTCCCAAGTCAGGAAGAACTAAAATCTGCCAAACATCATTTCATTCAAAATAAATCTATTTTTGAAAGCTACACCGTTGGTGACTACGAGAAAGAAGCTTTAGCTAAGATTGAAGAATTATTCCAGACCAATGATTTCGTTATCCTTATTGGCGGATCAGGTTTATATGTTGATGCCATTTTAAAAGGTTTTGACGAATTTCCAGAAATTGATCCAAAAGTTCGACAAGAAGTAAATTTAAACTACGAAAAACTCGGAATCGAATATCTTCAGGAGCAACTCAAAAATTTAGATCCAGAATATTATCAAAAAATAACTGTAGAAAATCCGCAGACTTTACAAAATCCACAACGAATGATGCGTTTTGTAGAAGTGTGTCTTGGAGCTCAAAAACCTTATTCTTCTTTCTTAAATTTAAAGAAAAACAATCGAGACTTCACTCCTATTTTAATTGGTTTAGATGCCGACAGAGAAATCATTTACAGCAGAATCAACCAGCGTGTTGATATCATGATGAACGAAGGATTATTAAAAGAAGCCGAAGCACTTTATCCTAACAAAGCGTTAAATGCGCTTCAAACGGTCGGTTATAGAGAATTATTTAGTTATTTTGACGGAGAATTCACTTTGCCTTTTGCAATAGAAGAAATCAAAAAAAACACACGAAGATTCTCAAAAAGACAATTAACGTGGTTCAAACGAAACGAAAACACCAAATGGTTTGATTATTCGACTGACAGAAATGAGATTATTCATTACATCGAAGAAAATCTAAAATCATTAATCTAAAATCTAAAATTTACAATGCCAATATCTCCCAATTTCACATCAGTTTTAAGCAAAGACTGGGAAATCAATTTTACACAATGTACGCCTACAGGTTTTTTAAAATATACCGATTTGTGTAATATTTTACAATTAACCGCAGCTGCACATTCAGAAGTTGGCGGAATCAGCTTTTATGACATGCAGGAATTTGATCAAGCATGGGTTTTAAGCCGAATGCGTGTTGAAATTACGGCATTACCAAAATGGCAAGACGTTGTTACCGTAAAAACGTGGATTAATAGCCTAGAAAACTCACGTTCTGTTCGTGCATTGGAAATGTATGTAAACGGAAAAAAAATAGTAGGTTGCGAAACCTATTGGGCAGTTTTCAATACAAAAGCACGTCGGCCAGAAGCTCTAGCACTGCCTTTTGAACATTTCGAATTATTCCCAGAAAACAGAGCAACGGAAGAAGGTTTTTCTAAAATAAACATCAATCACGAAAAAGAAGCCGTTTTCGAAAAAACAGTATATCTATCCGATTTAGATATTGTAAATCATGTAAATAACGTAAAATATCTGGAATGGTGTTTGGATCATGTTGATCCAAAAAGAATCATGAAACAAGAAGTAAAAAGCTTCGAAATGAATTTCATGAAAGAACTTTCACTGCAAGATAATGTTGTTATTCACGAAAGCGAAGACGACGATCATACAACAGCAACATTCAGCATTACAAAAGGCGAAAAAACGTGCTTTGCTTTGGAATTGCATTGGAAGTAAAAAGATTAAAAGGCATTTTAACCCCAGCCTTTCCTCGATATTGTCATTTCGACGTAAGGAGAAATCTTCGCAAGAAGCTCCGCAACGAATGTCCAATCTTTGTAGAGCTTCTTGCGAAGATTTCTCCTTACGTCGAAATGACAAACTTGATGTATATCTACACTTGAGAAACAAAAAAAAAACGATGCAATTTTGCATCGTTTTTTTTGTTTAAAATCATTTCGATTTCTTCTTCGAATCCTTTCTAGATTTCTTTTCTTTCTTCTTTTCCAACAAATCAATTTTTCCTTTTATTCTTTTCTCTACTTCACTAATTCCTGAATCATAATCATGCTGAATAGAATATAATTTTGCCTGCTTAATTTCTTTTAAAGCATCTTTAAATTTATGCTGTACTTCTAACAAAACTGCTTTTTTGATGTAAATCTCCGCCTTATTGATTCCTTTCACCGTCAAAGCAAAATCAATTAATCTTTGCGCTTCTTCATAATCTTCATTTAAAATCAATGTTTTTAAATAATACGGATATACTTCAAGTGCTTGAATATTAATCGATAAAGCTTGCTGAAAATAAGATTTCGCTTCTTCATAATTCATTAATTGTTCTGCCTGAATTCTTCCGTACAGACACAAAACCATTGTATTTTTGTCATCATAAGAAAAAGCATAATCTAAAGACTCTATTGTTCCTTCAAGCCAAAACGGATAATTATCCAAAGCCTGAAAAAGGTATTTATCAGTTGTTTTCATTTCTTAAATCGTTTTTTAATTTCTGACGAGTTCCTTTGTAGCTTTTCTCAACTTTATTCTTTTTAAAATCACTTCCCATAAAAACTCTAATTGGATTTCCACGCTCTACATTGAGCTGGTTTTCCCATTGTTTTTCTACGTGACTTTTAAGCTGAACTAGTTTCTCGTCTTCTAGTTTTTTTAATAATCTTTCTGTTGCCAGTTTTTTGTTTTGGTGCTGCGAACGGCTGTCCATTACTACAACAGCAATTCCTGTTGGGATATGTGTCGCACGAATTGCCGAACTCACTTTATTTACATGCTGACCGCCAGCACCTGAACTTCGCATCGCTTGATATTGAATGTCATTCTCTGAAACTGATGCATTTTTCTTTGGTTCAATTTCAAAAATTCCAATAAACCAGTTTTTGCGTTTGTGCATTTTCCTAAACTGACTCTGACCAATCCACTGAATCGTTCCGACCCAAGATTTCATAAACTGATCGGTATTTTTTCCTTTTACAGAAATCGATGCAGTTTCAATCGTTCCGTTCTCTTCTCCTTTTTCTCTTTGGAGTAAAACGACGTCTAAATCCTGATCTTGAGCTTCCTCCAAAACTTTTTTAAGCACTTGAGCGACAACCCAAGTGCATTCTGCAGGTCCGCGACCTGCTGTTATTTGAATTATTCTTTCCATAATCTTTTCTCTCTTTAGCGGTCCATTCTAACAATCTTCGGAGTAAATGTTCCCAGAACTTCAACCAAATCGGTTTGATTTGCCATTACTTTTGTAATGTCTTTGTATGCCATTGGTGCTTCATCAATATTTCCTCCAATCAGGGTTACCTCATTTGCTTTCAAAACCTTTTTAACTTCACTTTGTGTAAATGTACTTTTACATTTTGCTCTCGAAAACAAACGTCCCGCACCATGCGAAGCCGAATTTAAACTTTCAGAATTTCCTTTTCCTTTCACAATAAAACCCGGCGCAGTCATCGAACCTGGAATAATTCCCAATTGTCCTTCATTAGCTGGTGTTGCACCTTTTCTATGCACAATACTTTCCTGACCGTTTACGATTTCTTTCCAAGCAAAATTGTGGTGATTTTCAATCGTTACTACCACTCTTTTTCCAATCGCTTTGGCAATTCTTCTATGAATATCATCATGGCAAGCTTTTGCATATTCTCCAGCTAAATTCATCGCCAGCCAATATTCCTGACCGTCATGCGTATTCAAATCTAGCCAAGCTAAATGCTGTACATTTTTTGGCAGCGGACATTGTTTTGTTGCCAAATAAGTATAATGCTTCGCAATATTTGCGCCTAATCCGCGAGAACCACTATGTGAAAGAACTGCGAAATATTCACCTTTTTCTAATTTCCATTCGTTCTCTGGATTTTCAATTTTGGCAATTCCAAATTCTACAAAATGATTTCCTCCGCCTGAAGTTCCTAATTGTTTATAAGCTTTTGGCAAAAGATTTTTTAACAACGGAATATCCTGAAATCCACTATTGTAAAATACCTCATGATCAACTCTAGAAACATGAGTTTCATACATTCCAAATTTTGTATTATCTTTTAAAATTGCTTCCAATTGATGTTCTTTTCCTTTAAAATGAGAAGCCGGCAAATCAAAAATCGAAAGACTCATTCGACATCCAATGTCAACACCAACTCCATACGGAATCACGGCATTATCAGTTGCCAGAACTCCCCCAATTGGCAATCCGTAACCAGAATGAGCGTCTGGCATTAAAGCTCCTGCAACAGAAATTGGCAGTTTCAATGAATCATACAATTGAAATTTAGCCTGCTCATCAATTTCATTTTCTCCAAAAATTTTAAATGGCGCTCTAGTATTTTTCAGCTGATGCATTCTTACCTGAACCGGTTTAATTAAGCCTTCTGCTACTTTTCCCCAAGTTCCGTTTCCTTCATATTTTTCAGGATGTAATAAAACGTCTTTTGCTTCTGTTAGAATAGATTCTTTTTTTTCTCTTTTTCTATATCTGTTTATCTGCCCTAAGGCGATGTTTATTGAATTGTTCTTTGGAAAACCTAATTTAATCAGGTCTTTTCCAGATAATTTATTTCCCATGATTTATATCATTTCATCTGTATATTGCTGATACAATATATGTAGACTTTTATTTTTAATTGGACTTGTCTCTTTTGGTTTTTCTTTTTCATAGTAACTCCATTTACGAGAACTGCCGTGCATTAATCTGTTTGTTTTATCTCTAAGATTATGATTAACAATGTAATTTTCAACAACTTGAATTTCACTTTCCAAGTCCGAATCAACCATTTTTGTATGTGTTATCATATAAGGGCTAACACGAAGCACATATCGCCAAGGCTCATTAAATACATAATGAATTTTGTATCGTTTACAATTGCCGCACCAGCGCTCTCTTTTATAAAAATGTGTTTTTTCTTTTTCAGTCAATTCTAATTTTGAACTTTTCCATTCCCACTCTGAAAATTCTTTTACAGTTTGGAATTTCTCCACATAAACATGTTTTCTTTTTCTTTTTTTCTTTCTCTCAAAAGATTTTTCAGGAGAAAACTGCCAAGTATTTATTTTTTCTAATAATTCCTTAAAAATGGAGCTTCACTTGATCTGGAAATATCATCTCTTAATTTAAAGTTTCGTTGCCAGCCTTTTTGATAAGGAATTTCTAAAGGCATTAATGGTAAGTCTTTACGCTTATTCCAAAGTTCAATTTCAAGTTTTCTTAACTGAATTAAATGTTTTTCAAAATCTTCTTTTACTAATCTTTTTTTCCTTCTTTTATTTTTAAAACGAGCACACAAAGCGTACTCATCTACAGTATAATTTTCCATAAAAAATTATCATGCATTAAATTAATAGCCAAACTAGGCTAACCATCTTATCCAAAAGGATAAATTTTAAAATCGCTTTTTCGGGAAAATTTTGAAGTGTCTAGAATAAAAAAAGCCCGAAACTTATTGTCTTCGGGCTTTTTTATATATCTAAAAATGTATTTCTAAGATTGAAATAGGCCACGAAGAACTGCTTCACCAAATCTGTTTGGTGTGAAGCTTTGTGATGTCGATGTAAGTACAAACATTTTTTCTTCGTTTTAAAGGGTTATTATTTTTTTCGTGTGCAAATATTCAGAATTGTTTTTTGATTTTCCAAATTATTTTAAAGAAAATTCTTTAAAACAATTTTAAACTAGAAACAACTTAATGATCAAAATCAACATATCACTTTAGTAATCAAAATATTAGACTAATTAAAAAACACTTCATTTTGTAGCAAAAAAAAGCCCTGATTTCTCAGAGCTTATATTTTTTTAGTGAATTCAATTATTCAGAAACTTTGCTTTTTACAACTAATCTGAAACCTTCACCGTGAATGTTCAAGATTTCAACATCTTCATCAGCTTTTAAGTATTTTCTCAATTTAGCGATGTAAACGTCCATACTTCTTGATGTGAAGTAATTGTCATCTCTCCAGATTTTAGTTAAAGCTAATTCTCTTGGCATTAAATCATTTTCATGAAGAATTAACATTTTAAGCAATTCATTCTCTTTTGGAGATAATTTTATTGGTTCTTCATCTTGGAAAGTCAAGAATCTTAATTTTGAATTTAAGTGGAATTTACCAATATTAAACTCAAACTGTACTTGTTCTGCTTTTGTATCTGCTGATTTTCTTTGAATAATTGCTTTAATTTTCATTAAAAGAACTTCAGAATCAAAAGGTTTATTTAAATAGTCATCAGCACCAGCTTTGTAACCTTTTAATACATCCTCTTTCATAGATTTTGCTGTTAAAAAGATAATTGGCACTTCACTGTTCTTCTCTCTAATTTCTTTGGCCAAAGTGTAACCATCTTTATAAGGCATCATTACATCCAAAATGCATAAATCATATACATCTTTCTTGAATTTCTCGAAACCTTCCATACCGTTTTTAGCTAAAGTAACTTCAAAGTCATTTAACATTAGATAATCTTTAAGAACCGCCCCAAAATTTAGGTCATCTTCTACTAAAAGTATTCTTTTGTTAGTATTTTCCATATTTTAATTTATTAATGGTATTTTTATTATAAAGGTGCTACCTTTTCCTTTTTCGCTTTCTACATATACTTGACCATTGTGATCCTCTACTATTCTTTTTACATAAGCCAATCCTAAACCATGCCCTTTTACATTATGAAGATCTCCGGTATGTTCTCTATAAAACTTCTCAAAAACTCGTTTTTGAGCTATCTTACTCATTCCTAGTCCATGATCTTTTACTTTTATCAGAATCATGTCTTTCACATTTTCTGTAAAAATCTCAATCTTTGGAGTATCTGGAGAATATTTTATTGCATTTTCTAAAATATTAACCAGTACGTTTGTAAAATGAACTTCGTTAATTAAAACTGTTGTTCTGGCAGCATTGTAATGTTTTTCGACAGTTCCTTGTCTGTCTTCTAAAATTAGATTAACGTGCTCAATTGCATCATCTATTATATCTGTAACTACTGTAGGTTCTTTTGTAATATCAAGCTCTCTTTTTTCTAATTTAGAAATACGCAATACATTTTCAACCTGAGCGTGCATTCTTTTATTTTCATCCCGAATCATTTGAAGATAACGATAAACTTTTTCTTTATCTTCAATAACCTTAGGACTTCTAATAGCATCTAAAGCTAAGTTTATTGTAGCAATCGGAGTTTTAAACTCGTGCGTCATGTTATTAATGAAATCTGTTTTAATTTCAGAAATATGTTTCTGACGCAACAGTTGATTTAATGCACTCGTATAAGCTACAATTATAATCAAAGTAAAAACTATCGATAAAATAGTAATACTTAATAATTCGGACAATAAGAACTTCTTTTTATGAGGAAAAGTAACCGAGAGTTCATATTTGCTATTTCCTTCATTATCTGTATAAATCGGAATGCTATAAGTAGCTTCTTTATCGTAATGAAATCCGTCAGATTTTATTTTTGTTGGATTGCCACTGCTGTATATTCCGAATTCAAATTTGGTTTTTACACCATATTCTTCAAGTTCTTTCTTCAATAATTTACTCAGCTTATCTTTTGTAATCCTACCTTCTATTGGAGTCAAAGAAGCGATGTCTTTATATTGAATTTGCTGTTGAACTTTATTTAATATATCTAAACTTCCTGATTTTTCAATTTTAAGATCAGGAATAATACTTTGTCCTAAGCTATTATTATCAATTCCATTGTTATTATTATAAACTTCAGTTACTCTTCTTGAACTAAAATTTTTAAAACGCTCGCTGCTGAATTTTTTGTTAAAAACCGAACCATTAATATCATAATCCTCAGATGTCAATGTATTCGAATAAACAATTGTTTTGTTTGTTTTAGTATTTCTTTGAACATAAAATACTTGCAACAAATCTTCTTTTTTTGGAATTTTACCCGTACTATCTTTAATACGGTTGTATTTGTCGTAGAAACTGTACTCTTCTTGTTGTTCCAGCTTATCTGCAACATTTCCAATTACTTGAGTAACGTGGTATTTAAACTGCTCTTCATTATTTTTGAACGAAGAATTGAACCAAAACACTTGTACCAGAATTATCCCTATTAAGGACAGACTCATCAATAAAACAAGTATTCTAAAAAATAATTTATTCATCGAAACAAAATTAATATTTTAACAATATACTAAATAATACATTAACCAAATATTAACATTTAAGACTGTTTTTGTTTTATATTTAAAATTTTAAGAATTTTAACAACTTCTTCTTTAGCATTTTTAAGATTATTGTTATTAATCACGAAATTGCTCTTAGAAATTCGTTTTTCATCATCCCACTGCATTTTCATTCTACTTAAAACTTGTTCTCTTGTGGTTTTATCTCGTTTTATAACTCGTTCAATTCTCACCTCTTCTGGAGCTGTAACGGTTATAATTACGTCGCATTCTTTGTAACGGCCACTTTCAAATAGAATAGCCGCTTCGTAAATCACATAATCATAATCTTCATGCTTTTTCAACCAAACTTCAAAATCCAGTTTTACAGCTGGATGAACAATAGCATTTAATTTTGCCAATTGCTCTTTATCATTAAAAACAACCTGTGCTAATTTGGCACGATTTAAAACTTCACCATCAAAAATGTTGCCACCAAAAGTAGATTTTACTTCTTCAAGGATATTTTTTGACTGCAGTACTCTTTTTGCACCGTCATCAGCAATATAAACAGGAACACCCATTTCTTCAAAATAGTTTGCTACAGTGGTTTTACCGCTGCCAATTCCTCCTGTAAGACCAATAACTTTTGTCATTCTTATAATTTAAAAAACATACGTGGAAAAGCTTCCTGCGGTTTCTTTTTTAATAAAATCACTTTTACATATGACTTTAAAAATCCAGTTCCGTAACCATAAAATTGTTTCCACACTGCTATTACAGATAGATATCCAATTTTGATACTTTTGTTTTGAATACTAGCTGTAAGAAAAATTATAACGAAATATACGAAATATAATTGTAATAAAATATCGATATTGAAAATTAACAATAAAAAAGCTAATAATAATCCGAGTATAAAAAGAGTCGGAAAGAAAAAAGTAAGCTTATTGTGTTCTGGATACCAACTGTTTAAAATTGGTCTTGCAATACCAAATTTATTAACCTGAATGGAGAATTTTTCCCAGTCAATTCTTCTTTTATGGTATACATAAGCCTCTTTAAACAGCCTAGTTTCAAATCCGAGATTCCATAAACGAATAGATAAATCTGGATCTTCACCTGGATGAATGTTCCCAAAACCTTTTGAAGCTTCAAAAGCTTTTTTAGAAATTCCCATGTTAAAGCTGCGAGGCTGAAACTTGTTAATTTTCTCAGAGCCACCTCTAATTCCTCCTGTTGTGAGAAATGAAGTCATAGCAAAATTGATAGCTTTTTGAATATCAGAAAAACTATCAAGCGCTTTATCTGGCCCTCCGAAACAATCCACATAATTTGCATCTAATTCTTTACGAACTTCTGTCAAATATTGTGAAGGAATAATACAATCTGAATCAAAAATGATAAAATAATCACCTCTGGCTCTCTGCATCCCGAAATTTCTAGAATCGCCTGGACCAGAATTCTCTTTGAAGTAATATGATATATTTAATTTTCCTTGATAATTCATCACCACATCTCGACATGGAATTGAAGATCCATCTTCGACAAGAACAATTTCAAAAGCTTCATTATAATCAGATTTTGAGAGACTTTCTAAAAGCTCATCAACTTCATCTGGACGATTATACACGGGTATAATTAAAGAAAAAATCATAGCAGAATGCGCGTTATTAAAGGGTATATTTTTATTGTTTCAAAATTTTAACAAAGATATGGTATATTAACAAAAAAACCATCAGCTTTTGGCTGATGGTTTTTCGTTTACTAGTAGTAAAATATGTTATTTGATACTTTCAATCTCAACAACTTCGTTTGTATCTGCGTTGTAATCAACACCAGGCACTTCAAATCCGAATAAATTTAAGAAATCACTTCTATATCCAGCTAAATCTCCAATTTCAGGTAATGTTTCTGTCGTAGCTTCCAGCCACAATTTAGCCACTTTTTCCTGAACATCTTCACGCATTTCCCAATCATCAATTCTGATTCTTCCTTTTTCATCAACAGGAACTTCAGAACCATTGTATAATCTGTCTTGGAATAAACGCTGGATTTGCTCAATACAACCTTCATGAATTCCTTCTTCTTTCATAATTTTATATAAAAGAGAAATATATAATGGAATTACTGGAATTGCAGAACTTGCTTGAGTAACTAAAGCTTTATTTACAGAAACATAAGCTTTTCCACCAATAGATTCTAAAGAATCTGAAATAGTAAACGCTGTAGCTTCTAAATGATCTTTTGCACGACCGATAGTTCCTTTACGGTAAACTGCTTCTGTTAATGATGGTCCAATATAAGAATAAGCAACTGTTGTAGCACCTTCAGCTAATAAATTTTCAGCTTTCAAAGCATCAATCCACATTGCCCAGTCTTCTCCACCCATAACAGCAACTGTATTTTCAATATCTTCCTCATTCGCAGGAGCGATTGAAACATCTGAAACTTTTCCTGTGTGAAAATCGACTGTTTTATTTGTAAATGTTTGTCCGATCGGTTTTAAAACTGAACGGTGTGTAACACCTGTATTTGGATTAGTTCTTACTGGAGAAGCTAAACTATAAATTATAAGATCTACTTGTCCTAAATCTGCTTTGATTAAATCAAGAGTTTCTCTTTTAATTTCGTTTGAAAATGCATCTCCATTGATACTTTTTGCATATAAACCTGCTTTATGAGCCTCTTTTTCGAATGCTGCAGAATTATACCATCCTGGAGAAGCTGTTTTTCCTTCAACTGGTGGCTTTTCAAAAAATACACCAATTGTAGATGCACCAGAACCAAAAGCACTAGTAATTCTTGAAGCTAATCCGAAACCTGTAGAAGCACCAATTACTAAAACTTTTTTAGCACCAGCGATTTCTCCTTTAGATTTTACGTACTCGATTTGATTTTTTACATTTTGTTCAGCTCCCGTTGGATGGGCAGTCAAACAAATAAATCCTCTCATTCTAGGTTCTATAATCATATTCTTTATTTTTTTCTATTTTAATTTGTTTTTTTTTCAAAAAGAGCTTCTAAAACTATTTTATAATTTTCTGAATGTTTTCACGTACCGTCAAAATATCAACATCTTTTTCTTTACATTCAATTTTATTGCCGTTGTATTTCTCGATTAAAAAATTCAAATCTTCGCAATTTCTAATAAAATTAGTTTCTTTTTTATCCACATCAAAAACAACACCTTTCAACCTATTCAAGTTTGCGCCTATTGTCCCTCCAACTGCTCCTCCACTACCATAAGCAAACGCTTTTGACCAAGAATTTGCAAACAATCCTTCTAGATAGAAAAACTTCCCATCATTCATAACTCTATGATAAGAATTCGGATTATCTCCATCTTGGTTTTTATCTTCTTTTACAGAAAATTTATGAAAATATTTTTGCTGTATGTAAAGACTGCCATTATAACTAATGGCAAAAAAATCAGTAATTTTCACATCAGTTCTTGTCCAAGCAAAAAAAACTTGATCTGAAAGAAATGTTCTATCAAGAGTTTTATAACCAACTACTGTTTTTCTTATTATGCCATCTCCCATGTTGATTGCGTTCTTTTCTATAAAATCTTCATAGGTTCTGTAAACGCCTTCTGGAAAATCTTTTGCTATATAAGATTTAACTTCCCCATTATTAGCCACAGCTACTTCATTTGAAATCTGATCCTGCGCGCTAATCTTGCTAACAAATAGGCAAAGAAAAAATAAAACATGTATTTTTTTAATCATATTTCCTCCTGTTTATACTAATTTGGTTAGTGGCAAATATAATTTAATTATTTAATTTAATAATTCTTTTGCATGATTTAATGCCGAATCAGAGATGTTTGCACCCGATAACATTTGAGCTATTTCGGTAACTCTTTCGTTATGAGACAAAAGTTTTAACTCAGATTGTGTATCGTCGCCAATTGTTGCTTTAGAAACTTTAAAATGAGAATCTCCTTTTGCCGCAATTTGAGGTAAATGTGTGATGGCAAAAATCTGCATTGTATTGCTCATTTCTTTCATGATTTCACCCATTCTGATTGCAATTTCTCCAGAAACTCCTGTATCAATTTCGTCAAAAATTAATGTTGGCAATTTAGAGTATTTAGCCAAAATGGCTTTTACAGCCAGCATAATACGAGACATCTCTCCTCCTGAAGCTACTTTTTTCAGCAGGCCAAAATCGGTTCCTTTATTTGCAGAAAACAAGAATTGCAGTTCGTCTTTTCCGTTTTGAAAATACGTTTCAGAAGGTAATAATTCCATATTAAAACGAGCATTTGGCATTCCTAATGTTTCTAAAATTGAAATTAGCTGTTCTGATAATCTCGGAATCGCATTTACTCTATTTTCATGGATTTTTAATGCGAAATTATCCAACTCAGTTGCTTTTTCTTCTATAATATTAGACAAAGAAGCAATTTCCTCATCCATATTACCCAACTCTAATAAAGAATTACCCAAATCTGATTGAATCTGAAGAAGTTCATCTACAGAACTTGCTTGGTGCTTTTTCTGTAAATTATAAATCAATTGTAATTTTTGATTTATTAGCTCCAGCTGCACTGGATCATTTAACAATTTTTCAGAGCAATTTTGCAATTCTTTAGAAACATCATCAAATTCTATCGTTAAGCTTGTAATTCTCTCGAATAAATTTTGATATTCTGATGAAAACGGAGCTACTTTTTGCAATGCATTTTTAATTTCATTCAAATTATGAAAAACACCAAACTGCTCTTCATTTGCAATTGACAATGATTTATCTAGAGATTCTTTAATAATCTCAACATTATTCAATTTTTCGTAGTCCTCTTCTAATTCTTCTTGTTCACCAGATTTTAATTGCGCCGAAACCAATTCATTCAGCAAAAATGTATGATATTCCTGCTCCTTACCTGCATCACTCTGCTTTTTAAGCAACGCATTTAACTTCGCTTTATCAGCTTTATAAGATTTTAATATTTTTTGATATTCGGCAATTATTTCTGCATTATTAGCAATAGCGTCAATAATTTTAAACTGCACATTCTCATCTGACAATTCTTGTGTTTGTTGCTGCGAATGAATATCAATTAAGTACAAGCTTAAATCTTGCAATTCCTGAAGATTTACGGGACTGTCATTTATAAAAGCACGAGATTTACCAGAAGGTAAAATTTCACGTCTAATAATCGTTTCGTCTTCATAATCTAAATCATTAGCTTCAAAAAAGTCTTTCAGATTATATTTTCCAATTTCAAACTGTGCTTCAATAACACATTTTTCTTCTTTATTTTTTAGTGAAGTAAGGTCCGCCCTTTTGCCCAGAACAAGACCAATAGCTCCTAAAATGATTGACTTTCCTGCACCTGTCTCACCTGTAATTATAGAAAAACCTTTAGAAAAATCAATGGCTAGTTTTTCAATAAGAGCATAATTTTTAATTGACAGCGATGTAATCATAGGGCAATTTTGTAAAAATGAGAGTTAAAGAGTTTTAAGTGGGTTATAAAAACGAGATTAATATTTAATCTGTGACCATTTAGTAGAGTTTAATGGAGAAACCTTATTTAAGACATCTGTTAAATCTGTAATTGGAATACTTGGTCCGCCAGAAAAAATAGAAACAATTTCGTCTGATTTTGCATCAAAGAAAACTCGGGTAATAAAAGCATTTGGCTTCACCGAATTTAATTTTCCAATTAACAGCAAAGCATTTTTTATTTTCTCTTTTGCCGCTTTTTGATCCATGGTCATAGCATCCAAACCAGTATGATAAGCATAGGTTGTCTGACGTAAATCGCTATAAGTTGGGGCAATCATATCATTAATCAAATAATAACGATTTTGAAGTCCATCAGATTGATTCCAACCTTTAAACCCACCTTGCTGCGCAACATTTGCAATATTTTGAGCCGTTTGAAGGTATGGATTTCCTGCGCCCATTTGAAAAGTATCGGCGTCCATACCTAAAATTAGATAACAGTAAAAAGATACAACAGAAACTAAATTTGAGTCGTAGGTATTTGGGTTAAACAACAATGGCTCGTATTCTGTATATCTGAAATTAAAATCTTTATCATTGTAATTTAAAACAGGAGAAGAATAAGTCGAATTAAAAATCAATCTGGAAGATTGAACCTGAATGGTTCCTGTGAATTGATCTGAACTATTTGATGATAAAGTAATATACATCGAACAGTTTATTCTTTCGTTTTGTTTTAAAACAGATCCCGTCCAGTCTGTTTTATTTACAAATTCAGACAAAGAAGTTTGAAGCGTTTTAAAAACCTGATTATTTGGATTTGTTAGCCGTTCTGTATTAATAGTTACTGTACAATTTAGCTGTTGAGCTTGTACAAAACCAAAGCTTAAAAATACTAATAGTGTAACTATTTTATTCATAATCGTCTAGATATTTAATTTTATAAAACACAAATCGTTTCCAATTTATGTTTTCGGCGTATATTCTAAATTTATGATTTTGAAAAATGCAGAATAACTTTATTCAAAATATCAGCCGCTACAGATTCTTTTGATTTCAATTCCATTGGTTCTATTTCAAAATTTTTATCAATAAAAGTTACTTTATTGGTATCTTTTTTAAAACCGGCACCTTTATCTTGTAAGGAATTTAAAACAATCAAATCTAAGTTTTTTTTCTGAATTTTCAACTTAGCATTTTCAATTTCATTTTCAGTCTCTAATGCAAAACCAATTAAAAACTGATTTTTTTTGATAGCACCCAAAGAAGACAATATATCTTTTGTCTTTTCCAGTTCGATCGAAAACTCTTCTGTATTTTTCTTAATCTTCTGATCTGCAACAAATTTAGGTCTATAATCTGCTACAGCTGCAGCTGCGATTGCTGCATCAACTTCATTAAAATACAGATGACAGGCATCGTACATTTCTTGAGCCGAAACCACATCAACCACTTTTATCAAACTATTTTTAGCCTTAAAATGAGTCGGACCTGCAATTAAAAACACTTCTGCTCCTAAGCTTGCCGCTTCATTAGCAATATCAAACCCCATTTTTCCCGAAGAATGATTTCCAATAAAACGCACAGGGTCTATCGCTTCGTATGTCGGACCAGCCGTAACTAGTATCTTTTTTCCTTTCAAAGGCAGTTTACTCTCCAAATCAGCTTCTAGAAAAGCAACAATATTCTCAGGTTCAGCCATTCGGCCTTCTCCGGACAAACCACTTGCCAATTCTCCACTTTCAGCAGGAATCATAATATTTCCATACTGCTTTAACGCAGCAAAACTCGATAAAGTCGAAGGGTGTTTATACATATCCAAGTCCATTGCAGGCGCAAAATAGACTGGACATTTTGCCGATAAATAGGCCGCAATTAAAAGATTATCACAGTTTCCCGTTGCCATTTTAGATAAAGTATTGGCAGTCGCAGGCGCAACCAACATTAAATCGGCCCAAAGCCCTAATTCAACGTGATTGTTCCAAACTTGATCTTCATCATCTTGATTAAAGAAACTTGAATGTACTGGATTTTTTGATAAGGTTGATAATGTAAGTGGGGTTACAAAATCCTTAGAAGCAGGTGTCATGATCACTTGGACATGTGCACCTGCTTTTATAAAAAGTCGTACTAAAGTGGCTGTTTTATAGGCTGCAATTCCACCGGAAACACCCAGTAAAATCTTTTTCCCGTTTAAAACTGACATTGTACTATTATTTGTTTGAACTTCTGTGGTAAGTTTTACCGTCTAACCATTCTTGAACAGCTAAAGCGTGTGGTTTTGGTAATTTTTCGTAAAATTTAGAAACTTCAATTTGTTCTTTATTTTCAAAAACTTCCTCTAGACTATCATTGTAAGTAGCAAATTCTTCTAATTTTTCAGTCAATTCTTTTTTAATCTCTGAATTAATTTGATTTGCTCTTTTAGCCATAATGGTAATTGCCTCATACACATTTCCTGTTGGCTCTTCAATAACTGTTTTATTGTAAGTTATTGTGTTTACAGGAGCATTCGTCTTTTTTAAATCCATGACTTTATTTTATTTAGTAAATTTTTGTAAATCTGTTTCAACTCTAGCATTCATCTCGTCTGCCTTTTCTTTATACTTTGTATCGCTTTTAAATTTCATCAAATTCGCATAAGCCGCTTGTGCAACATGTAAACGTTCTTCCATTTTTGAAGGAATACTGTTAATTGCCAATTGATATGCTGAATCATATTTATAAAACAATGCATCTTCTTTTAAAGGTGTTCCAGGAAAATCAGCGATAAAATTATCAAAAGCAATTAATGCCGATTTATAATCTGAAATGGTATTATATCCTTTAGCGTTTTCGTATGCCTTTTTCTCTAATTTACCATTCAGCTTTTGTACAGCCTCATTTGCCTGAGGGATGTATTCTGAATTTGGATAATTATCAATAAAAGCCTGCAATTTTTCTAATGCTTTTACAGTATCTGCTTGGTCTAAACTGTAAACTGGCGACAACTTAGAATAGCTATAAGCTCCTAAGAAAGCAGCTTCCTGCACTTTTTCACTTCGCGGATAACCTGAAACAAACGCTTCGAACTGATAGCCAGCTAAATAGTATTGTTTTGTTTTATAATACGATTGCGAAAACATATAAAACAGCTTTTCTGCCTGAGGTTTTCCTCGGTAAGAAGTTGCTAATTGCTCAAAAAGACGAATCGCTTTTGTGTATTTACCGGCATCATACATTTTTGTTGCCATTTCAAATTTTGCTGCAACATCTTCATTTTTCAATGCTTTTTGATATTCTCCACAAGAATAAAAAAGAGTCACAACAATTAATAGCGATAGTATTTTTTTCATTTTCTTACTGTTATTACAATCTCAGACAATTAATTATGCCAAAGTGAAATCGCACCGAAGTTTCGGTGGCAAATTTAGTTATTAATTTAGCTACTGCAAAATAATTTTTTAGTATCTTAAAATACTAACACTTTAACAATTATTTAATGCTGTTTTTTACAAAGTCATTTAGTCTTGTTGCAAGAGATTCATCAACAGAAACCAATGGTAGACGAACAGTATTCTCAGCAATTCCAAGGGCTTGGAAGATTTGTTTGATTCCAGCTGGATTTCCTTGCTCAAAAATCATATCAATACTGTCTGACAAAAAGTAATGTGTTTTGTAAGCGTCCGCTGCTTTTTTATTCAATCCTAAACGAATCATTTCTGAAAATTCTTTAGGAAAACCTTGTCCGATTACCGAAATAACGCCTGCTCCTCCTGCTAAAACGATCGGCAATGCCAACATATCATCTCCAGAAATCACTAAGAAATCTTTTGGAGCATTTTTAATAATCTGCATAGCCTGAGCCATATCTCCAGCAGCTTCTTTAATAGCTACGACATTTTTAAAATCATTAGCCAAACGCACCACTGTTGAAGGAAGCATATTACTTGCCGTTCTTCCTGGAACATTATATAGGATTACTGGAACTGGAGAAGCTTCAGCAATTGCTTTAAAGTGCTGATAAATTCCTTCCTGAGTTGGTTTATTATAATAAGGTGAAACAGACAATATCGCTTCAAAAGCAGAAAAATCTCTTGTTTTCAACTCTTCTACAATCTGCATAGTATTATTACCTCCAACTCCTAAAACTAGAGGCAATCTTCCTTTATTCACATCGATTACAGTCTTTATAACCAATTCTTTCTCTTCTGCTGTAAGGGTTGCATTTTCTGCTGTTGTTCCCATTACAACAAGATACTCCACTCCACCATCTATAGAAAAGTTTACAACTCTCTGTAAAGCTTCAATGTCAACTGAAAAATCTTTTTTAAATGGCGTCACAAGTGCAACACCAGTACCTATCAATGATTGCATATTAATTATTATAATTTATTTTATATTTTTTAAATACCTAAACAATTCTGAAACGAATAGTTTATAGCTCCCTAATTCTGTATTAATCATCAAACGATTTAAATTTTGATCTACAGCAGAAAATCCGATTTTAAATTTAGCTTTTGACTTGTTTGTGATAAACATTAAAAAGACATTTTCAACATCGTAATAACTCAGCAAAAGATCAAATTCTGAATTTACAAATTCATTCAAATAACCTTCTATAATTTCACCTTTCCAATTGATGTGTTTTTTACCAAAAGTTGGACGAAAATAGGTTTCTTTTTCCTTAAATTTTTCTCTGTAGGCAAGAACTTTTATATTTTCTAAAGCAATTCCGTGGAGCGTTAACTCCCTAATTAGTGCTTCTGAATTTTCAAAAGTGCTCTCATCTATCAATAAACCAATTGTTTGACCGTTTTTAGCTAATACTCCGCTTTTTTCATTATTTAAATTAACATTTAATGATTTTTTTACAAAAAATTCCTTTATATAATTTAAAAACATAGTACTTTTACTAGATTACAAAATTAATTATTTAAGTTGCATTTAAAATGGTAAAACTAAAAAAGTATAACGGATTTTTAAAACTTTTTGTTATATTCTTAACACTTTTTTCAATCTCTTCTTGTAGTACGAAAAACTACAATTTATCTAAAATTGAAGGAAAACAACTTCCTGTTACCGAAAAGACTGGGGAAACTCCTGAAATTGAAAATTTTATTAAACCTTATCGAGATCACATTAATAAGGATTTAGATAATGTATTGGCTTATTGCCCTGAAACTCTTGACAAAAGCACTGGAAAGTGGCAAACTGGCATTGGAAGCCTAATGGCAGATGTTTGCGTGCAGAGAGGAAACATTGTTTTTAACGCTCGTGAAAAGAAAAACATAGATATATGTCTTTTAAATCATGGCGGTATTCGTGCTATTTTGCCAAAAGGAAATGTTACAACAAGAACGGCTTTTGAAATTATGCCTTTTGAAAACAGTTTGGTTGTTTTAGCTTTAAAGGGCGATCAGATCTTAGAAATTGCGGCTTACATTATTAAGGAGAAAAAACCTCAGCCATTGTCTGGAATGACTTTTACTATTACAAAAGATAATAAAGCAAAAGATATCATAGTACAAGGCAAACCGCTTGATCTAAACAAAACGTATTACGTTGCTACAAACGATTATTTGGCAAATGGAGGAGACAGCATGACTTTCTTTGCAAAAAGCACTCAAAAGTTTGATTTAAATTACAAACTAAGAGATGTACTGATTGATTATTTTAAAGAAGTAGACACAGTGGTTGCTCCTAAAAATATCAGAATTACCGAAGAATAAAAATTACAAAAAAACAAGTATAGCATTTCTGCAAAAAATATATAAAATGAAAAGAAGAGAGTTTATCGAAAAAACAGCAGCGAGTACTGCCCTATTAAGTTTAGGATTGTCTTTGAGCAGTTTTGAAAGTAACGATATTAAGCATCTAACAATTCTACATACTAATGATGTGCATAGCCACATTGATCCTTTTCCTGCTGATGATCCGCGTAATCCTAATAAAGGAGGCGTTTCTCGCCGTGCAACATTAATTGAAGCTATCCGTAAAGAGAACCCAAATGTTCTTTTATTGGATGCTGGAGATATTTTCCAAGGAACGCCTTATTTTAATTATTATGGAGGTGAATTGGAATTTAAATTGATGAGCATGATGAAATATGATGCTTCAACAATTGGAAATCATGATTTTGACAATGGTCTTGACGGATTATACGCTCAGCTTCCGCATGCAACTTTTGACTTTATCAACTCTAACTACGATTTTAAAAACACGGTTATGGACGGACATGTTAAACCGTACAAAATCTTTAATAAGAATGGAATTAAAGTTGGTGTTTTTGGTGTTGGAATTGAACTTCAAGGTTTAGTAGATAAAAAATTATACCTTGAAACAGTTTATAACAATCCTGTTGAAGTTGCTCAGGATATGACAAAACTTTTAAAACAAGAACAAAAATGTGATTTGGTAATTTGTCTTTCGCATTTAGGTTACAAATATAAAGACGAGCCAAGTAAAATAAGTGATTTGACATTTGCTGCACAAACTCAGGATATTGATCTTATCATTGGAGGCCACACACATACTTTCTTAGACAAACCTACAATCGTAAAGAATAAGGCAGGAAAAGATGTGCTGGTAAATCAAGTGGGATGCTACGGAATTAATTTAGGCCGTATCGATTTCTATTTTGATAAAGACAAAGCTCACACCAACCAAAGCGCAACTATTGTTGTATAGTCTTTCTTTGAATTCTAGCTTTTTCTAAAAAGTACTCTACCATAAAGAAATAAGCTAGAATTTGAGTTGTATCTCGTATTAGGACTAAAACAACCGAGTACGAGAAATACTCATTAAAAATATAAAAGATATCAGAGAAAATATAGCTTATTGCCATTAGCGACATCAGCAAGGCCATGTGTGTTCCTTTTGTAATGTAACTAACAAAGCAAAAATAACTCAGTACGCTCAAAACAATTCCGTATACAGTATAAAGCATAATAAATTTTCTCATGCTGTCAAGCTGTAAACTTAAAACAGAGATTAACAAGTAGACAATAAAAACAACTACGATAGAAATAGGCAAAATATCCCTTTTGGTTAATTTTATTCTCTCGTGTTCCCGAATAAATATGGTCACGATTAAAACATAAACAATCAGAAAACTCAGTACTCCTCCTATTTCAGAGCTTTCAATATCCATCAAGTCATAAACCTGACCAACAAAACAGAAGAAAAAAATTAAACCTTCTGTTTTTTTTATTTCGAACTCACTGCTGATTAGATAATAAATAAAAATCGCAGGAAGAACAATTGCTTTTGCATATGTCGCAAAAAAATCCTGTCCTGTCCAATCAAAAATGATAGTACAGAACAATGCCAGAAAGAACAAAATTAATGATGGTTTATTAGGCTTCATTCAATTTGTTTATAAAATCTTCTTCAGACAATATGGTGATATTTAATTTTGTTGCTTTTTCCAGTTTTGCTGGTCCCATATTATCTCCCGCCACTACAAAATCTGTTTTTGCAGAAATTGAGCTTCCTACTTTTCCTCCGTTATCTTCGATGGCTTTCTTTAGTTCGTCTCTAGAAAATTGACTAAAAACGCCAGAAACCACAAAAGTTTTTCCAACAAATTTATCAGTAGCATTTGGGTTTACTTTTTCTTCAATTTCAAATTGAATTCCATAACTTTTTAAACGTTCTATAATTTTTTTGTTCTCTTCATTTTCAAAGAATTCGATAACACTTTTAGCAATTCTTTCTCCAATTTCATCTACTAAAACCAAATCCATCAACGAAGCCTGACTCAAAGCATCGATATTTTTATAATGTTTTGCTAGTTTTTTAGCCACAGTTTCTCCAACAAAACGAATTCCAAGTGCAAACAAAACGCTTTCAAACGGAATTTCTTTTGATTTCTGAACTCCATTTACCAAGTTTTCCGCCGATTTCTGAGCCATTCTTTCTAAATGCAGAATATCTTCTACTTTCAACTCATATAAATCAGCATAATTGTGCACTAATCCATTTTTAAACAATAAAGCAACAGTTTCTCCTCCAAGTCCTTCGATATCCATCGCTTTTCTTGAAATGTAATGCTGGATTCTTCCAATAATCTGCGGAGGACATCCGTAAAAATTAGGACAATAATGATTCGCTTCTCCTTCGTTTCTAATCAATTCCGTTTGACATTCAGGACAATGCGTAATATAATGTGTTTTTTCTGAATCTTCTGGACGCTTGTCTAAATCAACCGCAATAATTTTTGGTATAATCTCTCCTCCTTTTTCAACAAAAACGGTATCATTTATTCTGATATCTAATTTTTCAATCTGATCGGCATTGTGAAGAGAAGCTCTTTTTACAATAGTTCCAGCTAGCTGAACAGGTTCTAAATTGGCAACTGGCGTTATTGCTCCGGTTCTTCCTACTTGATACGAAATTGATTTTAATTTGGTTGAAACCTGTTCTGATTTGAATTTGTAAGCAATTGCCCAGCGTGGAGATTTTGCAGTATAGCCTAATTCTTCCTGATGCTGAATGCTATTCACTTTGATAACCACACCATCTGTTTCATATGGAAGATTATGACGGTGAACATCCCAATAGTCAATGAAGTCAAAAACTTCTTGCATGCTATTGACTAATTTTGCTTCTTTTGGCACTTTAAAGCCCCAGCTTCTAGCTAGTTCTAATCCTTCAAATTGTGTTTTAAAAGGCAGGTTGTTTCCTGTTACAAAATAAAGCAAACACTCAAGCGGACGCTTAGCAACCTCAGCGCTATCTTGTAGTTTTAAACTTCCTGAAGCCGTATTTCTTGGATTTGAATATGGAGTTTCTCCAATTTCGATTAATTCCTGGTTCATCTTTTCAAAACCAGCAAATGGAAGAATAATTTCTCCTCGAATATCAAACTTATCTGGATAATTTCCTTTTAAATGCAAAGGAACTGATTTTATCGTTTTAATATTGGTTGTTACCTCATCTCCCTGAAAACCATCTCCGCGAGTTAATGCCTGAACTAATTTTCCGTTTTCGTATGTAATGCTTATTGAAGCTCCATCATATTTTAATTCACAAGTATACTGCAAACTAACATTTCCTAAAACTTTCTGAATACGGTTTTCCCAATCTAAAAGATCTTCTTTAGAATAAGAATTATCCAAAGAATACATTCTGTATTGATGCGCAACTGTTTTAAAGTTTTTGGTTACAGTTCCGCCTACTCTTTGCGTTGGTGAGTTTTCGTCAAAAAATTCTGGATGCTTGTTTTCTAAATCCTGAAGTTCTTTCAGTTTAATATCAAAATCGTAATCTGAAATTGTGGCATTGTCTAGCACATAATAATTATAGTTGTGCTGATTAAGTTCATTTCGTAATGTTTGAATGGTCTCTTGAATGCTCATAAATAGTAAAATATTGCAGATTATTGTGATGAAAAACTGAATATCAAAATTAGAATTTATTTTTGTTCAAATGCAGAAAAAATTAAAGTTTTAGAAAATCAAAAATCAGACTGCAAATTCATGCAGTCTGATTCTCTCCTTGTCCATTATTCTTAAAAAAGAATTAAAAAAACCAACTTCCAAATGGTTTCGACGTTTTGTATTTTAAACTGAAAATCAATAGTTTACAGCGAAAATATAAAATTATTTTTGAATAATGATAAAGTCTGAACGTCTATTTAACAAATGTTCTTCTTCGGTACATTTTACACCATTTTTACATTTATTAATTAAACGAGTCTCTCCATACCCAATGGCACTTTCAATTCGAGAAGCATCTATGCCTTGCGAAAGGATATAATCTCGTGTCGATTTTGCTCTATTGTCTGAAAGTTTTAAATTATATGCATCTTTTCCGCGTGAATCTGTGTGAGATTCAATTTTGATTCTGATGTTTGGAAATTTCTGCATTATAAATACAACCTTAGCTAATTCTTCTACAGCTTTTGGAGTAATATCGAATTTGTCGTAGTCAAAATAAATTGGGTTAACATCTACTTTTTCTACTCCTTGTTTTTTCACAACCAAATCGTCGTAATTGCTTAATTCAAAGTTTACATCTTTTATTTCGCCACCATTTTGCTCTGTTGTTTCTACAGTTTTGTCATCACTACTGTAATTCGGTTTTGCTGCAATCATTTTGATTACTTTGTTACAAGGAACTTCAATGGCATACTTACCGTCGAAATTTGTTTTGGTTTCACCTAAAACTTCGCTAAAAGAGTTGTACGCCATTATGGTAACATCGGTCAAAGGCTTTTTGGTTTTATGATCGATAGCCATTCCAGATATACTTTGGTTACAAATTGGTTTTCCTTTTACAAAAGAATAGATATCATCATCACCTTTTCCTCCTGCTCGATTTGAAGAAAAATAGCCATAAGCATCTGTTTTGTCAATTATAAAAGAAAAATCGTCTTTATTGCTGTTGATAGGCGCTCCAAGGTTTTTTGGCACTGAAAAAGTTCCGTCTGCCTGAAGCTTACTTTCGTATAAATCCAGATCTCCCCAGCCATAATGTCCGTCAGAAGAAAAGTACAAAACTCCGTTTTGGAAGAATGGAAAAACTTCATTACCAATTGTATTGATATTTGGCCCTAAATTCTGAGGCGAACTCATAGTCCCATCCGCCGCAATTTTTACCATATAAAGATCGGTTTCACCTTGCCCTCCAGGCATATCTGAAGCAAAGAAAAGCAGTCTTCCGTCTTCACTTAATGCAGGATGCCCTACGGAATAATCATCACTATCAAAAAATACTTTCTCTGGATTTTCTAATTTATTATTAACGATCGAGCCTTTAACAATCTGAAAATTATTGACTCTCGCTTCATCAACAACCAATTTGTTTTTCTTTACAATATTGGTTGAATAATAAATTGTTTTTCCCTGATTATCAAAACTTGCCGTAGCTTCATGATATTTTGTCATTATATTCGGCAGAAAAACTGTTTCGTTAAATAAACTTCCATCTGCTGGATTTCTTTCTGCAATATACAGATTAAGAAAAGGCTGGTTGTTCCAAGTATACAATTTTTCGCTAAACTTTGTGGTATCACGAGCCGATGTAAATACTACATTGTCTCTAAAAAATGTAGCTCCGAAGTCTGATTTACTCGTATTAATATCTAAATTTTTAATGGTATATAGAGGTTTTGCCTTTGCTACGCTGTCCATATATTTCTTTTGGGCAACATATCGGTTAATCTCTGCTTTATCACCTTTTTTATCTAAATATTCTTTTGTTATTTTATCTGCTTCATCATAATCCATAACTGCTTTCATAGATTGAATGTAACGCAAATAGTAAATATCAGTCAGATTATTTCCTTGCACTTCATATAATTTTCTGTACCATTTAAGTGCATTTCTAGAATCGGAAATAAAATAGTAGGAATCTGCCGCATTCTTCAAAGTCTGCGCTGACGGATCTTTTATGTTTTGTAAACATTCTTCATAAGCTTTGGAAGCATCCAAATAAGAAAAGCTTCTAAATAAAGCATCAGCTTTCTTCAAATTAGTTTTTTGAGCGAAACTAAACGTAACGCTCAAAATTAAACATAGGATATATAGTTTTCTCATAAGTTTTATTTTTAGAAGAATCGAGGAGATTTAATTTTACTTTGTTTTTGCACAAATTGATAACGCAAGATGAATTCGTGTGAACCATCATTGTATTTGTTCAATTGGCTTACAGTGTAATCAAAAGCATATCCAAGAAAGAAACTTGGTGCTATTTGAAAACCTGCCAGTATACTTACCGAATCATCTGTTCGATATGCTCCCCCTATAACAAACTTTTCCTGAATCATGAAATTTGCCGATATATCTGCGGTAAGTGGAGCTCCGCTTACTGCTTTTACTAAAAATGCTGGTTTAAATTTCAAATTTGGATTCAAATCAAAAACATAACCTCCCATTAAATAGTAATGCATACGATCATAATCAATAGATTCACGAACATCGTCATAGTAATCATTCTGAATAAAACTTGGAATCGAAAATCCTACATACCATTTATCTGTATAATAGTAAATCCCTGCTCCTACAGCTAATTTCATCTGATTGTTAATATTCTGATTTAATAAAACATCATCATTATCATAATATCTTCCTTTAGACCAATCGATGTTTAGCATTCTTGTTCCTGCTTTAATACCAAAAGCCAATCTTTTTTCATAACCAAGAGGCAATGAATAAGAAAAGTTTCCATCAAGATATAGTTCGTTGGAAGGTCCAATTTTATCATTAACAATGCTTAAACCCAATCCAAGTTTTTCATTTCTAAGAGGAGAATGAATGGAGAATGATTGTGTTTCTGGTGCACCAGGCATTCCTACCCATTGAGAACGATATAAAAGTGCTGCTTCTATGGTTCCGGTAGATCCAGCATACGCTGGATTTACCGCCATAGTGTTATACATATACTGTGTATATTCGGGATCTTGCTGTGCCGAAGCGCAAACCGTAATAAAAGAACATATTAATATAAAATATGTTTCTAATGATTTTATATATAGTTTCATAACGATACTTATTTAGTTTAATTAATTAGATGATTAATAGAAGTGGGTTATCTCATGATAGACAACCAGCCTTTTTTAACCGTTCCATCTCCAATGGTTATCACATAAAAATAAGTACCTGTTGGCAGCATATCTCCTCTATTAATTACACCGGATACATTTGCTGTTCCGTTCCAATCATTTTCATAATGTGCTTTACTATACACTAATGCTCCGTATCTGTTGAACACTTTCAACTCGTTGTTTGGATAAGACTCAATACAGTCTATTCTGAACAAATCGTTTTTACCATCATTATTTGGAGTAAACTCATTGTAAACAGTTAAACAAATTGGTTCTAATGTAACTGAAGCTGAATTGTTTGATGCATCAACATCTAGCGGAGTTGAAGTTTCTACAGTTGCGACACTTGTATAATTGCCATTTGGTAAAACTTCTGCCACTATTGTCAATACTACACTCTGACCTGCATTAAGCGTTGGTATTGTCCAAAGCTGTGTTGCTGGATCGTATGTTCCTGATGTTGCAGATAAACTTACCAATTGTAAACCGCTAGGAAGTAAATCACTCACAAGCGTATTGATGAAATCGCCTTCTCCTACATTGTTTACAGTTATTGTAAAGGTTACCTGATCTCCAAAATTTGGTGTAGGATTATCAACCGTATGAGTAATCGTTAGATCTGAACAGCTTGCTACTGTAACATTTAGAGTTTTTATGGTTCTCTCATCACAATTATTAACATAAGCCACCGTTACAGTTCCTGGACCAATATCTGACCAAGAAACGGTTACAGATCCATCGTTTGTACCTCCGCCTGAAACAATTGTACCTCCGTTAATAGTCCATACATAATTAGATTTACCATTTGCAATTGAATACGTTACTCCTTTGAATACACATGGAGTATCATCTGTTGAAGCAATTTGAACTGCAGCATCATTTTCGAATGCAATTGTAATTCCTAGTCTTGGTCCGTTATCACAGCCATTAAATGTATTCGTTAACGCTCCAGCATAATAAGTAGTTGCTGTAAGTGGAGTTGTATTAGCCAATGGTGTTCCACCAGTTGCTGATGCGTACCAAACTACATTTGTTTCGTTTACCAAAATATTAGCCAATGTTGGCACTGCAGATAAACAGAAAGTTTGTGTTGTTCTTGGTGTTGTTATCACGCTTGGTGAATTTACATTTACTACAACAGCCAATCTAGCTGGATTTTCGCAACCAATTGTACTTGAAACTGCACCATAATATGTACCTGTTACAAGTGCTGTTGTTGGCGGAATCGCTGTTCCTCCTGTTGCTGTGCTATACCAAATAACATTTGCTTCATTTACTTGAATGTTTGCCACTGTTGGCGAATTTAAAGTACAGAAGTTTTGTGTTGTATTAGCTGTAGTCGGTGTCGCGCTTGGATTAACTACGGTAACAGTTACCTGAAGACGAGTTGAACTTTCGCAACCTATTCCGTCTACAATACTTCCAAAATATATTCCAGAAGCAAGAGCTGTTCCTGCAGGAATTGCTGTTCCTCCTCTGGCAGTTGTAAACCAAGTTACATTGCTTTCATTTACTTGAATATTTGCAATCGTTGGCGCATTTACAGAACAAAAAGTCTGCGCTGTATTGTTTGTTGTTGGATTTGCTGGATTACCAACCGTTACAGCCACTTGCAATCTTACGCTGCTTTCACATCCTGTTGCTGGATCTTTAATTGCTCCAAAGTAAGTTGTCGTTGTTAAAACATCTGTTGCAGCTAAAGCTGTTCCTCCTGTCTGCGTAGTAAACCAAACTACATTGCTTTCATTCACTTGAAGATTGGCAACAGTCGGATTTGTTCCTGAACAGAAATTTTGTGTTGTACTATTTGTTGTTGGCGTTGCAGGATCAGTTACATTCACATCAACTGGTAATCTCGTGGCGCTTTCACAGCCTGTTAATGGATCTGAGATTGCCACAAAATACTGGCCTGTAGCTAAAGCTGTTGTTAATGGAATTACCGTTCCGCCTGTTAAAGCTGTATACCAAACAATATTTGCCTGATTGAACTGAATGCTTGCAAATGTTGGAGCATTAACTAAACAGAAGTTTTGTGTTCCTGCTGTTACTAAAGTCGGTGTTCCCGGATCGCTTACAATTACATCAACTGTCAATCTTGAAGCACTTTCGCAGCCTGTCGCTGGATCTGAAATCGCTGCAAAATACTGTCCTGTCGTCAGAGCTGTTGTAGATGGAATCAATGTTCCGCCTGTTATAGCTGTATACCAAACAATGTTAGCTTCATTAGTCTGGATGATTGCAAACGTAGGAGCATTTGCCAAACAGAAGTTTTGCGTTCCTGCTGTTACTAAAGTCGGTGTTCCCGGATCATTTACAATTACATCAACTGTCAATCTCAAGGCGCTTTCACAACCTGTCGTTGGATCTGAAATCGCTGCAAAATACTGCCCTGTTGTCAGAGCTGTTGTAGATGGAATCAATGTTCCGCCTGTTATAGCTGTATACCAAACTATATTCGCTTCATTTGTCTGAATGCTTGCAAATGTTGGAAGATCTTCTTTACAGAAAGTTTGCACTCCTGCTGTCACCAAAGTCGGTGTTCCAGGATCGTTTACATTCACATCAACCGGTAATCTCGTAGCGCTTTCACAGCCTGTCAATAGATCTGAGATTGCTGCAAAATACTGGCCTGTTGTCAGAGCTGTTGTTGATGGAATCAATGTTCCGCCTGTTAAAGCCGTGTACCAAACTATATTTGCCTGATTGAACTGAATGCTTGCAAATGTCGGAAGATCTTCTTTACAGAAATTTTGCACTCCTGCTGTTACTAAAGTCGGTGTTCCTGGATCGTTTACAATTACATCAACGGTCAATCTTGAAGCGCTTTCACAACCTGTCGCTGGATCTGAAATCGCTGCAAAATACTGTCCTGTCGTCAGAGCTGTAGTAGATGGAATCAATGTTCCGCCTGTTAATGCTGTATACCAAACAATGTTAGCTTCATTAGTCTGGATGCTTGCAAACGTAGGAGCATTTGCCAAACAGAAGTTTTGCGTTCCCGCAGTTACCAATGTTGGAGTTCCTGGATCGTTTACAATTACATCAACTGTTAATCTCGCAGCACTTTCGCAGCCTGTCGCTGGGTCGGAGATTGCTGCAAAATACTGGCCTGTTGTCAGAGCTGTTGTAGATGGAATCAATGTTCCGCCTGTTATAGCTGTATACCAAACTATATTCGCTTCATTTGTCTGAATGCTTGCAAATGTTGGAAGATCTTCTTTACAGAAAGTTTGCACTCCTGCTGTCACCAATGTCGGTGTTCCAGGATCGTTTACATTCACATCAACCGGTAATCTCGTAGCGCTTTCACAGCCTGTCAATAGATCTGAGATTGCTGCAAAATACTGGCCTGTTGTCAGAGCTGTTGTCGATGGAATCAATGTTCCGCCTGTTAAAGCCGTGTACCAAACTATATTTGCCTGATTGAACTGAATGCTTGCAAATGTCGGAAGATCTTCTTTACAGAAATTTTGCACTCCTGCTGTTACTAAAGTCGGTGTTCCCGGATCATTTACAATTACATCAACTGTCAATCTTGAAGCGCTTTCGCAGCCTGTCGCTGGATCTGAAATCGCTGCAAAATACTGCCCTGTCGTCAGAGCTGTTGTTGGTGGAATCAATGTTCCGCCTATTAATGCTGTATACCAAACAATGTTAGCTTCATTAGTCTGGATGCTTGCAAACGTAGGAGCATTTGCCAAACAGAAGTTTTGCGTTCCCGCAGTCACCAATGTTGGAGTTCCTGGATCATTTACAATTACATCAACTGTTAATCTCGCAGCACTTTCGCAGCCTGTCGCTGGATCTGAGATTGCTGCAAAATACTGGCCTGTTGTCAGAGCTGTAGTAGATGGAATCAATGTTCCGCCTGTTATAGCTGTATACCAAACTATATTTGCTTCATTTGTCTGAATGCTCGCAAATGTCGGAAGATCTTCTTTACAGAAAGTTTGCACTCCTGCTGTCACCAAAGTCGGTGTTCCTGGATCATTTACATTAACATCAACCGGTAATCTCGTAGCGCTTTCACAGCCTGTTAATAGATCTGAGATTGCTGCAAAATACTGGCCTGTTGTCAGAGCTGTTGTCGATGGAATCAATGTTCCGCCTGTTATAGCTGTATACCAAACTATATTTGCTTCATTTGTCTGAATGCTTGCAAATGTCGGAAGATCTTCTTTACAGAAAGTTTGCACTCCTGCTGTCACCAAAGTCGGTGTTCCTGGATCATTTACATGTACTGTTATTTCTGATCTAACTGAACTCTCACAACCTAATAAATCCTTTATAGCTCCATAATAAATTGTTCCATCAACCAATGCTGTTGTTGGATCTAATGCAGTTCCTCCCATATTAGAAAGATACCAAACTACATTAGCTTCATTTGCCTGAAGATTAGCCACCGTTGGCGCATTGATTAAACAGAAATTCTGTGTATTCTCTGTGGATGTTGGCGTTGGAGGATCATTAACTATTACAGTAGCCGCTTTAAGCTCTCCGTTTTTATTTTGACATGTATTGTCACTTGTAACAGCCACATAATAAGTAAGAGGACTCATAGCAGGTGTTAAACCTGATACGGTTAAAACTCCCGTAGTGCTATCAACAGCATACGTTACGCCACTTACGGTTCCATTTAAAATTGGCTGTGTTTTATTGGCATCTAAGTACCAGAAGAAAACAGGGGTTGGCAACGCACTTGTTGGCGTTAATACTGCATCTGTATTATGACAAATAGAAGCGTTATTTACCACTATATCAGATTCAAGAGAAGTTGGTAAGATTGTAAACGTTACTTGTTTTCTGTTTGCTGGTATAGTTTCACAATATTCATCTGAACTAACTCCTAAATAATAAGTATAAGTTCCAGGAGCTAACCCGTTTATTACTAATTTAGATGTTGTTTCACCTGCAATTAACTGACTTGTTGTTCCATCAAAACTATACCAGTGGTATACTGGATTCGTAAGAACTGGTGTATTGCTTAAAATCGCATCTAATGTTACTGTTCCTGTTTCAGAACAAATAATAGTACTATTTCCTCCATTGATAGTTACGTTTGCTACTGCAGATACAGGAGTAGTAGCTCTAACAACTACTGTTACCTCTCCTCTTTCTAAAGCCGCACAACCGTAACGAATTGGCTGAACATAATATTTATAAGTGCCCGCAGGCAATGCAACCGGAATTGTATAAGTTTGACCACTTGCTACAAGATTCCCTCCTGTTGGCGAGTCATACCAAGCATAATCAGCACACGATTTAGGTGGTACTTGGAGGGTAATATTATCTCCTGGACAGACTGTTAATTTATTATCAAGACCACTTCCAATAACTTTCGTATTGGTTACACGATCAATAGTGTGAACTCTTAATTGATCTAAAACACTTGCTACACCTCCAAAAGTAATTACTACTTTATCATATGGTTGTGTTTGAGGCGCCACAATTGTCATAGCCATTGTATCTCCCGAAAGTAATTTTAAAGTCAATAAGCTACTCGTATTTTCTATCGGAGCACCAACAGCAATATTACCTGAATACAACTGAATTCTAAATCCTGTAAGTAAGTTAAGATTTAAAAGTGTTCCTGGTTTAGAAATTGTAATTCTTAAACTATCCCCAACCATAGACGGTGTTCTAAATTTTGTAGTAAGTTCAGCAGCCGCAAGTACTCCTGCTCCACTAAACATTGTAGCATAAGTAGCAACATCGCCATCGGCTACATTCCACGGATTAGAAACACCTACGGTAGCTGTTAAAGCACCAACGCCCATATCTTTTACGCCAGAGAAAATATCTTCAATATCTCCTTGGCCACAAGCTATTTGTGAAACTTGTTTTTTGTAATAAGCATCATAAACATTAATATTTTGTGCCACACCCAAAACTGCTCCTAATTGTACACGAATACCATCATAATCCTGAACGCCCGAAGCATTAGAAGGCACAAATGTATATTCGAATGAATTTTGACCTGGCAATAAATTCAATAATGAACTTGATACCGATTGTAAAGTTCCAATGTCAATTGGATTATTAGATCCGTCACGCTTAGTACCTATCACAGTAACACTTTGACCAACAGCAATCAGACTATTTTCTAGACCTAATTTTACTGTTACCGGAGTTCCTTTTGGTATAGTGGTTGGCCATTGTAAATTCTGCCATGTAGTTCCAACACCTAAAACTCCTAAGCCAGTCGTAATAGTTGAAAAAGTACTTGGGTCAGCATCTACAGCCAAAGCTCCATTTGTCACATTACCTGTAATAACTGAACCTGATAATTGAGAATTTGCATAAACTCTTTCTAAAAGAGTATCACAAGTCGCAGGATCAATAACGCTTATAGTTACTGTTTGGCTTGTAGTACAAGATCCGTTGCTAGCAACTACAGTATAAGTGAAAACTCCTACTGTATTAAGAGGACCTGTACTATTAGATCCTAAAGCATTTCCTTGTGGATCGTACCAAGTTATAGTTCCGTTTGATGTTGCTGTTAAAGTAACTGATGAACCTTTTGTAACCGCTATTGAATTTGTTACCCCAGTTAATGTTGGTAATGGAGTTACATTTACAGTCACTGGCACTTTTACTGATGGACAAGCAACACCTGTTTTCTGAGCCTGAATAAAATAATTTCCACTCACTGTTATATTTGCTGCAGCTTGATCTGTAATTGGATTATTGGCTGAATCAAAGAAAGTGTAAGTTGTATTTGCATCAAAATTTGCAATAGCATCTTTTAGGTTAACTTTTGTACATCCTACAAATGGGCTTGTAACAGTTAAAGCTGAACCAGCTGGATAATTTACAACTACTTCTTTTAATGTCCCATTTATGTTTTCACAAAGTCCTCCATTAGAAACAGATACATAATAAGTATTAGTAGGACTAGCAGAAGTAAGTCCGCTAATTGTTAATGCCCCTGTTGTAGGATCTTTTAAATACGTTATTCCTGTTACCGTACCTGTAGTAATTTCTTGTGTTTTATTTTGATCTGTATAATATCTAAATGTTGCTCCCGCTAAAGCAGATGTTGGAGCTAGTACAATTCCTCCCGCACAAGAAGCAGTCAAAGGACTTGCAATAGTAATATCTGCATCTGTTGGAATAGATAATACATTAACCGTAACAGGCTGACGAACACTATTAATACAAGTTCCACCACGAGTTGCTTCTAAATAATAAATTGTAGTAGCGGTTAATGGAAGAGTTGGGCTAACTGCCACAATATTTCCACCTGTAGGAGCATCGTACCATGTAAAGGTTTCAGTTCCTGTAGAAGTAGCCGTCAATGTTGCCGCCTGTCCAGCGCAAATCGGTGCTGCTGCTCCTGTTATTGTAGCATTTGGAAATCTATAAGAAGCTCCATAAATATTTAAATTTGTTAATAATGTAACCACTCCACCTAAACGAATTTCAACTTGATTAAATGGTGCAGTCGCAACAAAACTAGCTTTAAATCTATCTCCAGACAGCAATTGTAAACTTATTAAACCATTATTTAGCAGAACTCTATCATTATTAAAAACTGGAGCCCCAAAAACTTCTCCATAAGTAGCTAAACTAACCCCTCCTAACAATGACACATCAGCAAGCCCACCTGGTAAAGCCAATTCAACCTCTATAATATCTCCTACCTTTCCTTCAGAGGGAAAAGTTAATATTTGCTGCACATAAGATCCTGCTACTCCTGCAACAGTGGAAAGCGTTGCAAAAGTATCTATATCATTATCAACAGAATCTCCAGGATTACTGAAAGTACATAAAGCACATAAAAGACCTGGATCTATAGATGTCGTTTGTGAACTTGGTTGCAAACAAGTACTAACCGTATTGGTTACCATTACATTAATCGCAGTTCTTGAAGTACTTTTACAATCTGATGCAGTACTCACAGCTTCAACATAAAATGTTTTATTTGCAGTTAAAACGGGATTAGGTGTATAGATATTACTGCCAGTACCTTGTAAAAGATTTCCTCCTGTTGGAGCATCATACCATAAATAAGAAACTCCAGGACTACTTACAACAGACAGCTGTACATTCTGACCTGACTGAATAATAACGTTCGCAGATACAGGAACTGGAGGCGCTGGTCTTGGGTTAACATTTACATTAACTGGTGTACGAGCACTCAAACAAGTTCCAATTACCGCTTCAATATGATAAATCGTTGGAACGGTCAAACTTGGAGTTACAAAAGAGGTTCCTGTAAATACCAAAGTTCCTCCTGTAGCTGCATCATACCAATTATATGTTGTACCAGCAACTGGAGATTGAATTGTTATCGTTGTAGTTTCTCCGCTACATAAATTTGTAGGAACAGTAGAAATCGATGTTGGTGCCACTGGATTATTTACAGTAACTGCGACAGGATTTCTTTCACTATTAACACAACCATTACGAGTCAGTTCAACATAATAAGTTGTATTCGCTGTTAAAGCTGGAGTAGTAAATGAAGCTGTGCTTGCTAATAAATTTCCACCTGTTGAAGCATCATACCATTTAATAGTTTCACCCAAAGCTAGACTAGCATTTAAAGTTGCAGTTTGTCCGCTACAAATTGTTGTATTTCCAGAAACAGTCGGAGCTTTATATCTATAAGTAGCCTGATAAATATCTAAATTAGTTAAAAGACCTAGAACTCCTCCTAAACGAACTTCCACACGGTCGAAGTTAGCACCTGCTTTAACACTTGCTCTATATTTAGTACCACTTAATAACTGTAAAGTAATAAGAGGGTTATTAATCGTAACTCTATCATTATTATAAGTTGCACCATTATAGGTTGCTAAACTAATAGCACTTAAAAGCTGAACATCTGCGAGACCTCCTGGTAATTCTAAATCAACATCAACATTATCTCCAGCTTTTCCTGGATTTGTGAATTGTAATGTTTGCTGCATAGATCCTACTACATTAGCAGGAATAGTCAGTCTTGCTGCAGTTGCAGGATTTCCGTCTACGGAAAAATTCGGATTTGTAGCGTTACACAATAAACATATACCAATTTGAGTAGTTACCTGACTGCTGGCTTCAAGACATCCTCCTGAAGCTGTTGGCTGAACCGTTACGGTTACAGGCACTCTGGTTGCACTTACACAACCTCCAGTAAGATTAACTGATTCAACATAATAAGTCTTAGTTGCTGTTAAAATTGGAGTTGTAAAAGTATTAGAATTAGCTAATAATTTTGTTCCTCCTGTCGGAACATCATACCAATCTAAACCAACACCTGGTTCTGTAGTCGAAGCACTTAAAGTTGCATTCTGACCAGAAAGTATCGATACACTTTGTGTTAAAACTGTCGCCAAAGCAGGAACTGAAGTCGATGTAACGGTAACTGGAGTACGGGTCGATTTACAAGTTCCAATTGAAGCTTCTACGTAAAAAGTACTAGTACCTAATGGCACTGTTGGCGTATAAGTACTTCCTGTTGCCAAAAGAGTTCCTCCTGTTGCAGCATCATACCAATTATAAGTTGTACCTAATACCGGATTTATAACAGATAATGTCGTTGCCTGCGTTGCTCCAGCAGAGCAAATAGTAGTACCAGTAGTACTAATGACAGGCACAATAGGCTGAATAACATTAATCGTTACAGGTAATCGCTGATCACTTTCGCAGCCAGCATTTCTTGAAGTACTTACGTAATATGTAGTTGTAGCTGTTAAAGCTGGTGTAGTATATGTTCCTACACTCGAAAGTGGTGTAGTTGCTGTTGGCGAATCATACCAAGCTACTGTTGTACCAGTGGCAGCTGTGGCAGAAAGCGCTACAGATTGTCCAAAACATACCGATTGTGTCTCTCCATTTGCAATTGTCGGTTTTGCAAACTGCAAACGTACATCGTAAATTCTTAAATTAATCAGCAAACTAACAAGTCCTCCTGTTTGAATTTTTATCTGATTAGCATCTGATGTTAGCGTATACTTTACAACATTAATATTATCTCCATTATCTAACAGTTGAAGATTAACTAGTCCGCTTAACGGAACTGCATCTCCTGCAGGACTACCAGATAACAAAGGTTGCAAAGTCGAATTTGCCAATACTCCTGCACTTATTACAGCACTTCCGTTACCATAATATAGCACAATTTCATCTCCTGCTTTCGCAGTTTGATTAAAGGTTACCGTTTCCTGGGCAAAACAAGCAACTCCCAATGAGTTTGTTATTGTTGCATATGTACTCAAACTGGAATCGTAAGCCAAAGCAGCATTAGTCACTCCAGTAGGACCCAAACAAACTCCACCAATACTGGTAGTGTTTGCTGTAGGTCGGCAAAATGTTTGCGCAAAGTTTTTATTACTCAAAAGCAATAAAAACAATAAAAGCCATACGGCAAATAATCTCTTCTGGATGATGAGATCATAAAAAGTAAATTTTTTTTTCATAATTTGGAAGATTAGAAAATGGACAATAAAACACCTCTTGCAGTAAGTGCACGCACCTACGCAATTAAACAATCAGTTAAAAATCAAACAGTTAAAACAAAGGTTAGTGACTTATAAAAAAGCCGCTAAATTCTGTTTTAGTAAAAAAAAATTATGTTGAATTCGGTACATCACAATATACCGGTGAACTTATTCTATCTCCACGAGATAAAATAAATTCCGTTTTTTTTGAGGAAAAATGATTGTAGTCAATTTTCCAAGAGGAGTGATTTGTTGCAGGCCTAATTTTCATAATGAAAATTTTAGTTTAAAGTAGAATGGGGATTCTATATATATGTCGATTCGTTCATTAGAAAGTTGATTAGTCATTCTAAATTATCTAGCTACAAAAGCTAGCAGGAATCTCTTTATATCCAATAAAATTATTGCTCCTTATAATCAGCCCGCAAAATGGGGCAACTATAAGAGAGCAAACTAAAATGTAAACCTTTTGAAAAAAAATTAAATATCGTATAACGATTAAAAATTTCGTTGAGCTGAAGTAAGCTTAATAGGATAACATATAAAGCTAAAACAAAGTAAACAACTAAAGTAAATTTGATAAAGAAAGTAATTGTCAATTCCATACACAGACTTATTAAGTTATTATTTAATTTTTTTGAATTTCAATCTCAACTTTTCGGGAAAAATAATTTAACCCTCATGTTTAGAAAAAACAAAAGCAAAACTTTGTTTAACTTTTGTTACCTAAAATTAGAAAAAACAAAAACATAAAACAAGCCTAAAATTCTTATAATTTAATCTTAAATCTCTTGTTTTAAAATTACGGGCCTCCTAAAACAGTAGAAAAAACGCTACATTTAACATAATTTTGTCTCCTTTTATTAATTAAACAAAATATTAAACAAAATATGTTAAATCGATTTAAATAAAGTATAATCTTACAATAAATACAATTTTATCGACAAAATTATCCGTAATACAGACCAAATACACCTCTTGTATTTCAAGCAAGCATAAATTTTCGAATTCTTTGAAAGATTCAAAAAAAACGCGTAGAAATACGGGGTTAAAATTTATAAAAAAATTAAACAAAAGTTAAAAAATAAAAAATGGCAAACAATTATTATTAATTGCTTGCCATCTTAAAAAGTTATTAAAACTAAATTACGATTCTATAATCGTATTAATTTGACTAAATAATTGACCATCACTTAAAAAAGCCCCTTGTTTAATCAACTCAAAAATCGAAGAATTACGTTCTTCTGTAAATACTTTTTTCCCCACTTTCATTTCAATATTGTCAGTAAACATATTATCGCTTAACCATTGTAGTCCTTCTTTTGTCAAAAAATCAACATCTGAAGAAAGAGATTTCAAAACAATCGATTGGATGTAAGTATCAAAACAATGAAATAAAAATATATGGTTTTTAGAAAAATGTTCTAAATATTCTGCTCTAGTCAATACACCTTCCCAAATTAAATCTGAAAAGACATCAAGCTCTTGTTCTGCTACTTCTGGTTTATTAACTTTAAGCTCCTCCCACTCTTTTCTGTCTATAGCTTGTGTAGCCAAAAAACTTGCAAATTCAGCATGTAATTCATCAAATTGTTCTTTTGTTAATCTTGCGTATTTCATTCATTTTAGGCTTTATGCTTTAGCTGTTAGCTATAAGTCTAATTATTACTATTCTTTCTATATTAAACAAAAAAATCCCGATTTGCATCGGGATTTTAGTATAGAGTTAAAAACTATTACTTTTCAGCAACAATTTCGTATGGTAACTCAACAATTACATCTCTGTGTAAACGGATACTTGCACTGTATTTTCCAGTACGTTTTACGATACCACTAGTGATGAATTTTCTGTCGATAGCGTTTCCAGATTTTTCTAAAGCTTCAGCAATGTCGATGTTTGTGATAGAACCAAAAAGTTTCTCTCCACCAGCTTTTGCAGAAATTTTAATTTCAAGAGCTTTAATTGCTTCAGCCAATGATTTAGCATCAGCAACAACTTTAGCTTCTTTGTGTGCTCTTTGTTTTAGGTTTTCAGCTAAAACTTTTTTAGCAGAAGGAGTTGCTAAAGTAGCAAAACCTTGAGGAATTAAAAAGTTACGACCGTAACCAGGCTTTACAGATACTACATCATCTTTAAATCCTAAGTTTTGTACGTCTTGTTTTAAAATAATTTCCATGTTGTTGTCCTTATTTTTAGAAGTTAGGTTCTGCTTGAACAGAAACCAGCGACTAGATTTTTATACTATTTTAATAAATCGGCCACGTATGGCATTAAAGCTAAGTGACGAGCTCTTTTTACAGCTACAGAAACTTTTCTTTGGTATTTTAATGAAGTTCCAGTTAAACGACGAGGAAGAATTTTTCCTTGCTCGTTAACGAATTTCAATAAGAAATCAGCATCTTTATAATCGATGTATTTGATTCCTGATTTTTTGAAACGGCAATACTTTTTAGTTTTGTTAGTTTCAATGTTTAAAGGCGTTAAATATCTGATATCTCCGTCTTTTTTTCCTTTTGCAGATTGCTCGATTGTAGACATAATAATTACGCTTTAGTAGATTTTAATTTTGCTCTTCTTCTCTCAGCCCATGAAATAGCATGTTTATCTAAACTTACAGTTAAGAAACGCATAACTCTTTCATCACGTCTGAATTCAGTTTCAAAAGCTAAAAGAACTTCTCCAGCTACTTTGAATTCGAATAAGTGATAAAAACCACTTTTTTTGTTTTGGATTTCGTAAGCCATTTTTTTAAGACCCCAATCCTCTTTCGATACCATTTCAGCTCCTCTACTAGTAAGAAATTCTTCAAATTTCGTTACTGTTTCCTTCACCTGAACCTCAGATAAAACGGGATTTAAAATGAAAACAGTTTCATAATGATTCATAAATAAAAAATTTATTTGTTAAAATTGGGTGCAAAAGTAAGCATTTAATTTATATATGCAACAGTTTTTTTCTTTTATTCGTCATAATGCAAAAAAGATGCCTCAACTTTAGTTTTTTTTACAAAAAAATAATACATTTACTACTGCTATCCTGAATTTATTCTAAATTTAAATGTTATGAAACTAAACTGTGTTGTTGTAGATGATAGTTCTATACAAAGGACAATTATTGCCAAATTGGTAAATAATCACCCAGGCTTGCATTTAATCGGGGATTTTTCTAATGCAATTGAAGCAAAAAGTTGTATCTCATTAAATAATATCGATTTAATATTTCTTGATATAGAAATGCCAGTTATTAACGGCTTTGATTTCCTAGACGGATTAAAATCAAAACCGCAGATTATATTTATCACTTCTAAAGCCGAATATGCTTTAAAAGCTTTCGACTATGATGCTACCGACTATCTTCAAAAACCTATTGCAGTGGATCGTTTTAACGCCTCTGTAAAAAGAGCAATTGATATGCATTTGCTTAAAAAAGATATCAAAGAAGAAGAAGGAGAACATATATTCATCAAAAGTAATCTAAAAAAACTTAAAATCTTTACTTCAAAAATAAAATGGATTGAAGCTTTTGGAGATTATGTAAGAGTAGTAACTGAGGACGATAGTAATCTGGTTCTTTCTACTATGAAATCTTTTGAAAATGATTTATCAAAAGACAAGTTTATCCGTGTCCACAAATCATATATTATCAATATAGATAAAGTTGAACGTTTCAATAGTAAATTTGCCGAAATAGGCATCACCAAAATACCTTTAAGCCGTAATAAAAAAGAAGATCTTGTAAAAGCACTTTCAACTTCTTCTTAATTTAACTCGTCTTAGTAGAAATCTACATTAATCACAACTTTTATAGCTCTATATTGAGCCACAGCTTCAAAACTATTCAGCATTTTCTGGATAGTTTTTTTTGTATTCCCTAAATGAAGATTTTGCGGAATCTTAATTAATATGGTTCTAATATATTCATTTCGTATTCTGCTTATTGCAGGTTCTTCTGGACCTAAAACTGGTATTCCTAGATTTTGATTCAAAACCTGATACAGCCACATCGCTCCTTCTTTTAGTTTATCAAAATCTTTGTGCTTTAACGTAAGCTTTATAATTCTAAAATAAGGTGGATATTTATAGATCAACCTATCATACAACTGCTCTTTATACATACCTATATAATTATGGTTTGTAACTTGCTGAATTGTATTATGATTCGGATTGTAAGTCTGAATTACAACTTTTCCTTGTTTTTCAGATCTTCCTGCTCTTCCAGCGACTTGCGTCATCATTTGAAAACTACGCTCAAAAGCCCTAAAATCGGGATGATGAAGCATATTGTCAGCATTCATGATTCCAACCAAGCCCACATTATCAAAATCAAGTCCTTTGGCTAGCATTTGTGTACCAACCAAAATATCAATTTCACGATTTTTAAACGCATCTATTATCTTTTCAAAACCAAATTTACCTCGAGTAGTATCTTGATCCATTCTGGCTGTTTTCGCTTTAGGAAAAAGTGAAGATAACTCCTGCTCTATCTGTTCTGTACCAAAACCTTTTGTAGTTAAATCTATACTTGAACAGCTATGACAATTAGTAGGTTTTGCAATCGAATATCCGCAATAATGACAACGAAGCTGATTTTTATGCTTATGATATGTTAGACTCACATCGCACTGTTGGCAATGCGGAACATGCCCACAGGTTAAACATTCAATTATAGGCGAATATCCTCTCCTATTTTGAAATAAAATAACCTGCTCGCCCAATGACAATGACTCGGCAATTTCTTCAATTAAAAGATCACTAAAATGCCCTGTCATTCTTTTTCTGAAATGCTTGTCCTTTATATCAACTAAAACCACTTCAGGCAAACGCACATTTTTGTAACGCTCAGAAAGAGTTACCAATCCGTATTTATTATTTTGCGTATTAAAATAGGTTTCAATGCTAGGTGTTGCTGAACCTAATAATACTTTAGCTTTATGAAAATTAGCCAAAACTATTGCGGCATCTCTTGCATGATATCTTGGCGCTGGATCAGTCTGCTTAAAAGTCTGCTCATGTTCTTCGTCAACAATTAATAATCCTAGGTCATTAAAAGGCAAAAACAAAGCCGATCTTGCTCCTATTACAATTTGAGCTTTCGGCGAATTTTCAAGCGTTTGCCTCCAAACCTCAACTCTTTCATTATTACTGTATTTTGAATGAAAAACAGCGACTCTATCGCCAAAATGAAGGCGCAATCTAGAAACCAGCTGTGTCGTAAGCGCTATTTCTGGCAACAGATACAAAACCTGCTTTCCAGTTTCCAAATACTCTTCAATCTGCTTTATATAAATTTCTGTTTTTCCGCTCGAAGTTACGCCGTGAAGCAGACACACTTCTTTTTCTGAAAAACTATTCTTTATTCCAGAAAAAGCATTTTCTTGAGCTTCACTCAGCTGTAATTCTTTTTCTGATTTTTCACCATTAAATATAATACGATCCTGCTGTAAATAATACTCTTCAAATATTTCCTTTTCAACTAAAGACTTTACAGCTGCCGAACCTGCATTTGAAACTTCTATGAGTTTTTTTACTGTAATAGGCTTTTTTTCAGAAGCACTAATCTGAAAATAAGCCAAAACAATTTCCCTTTGTTTGTTGGCATTTTTTAATGCTGCCAGCAATTTTTCCAAACCACTATCCGATTCGTATTTTGAATGCAGTTTAACATAACGAACCAACTTTGGCTTGTACGTTTCTTTTATTTCTTCCTCTAAAAATATAATATCTTTCGCAATCAGTTTTTGCAGAATTGGAAGTATATTTTTTTTATTTAAAATAGAAGCAATTTCCTGAACTTTTAAAGAACTCTGATGATGTAATGCCTCATAAATCAAAAACTCATCGTCAGAAAGTTCGCTGTCGTTGACCACAACATCGGGTTTATGCGAAATAATTGTTTCACTTTCCAGCAATAATCCGCTTGGAAATGCTCCGCGATACACATCACCAATGCCACACATATAATAATCTGCAATCCAAAGCCAGTGTTTAATCTGAATTTCGGTTGCGATCGGTTTTTCATCTAAAATCTGATGGATTTCTTTTGCTTCATATAATGTCGGAGCATTTTCATGAACATCCAAAACAAGCCCCGTATATATTTTATTTTTACCAAAAGGCACCGCAACACGCATTCCTTTTTTAATGAAATGATATTCGGCCTCAGAAATACTATAAGTAAAAGTCTTTGCTAAGGAAAGTGGTAAAATAACTTCGATGAAATACATGAAAATTTTTTATAAGTCAGTAATTATTTCTGACCGGTTTTAAGAGAAGCATTTTTTGAAAGATTATATTCCTTCACCAGCTCCAAAGTATGATTTATAGATTTATTCGTTGTTCCACCATCGTGTCCAGGAATAACGTATTTTGGATTTTTAAATTTCGACTGAACCTTTTTTATTGATCTCTCCCATTCTTTAACATCTGCATCTCCTAAATATCCCAAATCTTTTGCTTCTTGACTTTTTATAAAACATCCGCCATAAAGAATTTTATCTTTAGCAAACCACGCTACAATATTATCCGGCGCATGTCCTTTACCTGGATAATATACTTCAAATTTATATTGCCCAACTGTAAATACAGTATCATTTGGAATTATAAATTCAGCTCTTGGCTCATTCTTTTCTTTCAGAATATCATCTGTCAATTTAATTGAATAGGTTTTGATTCCTTTTTTTCTGTAAAAATCAAATCCGCCTGCACGATCTTCATGAGAATGTGTGCCAAAAAGCATTACAACTTCTATATTGTGTTTTGTTTTTATACTATCCAATAAAGGCTGAAACTGTGTTTTATCCCAAGGCGCATCAAAAAGCACAACACCTTTATCTGTAACTAGATACATAGCATTGGCAGAAATTAATATTCCATTGTAATAATGAAATGTTTTATAAACATAAAAGTCACCTGTTAGATGACTTATTTGTAATGGCGAATTCTTAGATTGTCCAAAGCTGTTTGAAACTACTGCTAAGAATAAAACTATCGAAGCTAATTTTCGCATTTAAATATTAATTAATTTTTTACTCGTGTCCAGTATTGTGTTCTTCCCATTAAAGAAATCCCAACATAACCGCGAAGTTTCAATTTATCTGCAGATTCTAAAGTAACATAACATTTGTATTTTTTACCGCTTGTAGGATCTAAAATTGTTCCTCCGTTATATTCAGAACCATCTTTTTTAAGTCCGTTTATAATAACCATTCCTAAAATCGGTTTATTTTTTTCAGCACCATCGCATTTTACACAAACATCTTTTTTGTGGCCTTCGCGAAGTATATCTACAATCTTTCCATAAATTTTTCCAGATTTTTCGTAAATTTCTACTATAGATTTTGCTTCGCCCGTTTCATCGTCAATTGTTTTCCATTTTCCAATTACACTTTGACTTTGCATGGTTAGGGCAAAGAAGAACACTCCGATAGTTAGCATCAAGTTTTTCATATTATTTTTCTTTTTTTTGTTTTAATTTTCTGATAGAAGCATTCAATTCGAAACCTAAAAGCAGAATCATACAGTTTATCCAAATATAAAACATTAGAATTAATAATGTTCCAATTGAACCATAAAGTTCGTTGTATTTTGAAAATTTTATAACCCAAATCCCAAAAAAGAACGAAGATATAACAATTAAGATTGTGGTAAAAACAGAACCAATACTTATAAAAGGCACTTTATTATACTGTTTTGTACCATAACGCAATAATATTGAAGATGTTATCAAGATCATTAAAACAACAAACAAATAACGCCCTAAAATAATAAGCGGAATTCGATCACTCAGCACATCCTGAATAATTGTTTTTTGAATAAAAACCTCAAAGACTACAATTGTTGCGACTGTTACAAACAAAATAATAGTCATCACAATAGATATCGCCAACGCAACTAAATATTGCTTAAAAAAACCTCTTTTATCAAAGACATGTTTAGAAGATTCAAAACCGCTTAGAATGCCATTAATTCCATTTGCCATTAAAAAAATCGAAAGAAAAAATCCAGACGAAAGCAAACCCGAGTGACTATTATTTAAAATATCGCTGATAATTTTGCTGATTGCATCAAAGGTATTTGGAGGAACACTCTGCTGTACGAACTGCAAAAAATCTTCCTGAAAATTATCTATCGGAATAAAAGGAATCAAGTTTAAAATAAATAGCGCAAAAGGAAACAAAGCCATGAAAAAGCTAAATGAAACCGCACTTGCATGATATGAAAAAGCACCATCAACAATTCCTATGGTATACATTTCCAACAAATCATACAATGAAAACCCTTCTAGCCAAGGCAGTTTAATTTTCTTCAAAAGTCGGGCTAATGACCGCACCACAGGCAGTTTCTCAATCCGATCTTCTATCTCTTGCGACATATTTTTTGATTTTAGATTTTAGTCCCGATAGCTATCGGGAGATTTTAGATTTACAAAAACCATAACTTATCACTCAAAATTCATAACTCCATTAAAAAGCTTTCAAACTCAAATCCATATTATAAACAGAATGCGTTAAAGCGCCTGAGGAAATATAATTTACACCACATAGAGCATATTCACGAACTGTTTTTTCGCTAATATTTCCAGAAGACTCTGTCTGACATTTTGAACCAATCAAATTTACTGCCGTTTTTGTATCTTCATAATTAAAGTTGTCTATCAGGATTCTATGAACTCCGTCGCTCAATAAAATTTCTCTGATTTCATCTAAATTGCGGGCTTCAACAATAATTTTCAGATCTAAATTATTTTCCTTTAAATATTCCTTTGTTTTAGAAATAGCGCGCGTAATTCCACCAGCAAAATCAATATGATTGTCTTTCAGCATAATCATATCATACAAAGCATAACGATGATTTTCGCCACCACCAATTTTTACGGCCCATTTCTCTGCGGCTCTAAAATTTGGAGTCGTTTTACGAGTATCTAGTATTTTTGCATTTGTTCCTTCTAGAAGCTGCATTAAATGACTTGTTTTTGTAGCAATCGCCGACATTCTCTGCATGGTATTCAAAACCACTCTTTCAGCTTTTAAAATAGATTGAGAGCTTCCTGAAACTTCAAAAACGATTTCACCATATTCTACACGTGTCCCATCTTCAATAAATGTTTTTACTTTTAATTTTGGGTCAACATGTTCAAATATCATTTTAGCAAGTTCAACTCCAGCAATGATCCCCTGATCTTTTACTAATAGTTTTGCCTTACCGTGGGCAGTATCTGGAATACATGCCAGCGAACTGTAATCGCCTGGTCCTACATCTTCTCTAATGGCATTACTGATTAAAAGTTGTAATTCTGCTTGAAATTGAGCTTCGCTTATCATTTTTCTGTTTTTAATAATAATGCTAAATTAGGATATATTTTATGGATTTGAAAGTTCTAACAACATGAAAAATTAGATAAAACATCAAATACCTCTTTTTTAAACATTAAGATATTCACAAAAATAAAGTGACAATTCTTAACAATACTTAATCTCTTAATAAGAGATCAATTAAATATCTTTGGAGTTCAATCAAGCAAAATTTATGGGATTAATTAAAGATATTTACTCGGTTTCTTTTTACGAAAAATTTGGTCAGGCTGTCGCCGAAGCGCATCCATCATTCAAAAAAGAGAAATTCATTGAAGCGATTTACGAAGGCAATTTTGCTCAAAAAGAATGGAAAGAAAGAATGAAGCACACAACAGTGGTTTTGCATCAGTTTATACCTCAAAATTTTCCTGAAGCCGTTGCTTTAATTGATAAAATCATCGAAAATTTAAAGAAAAGTAGTTTCACTGATGGCAATTTGGCTTTCATTTTTTTTGCCGATTATATTGAAAATTACGGTTTAGACGATTTTGAAACATCTGTAAAAGCTTTTGTTTCTATCACACAATTTATAAGTTGCGAATTTGCCGTTCGTCCTTTCATTTTAAAATATAAAGAAAGAATGATTGACGAAATGACAAAATGGTCTTTACATGAAAATCAACACGTTCGCAGATTGGCAAGTGAAGGTTCACGACCGAGATTACCGTGGGCAATGGCAATTCCGTTTTTGAAGAAAGACCCTTCTCCTATTCTTCCTATTTTAGAGAATTTAAAAAACGATCCTTCAGAATATGTTCGAAGAAGCGTAGCCAATAATTTAAATGATATTGCTAAAGATAATCCGCAAATTGTATTAGAAATAGCTTCAAGATGGAAAGGCCACAGCAAAGAAACTGACGGAATTATTAAACATGGAAGCCGAACTTTACTAAAACAAGGACATCCTGAAATTTTAAGCCACTATGGTTTAGAAAGCACCAATATTGAACTTTCGTCTTTCGAAATCAAAACACCAACTGTAAAAATTGGAGATTATCTTCAGTTTCATTTTCACTTGAATAATAAAAACGAAGCTCCAAAAACAGTTCGTTTAGAATATGCTGTCCATTATAAAAAAGCAAAAGGACATTTGGCTAAAAAAGTATTCAAAATCAGTGAGAAAGTTTATCATCCGAATCAATTAACTAAGATTGAGAGAAACCAGTCTTTTAAACTCATTACAACGCGAGTTTTTCATACTGGAAAACATCAATTGTCGATTATTATTAATGGAACTGAGAGTGAAGTTTTGGAGTTTGAGCTGATTGATTAAAAGTACAAATTTCGTAAATAATCAAGGGGTTGTCGTCTAGTTTGTCATTTCGACGAAGGAGAAATCTCCACAAGTAGCTCCGCAACGAGAATTCAATCTTTGTCGAGTTTCTTGCTAAGATTTCTCCTTCGTCGAAATGACAAAAAAACTTAGAAACATCAAAATCAATGATTTGAATTATTCCACATTTTCCTTACTTTTATAGATAATACAAAAAACAACTTTTCTTAATCTAAATTAAGTTACAGATTTCTATCACCACTGTAATTTTGTTTTCAAATCAAATAAAAAATACCACATGTCAAATATTAGTTTAATTATCGAAGAACGCGCTGCCAATATTGGCAATTTTATGGTAGGCCGTTTATTGCCTTTCCGCGAAAAAAGAGCAGTTGGACCATTTGTATTTATCGACCATATGGGACCCGCACATTTAAGTGATCATGAAAATATGGATGTTCCTCCGCATCCGCATATCGGACTTTCTACTTTGACATTTTTGTTTGAAGGAAGCATTATGCATCGCGACAGTTTAGGAACAGAATTGGAAATAAAACCGGGAGCAGTAAACTGGATGACGGCTGGAAAAGGAATCGTTCATTCCGAAAGAACTCCAGAATATTTAAGACATTCAGATAAAATGCTTCACGGATTGCAGATTTGGGTGGCGCTCCCAAAAGAATTGGAGCAAATGGAGCCTAATTTCACACATGTTGAAGCAGATGACATTCCAGCTTGGGAAGAAGATGGCGTTTCATACAAATTAATTGCCGGCGAAGCATTTGACAGAAAATCACCTGTTCCTGTATACAGTCCGTTATACTTTATTGAAATTAAAAGCAAAGAAGCTAAGAAAATTAATATCGGACACCATTTGTTCGGAGAAAGCGGATTGTATATTTTAGATGGAAGCATTAAAAATGGCGAACATACTTACGATCCAAGACAAATTTTAATTACAACCGAAGCTTCTCTTTGTGAATTTGAAATTGCTGCAAATTCAACTGTTTACATTTTTGGTGGACAGCCTTTTCCTGAAGAACATTTTATCTTTTGGAACTTTGTTTCATCAGACAAAAACCTCATCGAAAAAGCAAAAACTGACTGGACAAACCAAACTTTCCCAAAAGTTCCAGGAGAAACAGAATTTGTTCCATTACCAGAACCAAGAATTAAATAACTTATGGATACAGTAAAAGCAACAATAGACACACGAAAATATCGCACAGAAATAACTTCTAAAACAGGGAATATTCTAATTGCTGACGAACCGCAAGATGTGGGCGGAAAAAATTTAGGTTTTAGTCCGTTTGAACTTCTGGCTTCCTCTCTTGCATCCTGCACTTTAATTACACTGCGAATGTACATTGATCGCAAAGCTTGGGATGTTTCAGAACTTACAATCTGGGTCGATTTTGAAAAGAATGAAGAACATACTGTTTCTTTATTTTCAACCAAAATCTTAATTACAGGAAATGTAGACGATACTCAAAAACAGCGAATTTTGAAAATTGCTAACAGCTGTCCCGTCCATAAAACACTTATAAACACAATTAAAATAGAAACTTCTTTAGTATAAAACAATATGGAAATTCAACAAATAAACGATATAAGAAAAGGCTATTTTGAAGCCATCGAAGACGGAAAAGAAGCTGGAAAAATGACGTACACTTGGGCAGGAGATTCAAAATTCATCATTGACCATACCGAAGTAAGTCCTGACTTTAACGGAAAAGGCGTGGGCAAAAAACTGGTTATGGCTGCCGTAGAATATGCGAGAAATAACAATCTAAAAATTATCCCACTTTGTCCTTTCGCAAAAAGCGTTTTTGATAAGGTTGAAGAAATTCGTGATGTGCTTTTTTCTTGAGTTTCTAAGGTTCTGAGATGCTATCCCGATAGCTATCGGGACTAAGTTTTTTTTAACCGCAATCCCGATAGCTATCGGGAGCAAAGAATTACGCAAGGTTCGCAAAGTTTTTTACATAAAGCTTTGCGAACTTTGCGTTTATATTAGGTTTCGTATATCATAAAACCTTGCGCTCTTTGCGGTAAAACTCACCACAACAAAAAACAAATTTTCAAATTTCTCCGAAAACTCGTATATTTGCGCGTAATTTAATCATAGAGTATGACAAGAATAATTACGCTTTTCTGTTTTTTTATAGCACAAATCGGCTTTTCTCAATCGGCTGAGAGTTATTTAGAAAAAATCAGAAATAATGAAGCTCTCTTAACAGCTTTCTTTCAACAAATGCCTAAAGGAGGCGATTTACACCATCATTTTTCAGGATCAGTTTATGCAGAGCCTCTTTTGGAAAGAGCAATTGCAGAAGACTTTTATTTGAATCTTGAAACGATGGCAGTTTCTAAAACCAAACCTACAAACGGAAATTGGGAAAATTTCTCCTCTATTAAAAATAAAGGAAAATTAGAGTATTACGAACAGCAGATTATGCAAACTTGGTCGGTTAAAGATTATAACGGATCGGTTCCTTCTGACGATCAGTTTTTTGATTCTTTTATGAAATTTGAGCCTACCATTCAAGGCCATTTTGCAGAAGGAATGTTAGAATTAAAAAAACGCGCCATTGCAGAAAATGTAACTTACATTGAAACACAATTATCAACAATTCCTTGTGATATGAATGTTTCAGATTTAACCGATTTCAATACCAAACTTCGCCAAGCTTCAGAACAGAAAGATGAAAAAGCAGTTCTGAAACTTTTGGATGAATTGTATAAATTACTTCAGAAAAAAGATGCTAAAAAGTATGCTGAAGATTTCAACAATAATTTCATAGCCAAATTGCATAAAGATTTAAAAATGGACGACGAACGTTTTACAATGCGTTATCAAAACTTTGTACTTCGTTTTATGGATCCAGTAGATTTATTCAAAAATCTGGTAATTGCTTTTATTTCGTCAAGCGAAAGTAAATTGACCGCTGGTGTAAATATCGTTTCTCCAGAACACGGACAAACTTCTATGAAAGATTACTGGTTACACATGGTGATGTTTAAATACTGTCACTCCAAATTTCCTGATGTAAAATATACGCTTCATGCAGGCGAATTGACTTTAGGTTTAGTTCAACCAGAAGAATTGACTTGGCACATCAACGATGCTATTTATGTTGCAGGCGCAAATAGAATTGGTCACGGAGTTGATATTGCTTACGAAGCCAACTCATATGATTTATTGAAGTACATGTCTAAAAATAACATCCCTGTTGAAATCAATTTAACGAGTAACGAATTCATTTTAAAAGTGAAAGAAAACAGACATCCGTTTACGCTTTACAAAGAATTTAATGTCCCAATTGTGATTAGCACAGACGATGCAGGAATTTTGAGAAGTAATATGACAGAGCAATATGTTTTACTGGCAAAAAGATATCCTGACGTAAATTATGAAACAATTAAAAAATACGTTTACAACAGCATCAATTACAGTTTTATTCAAGATGCATCAGTTAAAAAACAATTAATCAAAGATTTAGATAATCGTTTTAAAACTTTTGAAGCGAAGTTTAACAACTAAACGAAACCCGACAGGTTTTAAAAACCTGTCGGGTTTGATAACAGTAAACTATGATATTAGAAGCCGCATTTCTATACGTAAAACCAAACTTAGCCAATCAATTTGAAGCTGATTTTACAAAAGCAAGTCAATACATTTCTTCAATTGATGGTTATTTAGGGCATCGATTAGAGAAATGTTTGGAAGTCGAAAACAAATATCTTTTATTGGTCAATTGGAATACATTAGAAGATCATACAGTAGGTTTTAGAACTTCTGAAGCTTATTTAGAATGGAAAAAGATTTTACATCATTATTACGAACCGTTTCCAATTGTAGAACATTTTGAAACCGTTTTTGAGAATAAAAAATAAAGTTTTTCATTTTGCCACAGATTAAAATGATTAAAAAGGATTTTTTATTTCCCTTTAAATAATCTGTGAAAATCCTTTTAATCTGTGGCAAAAAAATAAATTCGTGCGAATTAGTGCAATTCGCTGCAAAAAACTTAACCAATGAACATCAAACTTATAGCAATAGGCAAAACAGATAATAAATCGCTTCAGACTTTGATAGACGATTACACCAAACGCTTGTCATTTTACATCAAATTTGATTTGGAAATTATTCCCGATATCAAAAACGTAAAAAACTTATCTGAAAGTCAGCAGAAAGAAAAAGAAGGCGAATTGATTCTTTCTAAACTTTCAGCAACCGATAAGTTGATTTTATTGGATGAAAACGGAAAAACATTCTCAAGCGTTGGTTTTTCTGAAGAATTACAGAAGAAAATGAATTCTGGAGTTAAAACTTTAGTTTTCGTAATTGGTGGTCCTTACGGATTTTCTGAAACCGTTTATAAAAAAGCGCAGGGAAAAGTTTCGCTTTCGCTAATGACATTTTCGCATCAAATGGTTCGCTTATTTTTTATCGAACAATTGTACCGCGGATTTACAATTTTACGCAACGAACCTTATCATCATCAATAAGGTTATGTTTCAAGTTTCAGGTTTCAGGTTAGAAAATGAATTCTACTGGAAGTGTATCAAGATTGTAAGTCACATCTTTTTGCAGTAGAATTTTATACTGAATGTATTCTTCATAACTCATATTCTTATCAAATAAAAACACCAGATCTGGCACTTTTTCAAACTTTATACTATAAAAGTGCTTTAATATTTCTGATATTTTTATTTCCTGATTTCCCATAAAAACTCGTTTCTTTCCTTTACTAAAGTAAACCACAAAACTTCCTGCAGTAGGTTTCTCCATTTTATAAAACACTTTCGTAAAAGGCAAAAAGGCTAGATTTTTCCCAATAGAATCTGCATAAGAATAATAGTTTTCAGATTCTTCGTTCTGATGCATTTTCTCGTTACGCTTTTTCTCCTGCATTTTCATTACTTGCGGAATCACTAATTTCAATGGAAGACGTTTGTCTATATTTAAAATCCAATTGGTTGAAATTATGGCGCTTTTTCGATTTAAATCGGCAATCGTGTCTTTTCCTTCAATTTTAAAAAAGATATAAATCGGCGAATGATCTTGTACGTCTTTTACAATTGAAACATTTGATTTTGGCAATAAAACGTCTTCTTTTTTTCCGCAGGAGAAAAGTAGGAAAGCTATAATTAGGGTAAAGTATTTCATATTTTTAAAATTCATTTTACACAAAGTTTGTCATTTCGACGAAGGAGAAATCACACTAGTATTTCCTCACAGAAATTCGCCAATCTTTGTCGAGTTTCGAGTGTGATTCCTCGTTCCTCGGAATGACAAAACAATCATTTAAATAGTATTTAAACTCATTTTATTAAACAAAGTAACACATTCCATCGCTTCCTTCACATCATGAACACGAAGAATTTTAGCACCTTTTGTCAATGCAATTGTATTTAAGAATGTTGTTCCGTTTAAAGCTTCTTGTGGTGTAATATCAAGCGTTTTATAAATCATCGATTTTCTTGAAATTCCTACCAAAACAGGCAATTCTAACAAATTAAAAAGTTCCATTTTTTGCATTACTTCATAATTCTGATCGGTTGTTTTAGCAAAACCAAAACCTGGATCTAAAATCAAGTCGTTGATGCCTAACGCTCTTGCTTTTTTCACTTTTTCAGAAAAATAGAAAAGCATTTCTTTTATAATATCATCGTACTGCGTTAAACTTTGCATCGTCTGCGGATTTCCTCGCATGTGCATCATAATATACGGAACATTATATTTTGCAATAACACCAAACATTTTATCATCTAGTTCTCCCGCAGCAATATCATTAATAATTGCAGCGCCACTTTCTATACTTGCTTTTGCAACCTCGGCTCTAAAAGTGTCAATTGATAATAAAGCTTCCGGAAAATGCTTTAAAATCAATTCGATTGCCGGAACAATTCGGTCAATTTCTTCTTTTTCCGTTACAAATTCAGCACTTGGTTTGCTAGAATATGCTCCAATATCAATGAATGTTGCACCTTCAGAAAGCATTTTATCTACTTGCGAAATAATTTCGTCTTCGTTTTTATATTTTCCTCCGTCAAAGAAAGAATTTGGAGTAACATTTAGAATTCCCATTACTTTAGGAATCGATAAATCTATAAGTTCACCTTTGCAGTTAATTGTCATTGTTTATTTTGTTTCAGGTTTCAGGTTCCAAGTTCTGCATTAACACTTTGTTTAGAAAAAACTTGAAACAAAGCGAACCTTAAACTTGAAACTCTTAAAAAATTATCCTTATTTTTGAAGAAATTTTAGCAAATATACAGCATATAAATGAAGAATACTTCCCAAGAATTTGATAATGTTATAGCGGTTTGTCGCACTTTGTTTATCAATAAAATGAAAGATTACGGCAGTGCGTGGAGAATTTTAAGATTGCCATCGCTGACGGATCAAATTTTTATAAAAGCACAACGAATCAGAAGTTTACAGGAAAATGAAGTCCGTAAAGTAGATGAAGATGAAAAAGGAGAATTTATCGGAATCATCAATTATTCTATCATGGCTTTAATTCAGTTAGAGTTGGGCGTTGTGGATCAGCCGGATCTAGACGTCGAAAAAGCAACTGAATTGTACGATGCTAAAGTAAAATTGACAAAAGAATTAATGGAAGCCAAAAACCACGATTATGGTGAAGCTTGGCGTGATATGCGTGTTAGTTCTTTAACAGATTTGATTCTTCAAAAACTACTTCGCGTTAAACAAATTGAAGACAATAAAGGAAAAACAATCGTTTCTGAAGGTATCGATGCAAACTATCAGGATATGATTAATTATTCTGTTTTTGCTTTAATCTTAAACCCTATAAATAAATAAAATTTCAAAATTTTTAAATTCCAAAATCCAAACATGATTGGAATTTGGAATTTATTTTTTGAGATTTAATATCTTAATATTTACGCCATGAAAAACATCATTACCCAATTCTCCCGATTATTTGTCGGTGTATTATTTATCATTTCTGGATTAATAAAACTGAATGATCCCGTTGGATTCTCTTATAAATTAGCAGAATATTTTAGTGAACCTGTTTTCAACATGCCTTTCTTAGAACCATTGGCTTTAGGACTAGCTATTTTTCTAGTAATTTTAGAAGTAGTTTTGGGTGTTATGCTTTTGGTTGGATATAAATCAAAACTAACAATCTGGGCTTTATTATTGCTAATCGTTTTCTTTACTTTCCTTACCTTCTATTCTGCTTATTTTGATGTAGTTAAAGATTGCGGATGTTTTGGAGACGCTTTACACTTAACGCCTTGGCAATCATTCACAAAAGACGTTGTTTTATTATTCTTTATCCTGATCTTATTTATCAATAAAAAATTAGTAAAACCTTTATTCTCTAAATTGGTTACCAATATTATCACTTTAATCAGTATCATTTTATGTGTATTTATGGCTGTTTGGGTGATCAATCACAATCCTATCAAAGATTTCCGCCCATATAAAGTAGGAACAAACATCGAGAAAGGAATGGAAATTCCAGAAGGTGCTCCAAAATCGGTTGTAGAAATGATTTTCATTTATAAAGTAAATGGCGTAGACAAAGAATTTACAGAAAAGGATTTAATGAATATTCCTGAAGGTGCTGTATTTGTTGATAGAAAAGACAAAATAATTTCTGAAGGTTACGTTCCTCCTATTCACGATTTTACGATGACAAAAGATGATTCTGACTATAAAGAAGAATTATTAAAGGAACCAAAATTACTAATCTATGTAACTTACGATTTGAATTTGTCAAATCCTGAAGGAATGAAAAAATTAGCTAAAGTTACTGCAGATGCAAAAGCAAAAGGCTACAAAGTAATTGGGATGACCGCTTCTGGAGCTGACGAAATTGCTAAAGCTAAAAAAGATTACGCTTTAGATATTGATTTCTATTTCTGCGATGGAACAGCTTTAAAAACGGTTGAAAGAGCCAATCCAAGCATTGTTGTGGTTCATGACGGAACTATCGCTCAAAAAGTACATTACAATGATGTTGATGATTTGAAATTGTAATACTTCAAACAAAATCAAAAGCGCCAGCAAACAATACGTTTGCTGGCGCTTTTGATTTTTAGGATTCTTGTTAAAAGTTAACTTTTAGATTACGAATAATAATCCTACATTTGAGCAAACCAAAAACTATTTTAACCATGAAAAAATTGCTAAAGATTTCCGCTATTCTAGTTTTATTTTTTGCTACAGGCTGTGATTCTGCTGAAACAAACTGCTCAACAGGACCTTTTGGACTTACTTTCGAATTTGTAGATAAAGATTCCGGAGCTAATTTGTTTAACAATGGCACCTTTACCCCGCAAACACCTGTGACAGTAACAGATTTAAATCAAAATAAGATAATTCAAACCACTTATCTGAAAAGCAACAATTCAGATCGTGCTTTGTTAGTATTAGCATTTGAAGCAGGAACATTTAATTATGCTGTAAATATTGGAGACAAACCTGTTTTTGAATTACTTGTTGTTACAGAAAGTGTAAAAGGAAGCCAATGCAGTAGTATCATAAAAAAGGCATTTGAAGTTAAAAATGCTGCATATGAAGAAGAAAAAACAACTGGGATTTATAAAATTTTAATGGATACAAAAAACTAAAATCGATTTAAATCCATTTTTACATTCTACATAATCTATTCATGAAAAAACTCTTTCAAACACTTACTTTCTCGTTCTCCATTTTATTTTGCATTGCGGGTTTCGGTCAAACAAAAAATGAAAATCAACGCTATATCTTCTTTTTTTACAACAAATTTGTACAAGAAAACGATCTAAATGTCGCTCATCCTGAATATGGAAAAGCCGAGTATAACGAAATATTAGAATCATTCAGAAAGGATAATTTTATTGTTTTTAGTGAAAAAAGAAAGAAAAACACAAACTCTGCTGAATATGCCCAGACGATGGCAAAGCAAATCAAAAACCTTATAAAGAAAGGCGTTCCTTCCAATCATATTACGGTAATTGGAACTTCACAAGGTGGTTATATTGCCCAATATGTTTCTACTTATCTGTCTAATCCAGATCTGAATTTTGTTTTTATAGGTTGTTTTATGGACACCGATATACAACAAATCACAGATATTAATTGGTGCGGAAATATTTTGACTATTTATGAGAAATCAGATATTTACGGAGTTTCTGCTATTAAAAGAAAAGAAACTTCTAAATGCAAAATAGATCATTTCAAGGAAATTGAATTGAACACTGGCCTAAAACATGGCTTTTTGTACAAAGCCGCAGACAATTGGATTGCTCCGAGCAAAAAATGGGCAAATGGCAATTATGAATTAAATTAAGCATTCAAAAAAATAAAAGAAGCCTTCAATAATTTTGATTTTATTGAAGGCTTCTTTATTGCAATCAGACGTTTTTTTGATTAAAATCTTTTTCTAAAAATAAAATTTTTATCATTTTTTTATTTGCAAAATATCTTCGTTAGAAAAAAACACCATTTTTACTCTCTACTATTACGATTTCAAAACACTTTTTTCAACCAAAAAACGTCGTTTTGTTATAAAATAAACGACTCTTCAAATTTTGTTAATCTACAATTGGCATTCGATTTGTTTGTTTAACTTTGTGAATTCAGTACCCTAATAAAAAATAATTTTAATCAAATATGAAACAATTAGTTCTAGCCGTAATTGCATTTATTTCTTTTTCATGCACTCAAGCTCAGAAAACTGCTTTTTCTAAAGAAGCTCTGTCTGAGAAATTACTAGCCACTGACGGAAGTCAGGTTACTTTCAAAAACATTTTAAAAAAATATAAAGGAAAAACTTTGGTTATCGAAGTTTGGGCTTCTTGGTGTGGTGACTGTGTAAAAGCAATGCCAAAATTAAAAGAATTACAAGCCAATAATCCTGATGTTTCTTACCTATTTATTTCAGCTGATAAAACAGCTGATAAATGGAAAGCTGGAATCGAAAAACATGAGTTAAATAAAGGCGACCATTTTATGATGAACGATGGCATGAAAGGTCTTTTCGGAAAAGCTATTGATTTGGACTGGATTCCAAGATATATTGTTGTTGACAAAACTGGAAAAATTGTTTTATACAGAGCAATCGAAACTGATTTCGAAAAAATTAATTCTACTTTACAATCATTGAAATAATCTTTCAATAAGAATATCAAAATTCAATTTAAATTTTGACTTCTTTCAAAACAAAAAACAAAAAAATAATATAAAACTACCAAAATGAGAAAATCGATTGTTGCAGGAAACTGGAAAATGCATAAAAATGCTGCGCAAACTGAAGAGTTATTAAACGAATTAATTGCTAAAATTCCAGCAAAAACAAATGCACAAGTAATTGTAGCTCCAACTTTTGTAAACTTACAAGCTGCTGCAGCTAAGTTGAAAAATACAACTATTGGAGTTTCTGCTCAAAACGTTCACCAAGCAGAAGGCGGTGCTTTTACAGGAGAAATTTCTGCAGATATGTTAACAAGCATTGGCGTTAATACAGTAATCCTAGGTCACTCTGAGCGCAGAGCTATTTTCCACGAAACTGATGCTTTAATCGCAGATAAAGTTGATACAGCGTTAAAACATGATATGACAGTAATCTTCTGCTTCGGAGAAGAATTAAAAGATCGTCAGTCTGGAAATCACTTCAACATTGTTGAGAATCAATTACGTGATGGTGTTTTCCATATCGCAAAAGAATCTTGGTCTAAAATTGTTTTAGCTTACGAACCAGTTTGGGCTATTGGAACAGGAGAAACTGCTTCGCCAGAACAAGCACAAGAAATGCACGAATTTATCAGAGAAGTTATCCGTAAAGCTTTTGGAGCTGAAATCGCTGACGAAGTTTCTATTTTATATGGTGGTTCTGTAAAACCAGAGAACGCTAAAGAAATCTTCTCTAAACCAGACGTAGATGGTGGTTTAATTGGTGGTGCTGCTTTAAAAGCTGACGATTTCCTAGCTATTGTTACTGCTATCTAATTTTAGATTTTAGATCTTAAATTTTACAAAAAACCATTCGCGATGCGAATGGTTTTTTCGTTTTGGAATTTGGAATTTTAAAATTGAAAATTTATAATTTAAGGATTACCTTTGCAAAAATTTTTATTTATGTCGAATATATATTTAGGATATCATTTTACAATTGAGCCAAAAGAATTGGGTTCTGAAATTTTAGTGGCTGAACTAGGCGAAAAAGCATTTGAAAGTTTTACAGAAACTGAAAACGGAATTTCGGCTTTTGTGAAGAAAGATTTATGGGATGAAAATATTCTAGATGATATCTATATTTTGCAATCTGAAGAGTTTAAAATTGAATATACGATTGAAGAGATCGATCAGGTAAACTGGAATGAAGAATGGGAAAAGAATTTTGAACCAATTGATGTAGACGGAAAATGTCACGTTCGTGCTCCTTTTCACGAAAAAACAGACGCTGAATTTGATATCGTAATTGAGCCAAAAATGAGTTTTGGAACTGGACATCATGAAACTACTCACATGATGATTCAGCATTTACTTGAAATGGATGTGAAAGGTTTAAAAACACTTGATATGGGATGTGGAACTGCCATTTTAGCTATTTTAGCTGAAATGAAAGGCGCTGAACCTATTGATGCGATTGATATTGATAATTGGTGTTATTTGAACTCTATCGAAAATTCGGAACGCAATAATTGCAAACACATCAGCGTTTATGAAGGCGATGCGGCATTATTAGCAGGCAAAAAATATGATTTGATTATTGCCAATATCAACAGAAATATTTTGCTGAATGATATGCAAGCATACGTAGATGCTTTAAATCCAAAAGGAATTATTCTTTTTAGCGGTTTTTACGAAGAAGATATTCCATTTATCGATGCATCATGCGTCGAAAAGGGTTTAACTTATGTTAAAAAGCTTCAAAGAAACAATTGGGTATCTTTAAAATACGTAAATTAGATACTGATAATCAATTCAGTACAAAAACTATAAGATATGAGTACTAAAGAAAAAGTAAGAGAAAGAGTTCGCGAAAAAGAAGCCATTGCTTTTAATAACGAGATCATTGTGTATAATGATGATGTAAACACTTTTGATCACGTAATTGATACTCTTATGCGTGTTTGCAGCCACACAGCAGAACAAGCTGAGCAATGCTCTTTGATTGTACATTACAACGGAAAATGCACTGTGAAAACAGGCCCGATAGAAAAATTGAAACCGCAATGCACACAACTTCTCGAGGCTGGTCTTAGCGCCGAAATTGTTTAATTGCACATAATTTTTAAACGCATTCTGCTTTATTCTCTACTAGAATTGAACAGAATGCGTTTTTATTTTTATTAATTTAAAATTATGAGAAATATCTTTCTTTTAATAATTCTACTATTATCTTTTATCTCAAAAGGGCAAGCAAAATTTGAGGATCTTCGCAAGCAATTGACGGAAAATAAGACTTACGAATATGTGTATGGTTTTGAAAATAATTATGCTGTATTTAGAACTTTTAACGAAAAAATGGGATTAATTGATTCTCTCGGAAATGTAGTTATAAACCCCACATATCAATTCATCCATAATAGAAAAGATCTTAAAAATATATTTGAAGCTGGCAAAATAGTCAATAAAAAATTCAAAAGAGGATTTATTGATTTGCAAGGCAATATCATGATTCCCTTTGATTATGAAGATGTTTTCTACTTCGGAAATAATCTGGTAAGAGTTTCAAAAAACAACAAAAGCGGAGTTATTGACCTAAAAAATAAAATCATTCTGCCAATTAAATATGAGAATATAATGGGCAGCAATGCTATTTTATTTGTCCAGAATAATAACAATGTTGATTTATTTAATGCCGAAGGAAAACAATTCACCAATTTTCAGGCTTCTGATATTGAATATTTCCAGCATAAAAGATCGATTGTAACGCTTCAAAACAAAAACACTTTAATAATTGATACTCTTGGAAACATCGTTTTAAATACTATTAAAAATCATAAGTTTGAAAGAATACTTACTCAAGATGCTTTCCTTATTTTAAACACGTTGACCAAAAAGAAAGGCATTATAAATTCAAATAGAAAATACAATATTGACTGCAAATACGATGAAATTTATCCTTCTAATTCGATTTATATTGTAAAAAGTAATGCAAAAAATGGTCTGGTCGATCAAAAAGATTCTGTTCTGAAACCTTTAGTTTACGATAACATTTATGCTGTTTATTCTAAAGATAGTATTTCATTCAAAGATCATTATTTTGCTTATAAAAATAATTTACAAGGCATTGTAAATCCATATCTGGAAAAAGAAATCATTCCGATTTCGTATCAGTATATTAATCCTTTTTCTAAATACTATATCACAACTAACCCTGAAAACAAAGAAGGTCTGCTTTCTAGTAAAGGAGAAGTTATAATTCCTGAAGAGTATGATTTTTATAGTGCTTCTCAAAACAAAATTTTCGCTGTAAAAAATTCTAAAAAATATCTTCTTACAGTTGAAAACAATAATTACACTGAGACTGAAATTTTTGTAGATGAATTCGTAAAGGATAATTCTATTTTTAGAGGATTTGCAAAGAGCAACTATCAAGTTTTTAAATACAAGAACAAATTTGGAGTTTACAGCAATAACAACACAATAGCAATTCCGGCAGAATATGATGCGATTACAGAGATTTACGGAACGGGAGAATTTGTTGTAAAGAAAAACAATAAGTACGGAGTTGTCAGTTCTGATAATCAAATACTCTTGGATATAAAATACGACTCATTTCAAATCATAAAAGAATCGGTACGATTTAATATAAAGAATCTAAAAACGGTAAAATTTCATTCTGTAAAATATCCTTTTGAGTCTCAATAATTTGCAATTCTATTTTGAATAAATAACACAATCATAACTGTTTAATTACAAATAATTCAAAATGCATTTGATTTTATTATATATTTGAACGAAATAGAATGCATTTTTTATGGAAGAATACGGAAAGATATTGATTATTGCAATGCCGGTTTTTTTAGCCTTGATTATCATTGAAAAAATTTACGGCATTTACAAAAAGAACGACACTGCACCATTAATAGACAGCGTTTCCAGCATCAGTTCTGGCATTACTAATTCGGTTAAAGATGTTTTAGGACTGAGCGTGACTTTTCTTTCTTACGAATGGCTAGTTTCTAAAATTGCATTACAGCATTTGGAAGCTAATGTTCTCTCCTATTGCATTGCCTTTTTTGTTATCGACTTTTATGGCTATTGGAGCCATCGTTTGGCACATCAAATTAATTTTCTATGGAATAAACATGCCATTCATCATAGTAGTGAAGAGTTTAATCTTGCTTGCGCATTGCGTCAGCCCATTGCTAGTTTGGTCAATTTATTTACTTTTTTATTGATTCCCGCAGCTTTGTTGGGCGTTCCTGCTTCTGTAATTGCGATTACGCTACCTATTCATTTATTTTTACAATTTTGGTATCACACCAAACATATTAAGAAAATGGGATTTGTTGAGTATATTTTGGTAACTCCTTCACATCATCGAGTGCATCATGCCATTAATCCAGAATATCTAGATAAAAATCATTCGCAGATTTTTATTTTTTGGGACAAGCTTTTTGGTACTTTTCAAGAAGAATTAGACGATGTACCTCCTGTTTTCGGAATCACAAGACCAGCCAATACCTGGAATCCTATAAAGATAAATTTTCAGCATCTGAGTTTATTAATAAAAGATGCCTGGCGCGCTCCAAAATGGAAAGACAAATTGACAATTTGGTTTAAACCAACAGGCTGGCGTCCAGAAAACTTTGAAGAAAAATATCCCGTAAACAAAATCGAGAATGTTTTTAATTTTGAAAAATATGGCACGCAGAATTCTCAAAAACTAATTTACTGGTCTGTTATTCAAATGCTGGTAACATTACTATTTGTAAGTTATCTGTTTGAAAATATTGCTAAAATTGGTCTTCCAAACATCTTCATCTATGGCTTTTTTATTTTTGTAACCATATATAGCTACACAGAGTTAATGGATAAAAACCGGTTTGCTATTTTATGGGAAGCTATCCGATTGGGAATTGTAATTTGCATCATTGGTTATTATGGAGATTGGTTTGGTTTAAATCGTACAATTTCAATTAGTAATTATATTATTTTTACTTACCTAATTTTATCTTTCTTGACAACACTTTATTTTGTTAATTTTGACTTTAAAACCAACCAAAACCAATATACCAATTCATAACCCCTATTATGAGAAACTCATTTTTTTTTAAAATTTATGTAGCATTTAGTATAATTTATCTCATTATTCTGCTCTTTGGCTACGAACGTTTCGACCTTTTTCTTAAACCCATCCTAATACCAATTATTGGGTTTGGGGCTTACTTTTACAGGAAATTTCCAACTCAAAATATTTTATTGGCCGCACTTGCGCTTTCTTGGCTTGGAGATGTCATTTTGCTTTTTACTGATCTTGGTGAAATTTATTTTATTTTAGGGCTTGTATTTTTCTTAACGGCACATATTGTCTATTGCGTTCTTTTTAATAAACAGAAAAGAATCAGAAAAAAACAAAACAAACCGCTTTTTATATTTGGAAGTGTCTTTATTGCATGCTACTTAATTGGAATGGTTTCTGTTTTAATGCCTTATTTAGGAGAACTTGAAATTCCTGTTTCCATTTATGCTTCTGTGATTTCAATTATGCTTTTATTTGCTTTCAACGGATTTCTGGTATGGGAAAAACCAGGAAATAAGCTTGTATTTTTAGGCGCCATTTTCTTTATTATTTCTGATAGCATTTTGGCGGTGAATAAATTTTATGCTCCCATTCCTAAAAGTTCCTTTTTTATTATGCTGACTTATCTTCTGGCACAATATCTGATTGTAGTTGGTACTTTAAGACTAAATCCAAAAACAACAGAACAAGCAGTTTAATTATCCAACAATCTCGACCATGAAAAAAATAGCTTTTTTAATTGTTTTATTAATCAGTGTTTCTTCTTGCGTAAGCACAAAATCGACTTTAAAGAATGTCGACGATAACGCACCTGATTTGATTCTAAAAAAGGACAATACTTTTGCTATAACGCAATTTGCTAAAGATAAAAAGTACGGTTATGATCCTGATTATCCAATTAATATCTTTTTTCAAAACACAAATAACGAAGCTCTAAACGAAACTCGTTTCTTAAACGCTTTGGCTGGCCCAAATGGCGAAAAAATAACGTATTCCAGATTAGAAACGTGCTGCCCTTTCCCAACTAAAAGAAGTAATATGGGCGCTGGATTTTTGAATGTTTACGAGTTAAAATGGGAAGGACAGAAAAAACCGATAAAACTGTATTTGAATATTTATGAAAAAGGGATTTTAATGGTTCCTCTAGGTTTGAGGCTGAAATAAACGGTGTCAGATTAAAATTATGCTTAATTTACTACCCTTGCTTCTCATTATTTTACCTGTCTTATCACAATTAATACTGGGAAGTTTTTCAATCTATAAACCGTCTTCTCTAAAATTCACTATTATTTCTTGGATAAATTTTATCCTTCAAATTGTACTTGCCTTTGTGGCTTTTAATATTGCAGATTATAATTTTTCTAAACAATACGAACAATATCCAAATCCTGTAAGATGCGGAATGCCTCTTGTCGGAATTGCTGTAGCTTGTTTCTTTTTTCTTTTTGTTCTCATTTTGATTATTGTCACTCAATTTTTAATTAAAAGATGGAGAGAAAATAAATCAAAAAGACATATTAGCTAAAACTAAAAAACAACATTAAACTGCAAAACTTTGGAACATGATAAATATCATGTCTTAGTTTCTTTTCATGCTTTAATATTGCCTTGGAAAAAGCATTTAATCATTTTGAAGAAATTTTAGAAAATCGTTAATTCTACTGAGCTCCTTGTCAGTTATTCGACTTCTTAAAATAATCTTAAATCTTCATCTGCTATTCATAAATCATAACTACCTTTGCATTGCAAAAAAATAATTTTATGAACTTACAACATATTCCACAAATTAAGCATACTGACAGCGGAAATTTCTTTTTATTAGCAGGACCTTGCGCTATTGAAGGAGAAGAAATGGCTCTTAGAATTGCTGAAAAATTAGTTGGTATTACCGACAATCTTCAGATTCCTTATGTATTTAAAGGATCTTTCAAAAAAGCAAACCGTTCTAGAATCGATAGTTTTTCTGGAATTGGTGACGAAAAAGCATTAAAAATCTTAAGAAAAGTTTCTGAAACTTTTCACGTTCCGACTGTAACAGATATTCACACCAATGAAGATGCTGATATGGCTGCACAATATGTAGATGTATTGCAAATTCCTGCTTTCTTAGTTCGTCAAACTGATCTTGTTGTAGCTGCTGCCAACACAGGAAAAACCGTAAACTTGAAAAAAGGACAATTTATGAGCCCAGAAAGCATGAAACATGCTGTTCAAAAAGTTTTAGACTGTAATAACGAGAATGTTATGGTTACAGATCGCGGTACTATGTTTGGCTACCAAGACATGATTGTAGATTTTAGAGGAATTCCTACTATGCAACAATATGCTTCTACAGTTCTAGACGTAACGCATTCACTTCAACAACCAAATCAAACTGCTGGAGTTACAGGCGGAAGACCTGACATGATCGAAACAGTAGCAAAAGCGGGTATCGCAGTTGGTGTTGATGGTATTTTTATCGAAACGCATTTTGATCCTGCTAACGCAAAAAGTGATGGTGCTAATATGCTTCATTTAGACTATTTTGAAGGTTTGATGAACAAATTAGTAGCTATTAGAAAAACAGTTAACTCATTTTAATTTTTTATAATACTTAAGTTCTTTGAAAACAAAAATTTTATTTTTCTTACTGGCTTGTGTTTCTCTAAACACATTTGCTCAGGAGGAAATACCAGTACAAAAATATGCTGCACACAATAAAGGAAAATTCTTTGTTATGTGGGGTGGTAATAGAGAAAGTTACTCAAAATCTGATGTTAACTTTAGAGGTAAGGATTACAACTTTACTGTTGAAAATATGTCAGCTCATGACAAACCAAAAGGATGGCATGTTGACTATGTTAATCCTGTAAATATGACTATTCCTCAAACAAATTTGAGACTTGGTTACTTTTTTAGTGATCATTATAGTGTTACAATCGGTGTTGATCACATGAAATATGTAATGGCTCAGAATCAAATTGCAAACGTTAACGGAAACATCAATTTGCCATCAGATGATCCTGCATCAATCTACAATGGTAACTATAACAATACTCCTGTCGATATGTCTCAAGGAGGAGCTAAAGAAGGAGGTTATGGAAATGGTGAAGTAAATGTAAACGGTCCTGCTTTTTTAATGTACGAACATACAGATGGTTTAAACTACATCAATACGGAAGTTGCCAGATTTGATGATATTTCTAAATGGTTTGGTTTGCCAAATATCGATAAAGTTCAGATTAACTTAACTGAAGGTATTGGCGCTGGGGTTTTATATCCAAAAACTAATACTACGATTTTAGGTAAAGAACGTCACGATGATTTTCATGTTTCTGGTTATGGGGTTTCTGCAAAAGCAGGTCTTAACATTACTTTTTTCAAACATTTTTATGTTCAAGGAGAGTTAAAAGGAGGTTATATCAACATGCCGGATATTAAAACAACAACAAGCCCTGAAGATAAAGCGTCTCAACACTTTACTTATTTTCAACGAATTATTGCTGTTGGAGGTATTTTCAGAATCTAATATTTCTCAAAATATATTTTAGAAAATAGCTGTCATTTTATTTGGCAGCTATTTTTTTTATCATTTACTTTGCATCTCAAAGTACTTTAAAACTTACTTTATGAAATTCAAAAAATATCTATTCCCGATCATTACTTTTATCATCAGCTTTGGCTGTGCCTTGTTTGTGGCTATAAAAGTTTTTCCGAACAATCCGTTTACTGGAGCCAAAGAAGAAAAAATGGTGGCAAGCAAGTTTAAGGATGGTGATCTAATTTTTCAAACCTCAGAATCTAAACAATGTGAAGCCGTTCGAATTGCAACTAATTCGAAATTCTCACATTGCGGCATTATTTACGATATTAACGGAAATTGGTTTGTTTTTGAAGCCGTTCAGCCAGTAAAACTTACTCCACTTGAAGATTGGATTAAACACGGAAAAGACAGCAAATATGTCGTAAAAAGGTTAAAAGACGAAAATGCTTTAAGTCCGCAAGTTTTGCAAAAAATGAAAGATTACAGTCAGCAATTTGACGGTAAAGAATACGATGCCTATTTTGAATGGACTGACAACAGAATATATTGCTCTGAATTGATTTGGAAGATTTATAAAAACGCTGCAGGAATCGAATTGTCTAAACTTAGAGAGTTGAAAGATTTTAATTTGCAAGATCCGAGAGTTCAGAAAATACTAAAAGAGCGTTATGGCAATGATATTCCATTAGAAGAAAAAGTCGTTGCTCCTTCTGATATTGCCGAATCTAATATATTAAAAACAGTAGTAGACACTTACTAATATTTCAAAAAAGCTAGTCCCTTATTCATTCTAGCTTTTTTATTTGTTAATTAACTTTGAAATTCAAAGAACTTTTAAACCAACACCTTATGAGAGATTATTTGATTGAAAAACTGTATGAATGTTCTAAAAAACCGTATCAAAAATATTTTAAAAAGAATGAACCTTGGAATATTGATAAAAACACTCTAATGGATTATCCCGAAGAAAGTCTAGGATTTGGCTTAGGAAGTTTTCTTTACAAAAACCATTTTGATATTCAGGAAAAACTCGAAGATCACGATATTATCCATGTTTTGACTAATACTGGCGTTTCGGTTTATGAAGAAATTGGCATGCAGTATTATTTGCTTGGGAATGGAAAGAAAAGCATGTATCTGTTTATGGTAATAGCAACTGGAACTATTTTTTATCCGAAGCGCATCAACTATTTTATTCATCAATTTAAAAGAGGAAGAAAAGCAAATTCATTTCATTATCTCGATTTTTCAAAAATGCTTTTTATGCCTGTTCAAACTATTCAGCAAACTTTTAAAATTTAAAAACATATGAAAACAATTCACAACCCTTTTGAAGAAAAACAATCTATTGAATTGGCTGTTGGCACATTTATAATCAGCACAATTCTGTTTATCCTTTATATCATTTCAAACGGAAATCCGATCGTTTTGGTTATCGCTTGGCCATTTGCGTTGGGCGCAATAATTGTAAATGCAATTATGTTTGTACATTTAACAGACCGGTTTATTCATCTTCCAGAACAGCGAAGAGATATAGGAACCAAAATTCTGATCTTACTTTCTAATATCCCTCTCACCTTTATATTTTATTTGATTGTAATGAAACTTTAATCCCAATCGATAATAATTATATAAAAAAAAACAGCAATCAATACCTGATTGCTGTTTTTTTTTATAACAATATACTGTTTTATCTTATATCAAAATTCTCATACATGTATTGAAAAACGGGCATATAAGACAAGTACTCTTCACTTTTACTGCAAAAGGTAAGTATGTATAAATCTCGATCTTTAATAAAATAGTATTGCAAAATAGTACCGAAAACACCATTACTCATTAATTGCTTGTAAACAATTTCTTGACCGTGTAAACCGTTTTTTACAACCTTTCGATTAGAAATAATTTCGCTGCTTACTCCGAATCTTTTATCAATTATCTTTTTTACTGTTTTTGCTTTAACTCCTGTATATCCAAGATCAGAAATCCGTAAACTTACATTTTCAATAAAATTATCATTTGCCGAACTTTTTTCGCTTAAAAGCATAAACTTCTTTTGCAAAGAATCTGATTGTTGAAGATGCCAGTTATAAGGAAATAATAACGAATATTTTTTTTCGCTTATATATAATTTCCCAGAGGTGTCTTCAGATTTATGCTGTCCAAATACGAATGTTACAAATAAGATCGCGATAAAATTTAAAAACAGCTTCAAAATAAATCTTAATTTGCTTTTTTAGTCTCGATTCCGTTTTGGTCTAATAAATACATTAATGTAGTCATTGTTGCAGCTCCAAGCTCTAATTCTCTTTTATTGATTGCATCAAATTTATCATTTGCAGCGTGGTGATAATCAAAATAACGCTGAGAATCTGGTTTCAAACCTGCTTTAACAATAGCTTGCGAAGTCAAATGATTAATATCAGAACCTGCATGACCAATTGTAAAACTGTGCACCAAATAAGGCTCAAAAAGATCTTTGTAACCTTGAATCTTTTTCAAATTAACATCATCAGCTTCAATTGAAAATCCTCTTGGAGAGAATCCTCCTGAATCACTTTCTAAAGCAAAAATATGATTCTCTTTGTTTTGTTTTGAAACTTCTTCGTATTTAGCACCACCTTTTCCGCCGTTTTCTTCGTTCATAAACAATACAACACGAATGGTATTTTTAGGTTTATAATTTAAGTTTTTCAAAATACGGATTACTTCCATACTTTGCACTACTCCTGCTCCATCATCGTGAGAACCATCTGCTAAATCCCAAGAATCTAAATGCCCTCCAACAACCATAATGTTTTCTGGAGTCACCGTTCCTGTCAATTCACCAATTACATTATATGACAACGCATCTGGTAAAGTTTCACAAGATTGTTTGAAATAAAATTTTAAAGCAGGATTTGCTTTTAAAGATTTACTTAACAATTCAGCTCCATTTGTACTGATTGCCGCAGTTGGAATATATTGCGCCTTTGGCAAGTCACCATAACTTTGAGCTCCTGTATGAGGAAAATCGTCTAATCTTAAATTCATAGAACGAACAATTGTTCCTACTGCTCCTAATTTTGCAGCTTCTTTTGCTCCTGCATATCTTTGATCAACGCAAGCTCCGTAAGAAGTAAAGGTTTCAATGTTTTCAGGGTTCATCGGTCTATTGTAGAAAACAATTTTACCTTTTACTTTATCAGCTCCAAGTTCGTTCAATTCTTTTATTCCTTGAACTTCGATTATTTCTGCTGTAAGACCCGTTTTTGGAGTTGCTACTGAACCTCCTAATGCACAAATTGGTACAGTGGTTTTTACTTTTCCATCCAGAATATAAGCTGTTTCTTTTTCGCCACGAACCCAATGTGGCACCATAACTTCTTGCAAATATACTTTATCAAGTCCTAAACTTTCTAATTGGCTTTTAGTGTACTCAACAGCTTGTTCTGCTCCTTTAGATCCAGACAAACGAGCGCCAATATCATTTGACAAGTATTCTAGCCACGTGTAGCATTTTGCTTCGGTTAAAGCTTTTTTGTAAAATAATTTAATGTTTTTTTCATCATTTGTCTGTGCAAAAGATGTCAATCCGTTTAAAACTAAAGCAGTTAAAAGAATCGTTTTTTTCATAGTTTTTGTAGTAATTTGGAGTTTAGCATGCCAATGGCATATTCGCAAAGGAACAAAATTATTGACATTTCTGAAGTTTTTTCCTCAACCTTTTCACAAAAAAAACTCCAATTACAAATTCTTCAATTTGCAATCGGAGCTTTTACGTATTCTTTAAATAAAGATTATTTTACTTCAATAATCTTATTTTTTGTTCCAATTCCGTTTTCATTAAAAGGCTCTATTGTGAAATAATATTTTGTGCCTTTATCCAAACCTCTAAAATCGTATGTATTGTCACCGTAAACCATAATACTGTTATACAATTTATTAGGAGCAATTCCGTAATAAATATTGTAACCAATTGCATCTGTCTGTTTTTTCCATGAAATCATAGCATTTCTAGAATCTGCTTTATTTCTGTCTACCTTAAAAGAAGCTACAGGTTTTGGTTTTGCAGCCAATCCATTTCCAAAAACTCTGAAATCAGAAATAGCAAACAAGCCTGATGCATTGTGAATGTTCTCCATTTTAATGTAACGCGCTTTAATCGATTTTGAAAGCTCTACATAATCATGTGGTGCATCTTTATCATTTTTAGATTTATCTACCACCAAAGTCCAATTTTGAGCATCATCTGACATGAATATTTTATATTGATAATAAATATCCATTGCTTTATTAAACTGCGTCGCTTTATGGTCTGCGTAATTAATCTGCAAAGCATTTATTTCCATTTGACGTCCTAAATCCATTTGAAGCCATTCGCCTGGATTACTTGTTTTTGCAGACCAATAGGTTTGAATATTTTCATCTGTCAAATTTTCTGGTCCGTAACAAAACTTCTCATATACTTTTTTTCCTCCGTTATCCATTCTATGCGTTTCCACTTCCATACATTCCTCAGAAGAAGAAACAGTAACAGGCTTTTTATACGAAAGTAACATCCATCCAGATGAAGCTCCTTTTGTCTGATCACGCTCGCTTGTTGGCAATACAATTGGGAAATCTCCATAAGCGGTAATAGAATACATTACATCATCTTTATCAAATCCTGCTGGAAACATATCTATACGACGTTCGAAACGATCTTTAATAGAAATTTTGCATGTTCCAGTATTCCAGTAATTTCCATAATTATCGGCAAAAGTATTTCCGTGTCCAGCTCCAATTACAAATCCGCCTGGTTTATATGACATCGGATTGTGTTTTTGATACGTAAATGGCCCTAACGGATTATCTCCAACATGAACTCCATTTGCATAACCTTTAAACTCGGTTGCAGGAGCTCCGTATTGCATATAATATTTTCCATTATGTTTCGTCATCCAAGCACCTTCAATAAAATTTCCCCAAGGTGCAGGTTCCATATCATTATTTGGCCCAAAACGTTCCCATCCGTGAGCCGAAGGATCTAAAATGGCAACTTCTTTAATTTGTCCGTATGGTTTCTGAATATCCTCTACTTCTGTCGCTTTATACAAAGTTGCATAATCAGCCTGATTTCCTTTTGGAAGCCAAGTATTATAATCAACTTCTACTCCAACAAGTGGTAATTTTCCGCTTGAACCGTAGTACATGTATACTTTTTTATCATCGTCCTGAAAAATTGCAGGATCCCAAGTTGGAAGCATTGCTTTATCTACATGGCGTGTCCATCTACCTGATTTTGGATCAGCTGTTTTCCAAATCGGATGATCTCTTTTCCAAGTTGAACCAACATAAAATAATGTGTCGTTAACAACCCAAGCCGCAGGAGCACACTGGTCATCGTCGCCCGGCTGTCTTTGAAAACTTCCGTAAACAAAATTCCAGTCGGACATGTCTTTACTCCAAAAGAAACCTGCTTGATTGGTAGCAAATAAATAATATTCGCCTTTATAGGTAATAATTACAGGATCGGCGCTCGAACGGCGTGATTCTGGAATTCCGTTGTGATTATGAGTAGTAAAATTGTACCCAATATTTATCGGATTACAATATGTTGTTGCGGGTCTGCTAGGTTCAAACCATTCGGTTTTACCAGAATTTTGTGCCAAAAGAGTACTTCCGAAAAGCATCGAAAACAAAATCGGCGTAAGTTGTTTATATATCTTTTTCATGGTTAGATTTCTTTAGTAAAGTTTTAGAAGATTAGTTTTTAACCTCTTTTCTTTCCTTTAAAAGTTCAGGTTCATTTGTGGTGATGTAATTGAATTTATGAGCTATAATCCAATCCATATCTTTTGCGTCATTGACAGTCCAAGCATTTAGAATAATCTTATTGTCTTTAGCTTCCTGAATCCATTCTGGATGCTTTTGAAAGACTGAATAATGATAATCTACACCATTGATTTTATCTGCTTTGACTTCTTTTGGAGATTTATTTCCTTCTAAATATTGTAAAGACGTCTTAGAATCTATTTCTCTAATTTTCTTTAGAATATCATAATCAAAACTGATGTAGCAGGTATTTTTATCGGCTTTTAATTTTTTAATGGTTTCGACTGCTGCTACACCCGTTTTTTGTCCTCTTTCTTTACTGATTTCTGAAGGCTTGATTTCGCAAACCAAAAGTGTGTGCTTGTTATTTCTCATTCCTTCTGAAATGTACTCATGAAGTGTTGGAAGCTTTTCTCCGTTTGAAAGTTTAAATTTTATCAAATCTGCATAATTCGTTTCTTCAATAAGCAGTTTGTTATAATGTGCATCGTGATTGATTACAAGTGAATCGTCTGCCGTTCTCCAAACATCAAATTCTGAACCTGGCAATTTTAAATCGATTGCATGTCTTAAAGATGCAATAGAATTTTCAGGTAGATTGTTTTTTTTCCATGCACCTCGATGCGCTACAATGGCATTCTTTTGTGCATTACAAAATGAAAAAGCAATAAGGCATGCTGAACTAAATATTTTTAATTTATTCATAATAATCGTAGTTAAAAAATCACAAAAAAGGTTATTCCTTTTAGAAAAAAAGCCCTCCAAACGAAGGGCTTTTCACTAATCAAATAAACCAACTATTTAGTTAACTCAAAACTAACTTTCTTATCGGCGTTTGAATTTCCTCCAACGAAAATATCAAACTGCCCTGGCTCTGCTACGAATTGTAAATCAGAGTTATAAAACTTTAAATCTTCAACAGTAATATCAAAACTCACTGTCTGTTTTTCACCTTTTTTAAGTGCTATTTTTTGGAAACCCTTCAATTCTCTAACTGGTCTTGTTACTGAACCAACTAAATCTCTAATGTACAATTGAACTGTTTCTTTTCCGTCAAAATTTCCAGTGTTTGTTACATCAACAGTTACTTTCAATTTTCCGTTTGAATCCATCTTATCGGAAGAAATTTTCAAGTTTGAATAATCAAAATTGGTATAGCTTAAACCAAATCCGAATGGGAATAATGGCTCGTTTCTTTCGTCAATATAATTTGATCTAAATTTCTCGAATTTCCCTTCTGTGTTAGAAAGTGGTCTTCCTGTATTTTTGTGCGCGTAGTAAATTGGCAATTGTCCAACGCTTCTTGGGAAAGTTGAAGTTAATTTTCCTGAAGGATTAACATCTCCAAATAAAACATCAGCAATAGCGCAACCAGCTTCTGTACCTGCGAACCAAACATTCAAAATTGCAGGAACTGTTTTTTCTTCGTCTGTAATTACTAACGGACGTCCGTCAAATAAAACTAAAACAACTGGTTTTCCAGTTTTTAATAAAGCGTTTAATAAATCTTTTTGCGCTTGTGGAATTTCTAAGTTTGTACGGCTGCTAGATTCACCGCTCATCTCTGCAGATTCTCCTAAAGCTGCCACAATTACATCTGACTGCTCAGCTACTTTTAAAGCTTCTGCTAATAATTCTTCTTTTGTACGAGCATCACGGTGTAACGTTTTACCGAACATTGTCGCATTAGTTTCAAAAGTTTCATCGTAATCTAAATTGCTTCCTTTTGCGTATAAAACTTTAGTTCCTGTTCCAGCTACTTCTTTGATACCTCTCAATAATGAAACAGCATTTTCCATTTTTGTAGCCACACTCCAAGTTCCTGGCATGTTTTCTTTAGCATCTGCCAATGGTCCGATTAAACCAATTGTTCCAGATTTTTTAAGAGGCAACAACTGATTTTGGTTTTTTAATAAAACTAAAGATTGAGCTGCAATATCACGTGCTTCTTTTCTGCTATCTGTTGTAAAGATTTCAGTTTTTGCTCTCTTCTCGTCACAATATTTATATGGATCTTGGAATAATCCTAAATCATATTTTGCTTCTAAAATAAGTTTTACAGCGTTATCGATTGTTTCGATTTTTACTTTTCCTTCATCTAAAGATTTTTTCAAAGTTCCTAAGAAACCTTCTCCAACCATATCCATTTCAACTCCAGCGTTTAATGCTAAAGCTGAAACTTGCTGTAAATCGCCCATTCCGTGAGGAATCATTTCAGGAATTCCCGTAAAATCTGTTACTACAAAACCTTTGAAACCCCATTGTTTTCTTAAAACATCTGTCATTAACCATTTGTTTCCAGTTGCTGGAATTCCGTCAACTTCGTTGAAAGAAGCCATAACCGAACCTACACCTGCATCAACTGCAGCTTTGTAAGGAGGAAAATAATCATTAAACATTCTGATGTGGCTCATATCAACTGTGTTGTAATCACGTCCTCCTTCTGGAGCACCATATAATGCAAAGTGTTTAACACAAGCTAAGATTGAGTTATTTTTAGTAAGATCGTGCTGTTGGTAACCATTAACCATTGCTTTTGCAATTTGGCTTCCTAAATATGGATCTTCTCCTGAACCTTCAGAAACTCTTCCCCATCTTGGATCACGAGAAATGTCTACCATTGGAGAGAATGTCCAGTTGATACCGTCTGCACTTGCTTCTTTTGCAGCGATTTGAGCACTTCTTTCAATTAAACCCATATCCCAAGTACAAGATAATCCTAACGGAATTGGGAATGTTGTTTCGTAACCGTGAATAACATCCATACCAAAAAGCAACGGAATTTTTAAACGGCTTTTTTCAACCGCAATTTTCTGTACTTCTTTAATTTTTTGAACTGATTTAATGTTGAACAAACCGCCCACTTTTCCTTCAGCAATATTTTTTGCCACATTTGAGCTGTTTGCCTGCCCAGTGGTAATATCACCAGATGTTGGCAAGTTTAACTGACCCAATTTCTCGTCTAAAGTCATTTTTGACATTAATTCCGCCACAAATTCAGACTTTGGTTTAATTTTCACTGTATTTTTAGCTGGCTTTTTTTGAGCATAACCCAAAACAGCGCATCCTAAAAAAAGTAAGACTAATTTGTTTTTCATTCTATTCTATTTATTTGTTTGTATTCGTTTTTCTTTGCTGCAACATCCAGTCATAGATTTCTTGATTATCATATACTTTTGTCCAGCTGTCATGACCTGCATCATCAAAAATGGTCAGCTTCACATCTTTAGCATTACATTTTTTTAATTCTTTGTAAATCGTGATTGCATAATTCACATTTACCACATCATCGAGTAATCCATGAAAAATCCTGGTTGGAATATTGGCAATTTCACATGCTTTTTCTAACTGAATCAAATCTACAAAGCCAGCGACAGGTACATTTGCGGCAAATAGATCTGGATGTGCAAAAGCCAAATTCCAAGAAGCCCAACCTCCTGAGCTCAAACCAGTAACATATATTCTTTCTGAATCAATTTTATTCTCTTTCTGAATTTTTAGAATGAGCTGGTAAATTGATTCTATATCCCAGTTTTCATCTTCTTTACATTGTGGAGCAAGAACGTAAGCATCTAATTGATGAGTCTTTAAATATTTTAAAGGTCCATTAATTTTTACTTTCTCAAGATCAGTTCCTTTTTCTCCATCTCCAGAAATAAAAACTATCAAAGGCTTTTTCTCTTTTGTATTTGCCGGTTTATGCAAAACATAGCCAAGTTCATACTTTGCCATTATGACGGTATTAATTTTTCCAGTTACCTCACTCTGGCTAAAGCCTAAAAGTGAAAGCAAAAAAGATAAAAAAGCTAATTTGTATTTCATGTCAATTATTGAAGTCTGTATTTTCCAGATTTAAATCCAAGTTTTGTTAAACCTTGTTTTACTTCTGGCGCGTTCATAAACAATTTCCATATCAATCCTGTTCTATAATTTTCGATCATTACAACTTCAGGACCTTGATCTATTGCTAAATAACGTTTTGCAACCCACTTATTTCCTAAACTCAAAGCATCATAAAAACCTGCATCTCCCCAAGTTTCTTCTTTATGATTTTCGTATAAATTTCTAATTACGGCCATAGATTCTTTTGGCGTGTAAACAATTGAGCTGATTGCTGCTGTTGGAGAAATCACACCTTGATCGTTGCTTGGCATGTGTGCATTGTATCCAATAGAACCGTCAGGATTTCTTGAATAAGAAGCTGTTAGACCCCAATATTCTGGACCATAACCTGCATTTTTATTTGGATTTTGAACACAATACTCATAATTGATTTTAGTCTGATTTACATTTAAATCCCAATAATTAGCATATTTATCTGTTAAATGGTTTGGATCTAAACCTACATAAGAATAATGAGCCCAAAATAATGGACCACCAAATTCTTCTGCACCATTGTGCTTTAAAATAAGTGGAATATTATATTTTGTTTTTGAAGAAACTATACCGCCGCTTCTCGCCCAACCTTCGTGATATGCTTTCGCATCGATTGTATGTGTTTGCGAAGACGCTGCCATTACGTACGTAATAAGGCATTCGTTATATCCTCGCAAAGGAAAATTCATCTGCCAAGCGTAGTTTGGTGACCAGTGCCAGTACAACACATTTTTATTGTTGGTGTACCATTGCCAATCAACACCTTTCCATAGTGCATCGAATTTTTGAGCTACTGCTTTTTCTTTTTCAGAACCATCTTTAAGATATTCACGAACCGTAATCATTCCTGCAACCAAAAATGAGGTTTCAACTAAATCTCCACCATTATCCTTGGTTCCAAAAGGCTTTACTTTTCCTGTATTTCCGTCCATCCAATGTGGCCATGCTCCGTGAAAACGATCAGCTTTGCCTAAAAAATCTGCAATTTTGTTAAGACGTTCTACACCTTGTTCTTTAGTAATATATCCTTGAGACATTCCTGAAACAAGAGCCATTAATCCGAAACCTGAACCACCTGTAGTTACGATATTTGAGTCATTTTCAGGATAAACTCCGTCAGGATGATAACGCTCTCTAGCTAATCCAGAATTTGGTTCTGCATAATCCCAGAAATATTTAAATGTTTGTTTTTGAACAGCATCTAAAAGCTGCTCATCTGTTAATGCAGTAACGCCAGAAGTATTTTCCTGTACATTTTCTTTTGACTTATCTTCCTTTGATCCACAACTAAAAAAAGCAAAAGCTAAAAATAAAACTGAAATTCTAACCATTATAAAAATTTAAGATTTTTTGGTAAATAATCACTTCCCTCAGGAAATCTGAAGGAAGTGATTTTTAAGATTTTGATTAATAACCACCAGGGTTTTGTTCAGAAAGCCCATTTGCTTCTCTCAAGAATGAAGTTGGTATAGGCCATAACTCATGTTTTCCAACAATAAAAGTTTTTCCATCTGCAGCCATAGCCGCTTCTGCTTGCCCAGTTCTAACAATATCAAACCATCTGTCGTGCTCAAAAGCAAATTCTAATCTTCTTTCTTTATAAATTGCTTTTCTAATATCTGCCTGTGAAGTATAAGGAGTATCTCCTAAACCAGCTCTTTTACGAATCTGATTTACCAAAGGAATAGCTGCTGATGTTTCTCCTAATTCATTTAATGCCTCAGCTTTCATTAAAATTACTTCAGCATATCTTAAATATCTAAGATTAGTGTCTGTAAATTCTTGATTATAGAAAGATGATGAATATGCCTTATAATTGTATCTTGGATTAGCTACAGTTGATGCCACTATTCTTCCGTCATATAAAACTGAACCTCTAAAAATAATTGTAGCATCTTTTCTAACGTCTCCAGCTTCATAAGCATCTGCTAAACCTTTAGTTGGTGTATTGAATCCCCAACCCCAACCTCCAGCACCACGAGGCGCTTGAGAAACAGTATAATTTCCAATTCCAAATCCAGGGCTAGAAGTAGAACCTACTCCATTAATTTCAAAAATAGATTCTGGACCAAATTCTCCTTCTTTTTTAAATTGTAATGCATAATCGGTAACTAAAGAGTAACCTGTTACTTTATCACAATTGTCAATTACTTTTTGCCAATTTTTTTGATATAGGTTTACTTTTGCTAATAAAGCATACGCCGCTCCTTTAGAAGCCCTAACAACATCTGCTCCAGTGTAGGCAGATTTTAAAGGCAAAGCTTCAATAGCATCATTTAAATCTTGTTCTATAAAAGCATAAACTTCTGCTACTGATTTACGTGTCAATTGCATTTTTCTATCTTCCTCAGAAATTGGAACTGTAGCTAAATGATCTACAATAGGAACTCCTCCGTATCCTTTAACTAAAGTAAAATACATAAAAGCTCTCATGAATTTTGTTTCCCCAACTAATCTTGCTTTCAAATCTGGTGATGCCTGATCTAATTTAGGAAACATTGCTAATGCTTGATTACATCTATTAATTCCAGCATAATTTGCATTCCAAGTAGATTCAAATGATGGAGTTGAAGCATTATATGTCAATGCGTCTACAATATCTTTATCTCCCCCTGTATCTCCAGGATCTGATCCTTTATCAGCATCATCTGAGATTATACTTGAAACCGCATTCCATCCAAAAGAAGACATTTCCCAACCTAAAAACTGATTGTAGATTGCTGTTACAAAACTTTTAGCTCCTTCATCACTATTGACCAAAGCTGGATCAGCAGGAATAGCCTCACTTGGCTCTACATCTAAAAAATCATTTGAACAACCAGATAATAATAATCCAGAAAGCACAAACATTGATATATATATTCTTTTCATAATTTTAAAATTTTAAATTAACACCAACAACAAATGATCTCAATGATGGATAAGCATCTAATTCAACCCCTTGAGTGCCTTCAACTAACTTACCATCAGACACAACATCTGGTGAGAACCCAGAGAATTTTTGTGTGATAAATGGATTCATTGCGTTTACATAAAGACGGCAATAGCTTAAAAACTGATCTTCTTTAAGTGGAAGTTTGTATCCTAACGTAATATTATTGATTCTAAAAAAGTCCGCAGATTCTAAATAATATGTTGAAGCATAAGGAACTAAATTAGAAGGTGCTGGAATTGAAGATGTAGTGTTTGTAGGCGTCCAAAAGCCATTAGCCATAGAAGCTTCTACATTTTCTCCTCCAAATCTTTGTGCTTTTTTTCCATTGTATACTTTTGCTCCGCCAGTTCCGTAACCGTCAACAGAAAAATCAATGTTTTTGTAATTTACTCCTAAAGTAACACCATAGTTAGAAGTCGGTAAAAGAGAACCAACGTATTTTTTATCTTTAAGTTCATCTAAACCTGATTGAGCAACTTTAGAACCATCTGCTTTGTAGTATAACATTTGGCCATTTGTTGGGTCAACTCCTGCATATTCATACATAAAGAAACTACCCAATGGCTGACCTACAGAAGTGTTATCTAGAATTTTGGTATTTTGACCGTTTCCTAAACTTCCTCCAATAATTGGATTTAACTGAACATTTTTAAGGCTTGTAAGTTCATTTTTATTATGAGAAAAATTCCCTCCAATCCAATAACTTAAATTATCGTTTATTTTATCATCCCAACGTAAAGAGATCTCGTATCCTTTATTTGACACTTCTCCAACATGCGCTGGCGTAGCTAGCGTAATTCCAGAAGTTGAATAAGGCTTAACATTCAAAATTGTATTGTTTGTGTTTTTATCATACAAATCAAATGACCCTTTTAATCTGCTATTAAGCAATTCAAAATCAAAACCTCCTGAAAGTTCTTCAACAATCTCCCAAGATAAATTAGGATCTACCTGAGAATTAATTGTAGTACCAGAACCTAAACCAGAATAATCTAGTCCAGAAGTTAATAATTGTGTATTAAGAGGCACATTTTGATTTCCTAATCTACCCCAAGAACCTCTAATTTTTAATAAATTAATTGGTTCTACATTGCTTAAGAAGCTTTCTTTAGAAATGATCCACCCTAAACCAACTGATGGAAAAGTTCCCCAACGTTTGTCTTCAGCAAACTGAGATGAACCGTCACGTCTTACAGTACCTGTAACCAAATATCTGTCCATCAATTTATATTGAAAACGAGCGAAATAAGATGCTAATCTTCTTTGATTAAGTGCTTCATCTTTATAACCTGTAACATTACCTGCAACGTTAACATCTTTTAAAGACCAATAATTTGAATTTGCATTTACATTCTTTCTATCAATCGTTAACTTTTCTCTAGTTCCTTGTACATTTGCTTCAATACCTGCAGTAACTTCAACATCATGAATTTCAGCAAAAACTTTGTTATACGTTAAATAGTTAGACAAGTTCCAGTTAAAATATTCGTCTCTACCTCTTGTTAAAGTGTTTTTATTCAAATCTGAAGGATAACCAGAAGCTATACGAGTAGGGTCTGCAGAAAGCCAAAGTGCTAAATTGTCTACATAATTATATTGTTTGTAAGTATAATATTCCCCATTAAATTGTGATGTGAATTTCAAAGATTTAAAAATATCCCAATCTAATTTTAATCCCCCTTGTAAAGTTACCGATTGCTGCTGCTCATTTGTATAATCTAATTGAGCCACTGGATTTGCAACATTATTAAATGATGATCCTGTTTCTGCCACAACTCCATTAGAAATAAATGGAACTCCATATTTTCCATCAGCATAACGAACAGGAACTAAAGGAGATTGTCTGTAAGCATTAGTAAAAGCGCTCAAAGGCATTGGCGTATTTTTAATGCTACTTACACTGAAATTTTGGCTAATTTTAACTTTCTCAGAAAGTTTAAATTCGTTGTTATTTCTAAAAGTTGTACGTCCATAATCAGATCCGTTCAAAATTCCTTTTTCTTCATAATTTCCAGCACTAAAAAAGTATTTTACATTGTCTGAAGATCCTGAAATTGCAATGTTATTTTGAGTATAAGATCCTGTTCTTGTGATCGCATCTAGCCAATTTGTGTTATATGGCTGATTTGCAGAAAATCTTCCTTGAGGAAAATCATTGCTATAAGCAGCATTACTGTAACGAACATACTCCTCAGCATTTGCCATTTTTACAGTTTTTAGTGGAGTTCTAATTCCTGCAAAACTTTCTACATCAACAGTAAGCTTACCTTTTCCTGCTTTGGTTGTAATCATAATTACACCATTTGCACCTCTTGTACCATAAATCGCTAATGAAGAAGCATCTTTTAAAACTTCATAAGATGTAATATCATTAGTATTAATGTTATTAATATTGTCAGTAGGCATACCGTCTACAACATAAAGAGGATTTCTTCCTCCTAATGCAGTACCAGCTCCCCTGATCACAACTGAAGGCGTACTTCCTGGCGCATCTGAAGTAGACACCTGAACCCCTGCAGCTTTACCTTGAATAGCCTGAGAGGCATTCATTACTTTCATTTTGGTAATCTCTTCGGACTTAATCGAGCTAACCGCCGAAGTATTATCAATTTTCTTTCTTGTACCGTATCCAATTACAACTACTTCTTTTAAAGCAGTATCACCTGCTTCTTTTAAGGTTATTGTCATTGGTGCGGCAGTTGCCGGTACAGAAACCGAATCAAAACCTAACATAGAGATTTTTAAAATGTCTCCAGGTTTTGCATTAATTGTAAAGTTTCCGTCGAAATCTGCATCTGCAGTTGCTCTAGCATCAGCTGAAGCGATAATTGCTCCTGGAATTCCCATTCCATTACTGTCTACTACTTTTCCTTTAATTGCTTGAGCTTGCCCCATCATATAGGTAGGCAGCAGCAAGAGCGCTAAAAAGCTAAAAATAAAATTTTTCATACAGTACGTAATCGTTTAAGTTAGTAGAGCCAAATTAAGCAATTACAACGTTGTAGTACATCAATTACCACTACAACATAGCTACATCAATGTGTTAAAATTTTATCTTATTAATATGATTATCAACACCATAAATGTTAACAAAATTGGTTTAACATAACATTATGATGTAGTAATGATGTATCGTAATTATATAAAAAATGATATGGAAAAATATAAATTCTGTAAAAAATAAAATGTAATCTTACAGAGTTAATAAAAACTTTGATAGGTTTTCGTCTTGAGTAAGGTTTAGCTTCTTTCTAAGACGATATCTGTGTAATTCTACACCTCTAAAAGAGATATTCATCATAGGAGCAATTTCTTTAGAAGAAAGGTTCATTTTAAGGTAAACACATAGTTTAATATCCTTTGGAGTTAGATGCGGATATTTTTTTGATAGATTAATAATAAACTCATTATGAATTTGGTTCAAATTGGTCTCAAATGTTTCCCATTCGTGTTTATTTACTTCATTAATCTTTATTGCTTTTCTAATTTCATTTTTAAGTTTACTAAAGTCTTTTTCACTTTCCAAAATACCTTGAATTTTATCTATCATCTCAGTTTGTTTGGCAATAGATAGTGACTTACCTGCTACTTCCGAAGATTTTGCCTGCAATTCTAATTCTAAAATGTGTTTTTCGTATTCTTGGATATTAAGTTCGTTTTCTTTCTTCAATTCCATTTCAAGAATTTCTCTCTGATGTTTTAATTCCTCTGCCTGCAATTTCAGTTTTTGCATATAACGAAGCTTATTCCATTTATAGTAGAAAAATAAAACTGCTCCAACAACAAGAAAATATAGCAGAATCATCCAGAAAGAAAAATACCATGGTTCGGCAACTTTAAATTTATAGAAAGAAACTTTGTCATAAGTAGCACCATCATGTTTGAAAATTTCTACCGTATGATAACCACTTCCCAAATTATTCAAAACGATTAATCCGTCAGAAATTGGAACAAAATCTTTTTCCTTATCTAGCTTGTAAAATAAATTAGGTTTACTTGCTCCGTAAATTCCAGAAATTACATTAATCTGCAATTCAGTATTGAATTTAATTTTTTCATCATTCGGAACTAAAACACCATTACTAAATGCTTCAACTTTTACTCCCGAATTTTGTTTATTTTCATACTCAAGTTTAAGAGATATAAATCCGTCATCCAGATTAAACAAATAATAATTGTCTTTTTTGAAAATTCTTAGATTCTCATTAATCAATTTTCCTTTATAATATTTCTCCTGAATAATATTCCAGACAAATTTGTTTCCTTGTGCATAAATATGATACAAGATTCCGTTTTGCAAAACCATGAAATGATCTTCATCTATCGAAACTACATCTGTTACATTTCTAAAATTTGTATTGAACAGTTCATTTTCCTCCAATCTATTAGATATAGAATTGTACGTATACCAAGAGTTATTAATTAGAAAAAGGATTTCTTTTCTAAATTCAAAAATCTTTATTCCAAAATCATTTTGTATTTTGCTTTGCTGTGTGACATTTTCAACTTTTAATGTATTATAATTATCATCTAGCAAAACACGATATAAACCGCGATAATTATCGGCTGCCCAAATTTCATTCTTTTTGTTTTGAGCAACATACTTTATGGGTTTTGCCAGATCCTTGATAATCTTATAATGAGACATATTTGAAGGATCATCATAAACCAGAATGCCACTATATGTAGATTGAAAATAAGTATTATTAATACTGCTTTTAGACATGTTCCAGCCACCGCTGACACCATTTATTTTCGTCAAAGTACCATTTTCGTATGAAAAAGTGCCGTCATTATGACCTATAATATATTTTCCGTCAATTAGAGAGATATTCCAACCCTGGCCTTGCGTATTCGGCATCATATTAAATTTTCCTGCACTGTATTCAAAAATACCGTGATTGGATGCAATTAAATATCCTTTATTAATTGTAGCCACAGCATATACAGATCCTAAAAGCCCTGAATTATCGTAAAAGAAAGAAATAGGAGAATTAACCTCAACATGTGCAATACCATTATCTAAACCAACCCACAAATCATTTTCTTTATCCAATCCTATACTGAGAACCGAATTGTTCATTAAAACATTATCGCGCTCGATATTTTTATAGCTGTTGTTTTTTAAATCTAAAATGAAAATTCCGCGATTTCCAGTCCCAATAATCAGCTTATCATTTTTAACAAATTTAGCGACATTGATAGTTGCTGCTTTTAAAGTTTCGTTTATTGGATGTTCCCAGCTTCTTAGTCCATTTTTTTCTACAATAAAAACACCTTTTTTCTGCGTAAAAATATAAGTTGTGTTTTGAACCTTTTCGATAGCATGGACAACTGTATTTTTTAAAATATCCCATCCTTTTGGATTGGCAATATATTTACCGTTCATTCTGTAAATTCCATCTTTAACAGAAGCAACGTATAAATTTTTATCTACACCAAAACAATACGAAATAAGAAAAGGGAATTTAATTTTCTTAATAGTTTTTCCGTTATAAATAAAAACGTCATTAAACGATTGAAAATAAAGCGAACCGTTAAACCTGAAAATTTTCCAAATTTCCTCATTATCTTTTTCATCAAATAATCTGAGATTTTTGGTAATCGAAACATAATGCATAGTACCGTCTTTTCTATACCAATAACCAAATTCTTTATAAGAACCTGAGTATATTTTGTCTCCTTCAATCAGAATTGATCGGATAATTGTTTTGTTCGGAAGTGTATATTTTTCCCATTTTACTCCGTCGTAACGAAGCAAATAGTGATTATTAGCAAAATACATGGCATTATCATTACCTTGTACAACATTCCAGATTTGATTATCTCCCTGATAATCAGATTTGCTATAATTTTCTACAAAGGGAAGTAATTCTTGTGCCTGAAGCTGTAAAGCGATGAAAAAGAAGAAAACGGATTTAAAAAGTATCGATTTCAAGATATTATTTTTTAAATTCAAAGATACTGACAAAAAACTTAAACTGAAAGCATAAAAAAGGCTCCTTAAGAAAGAAGCCTTTAACTACAGTGGTGTAAATATTCTAATTTTCAAGCAATTGAAATACCTGATTTGCAATTTCATATTCTTCATCAGTCGGAACTACCAAAACTTTTACTTTAGACTTCTCTGAATTGATTTCTCGCAATTCTTTAGAACGAATTTGATTCTTTTCTGTATTAATTTCAATTCCGAAATAATCCATGTCTGTACAAATCAAATTACGCATATACGATGAGTTTTCTCCAATTCCTGCAGTAAAAACAATTCCATCTAATCCGTTTAGGGCTGCGACATAAGCTCCTATTGTTTTTCTAATTCTATAAGCATTCATCTGTAATGCTAAGAGACATTCTTTATTTCCTTTTTCGGCTTCAGCTTCAATGTCACGCAAATCACTATAACCAGTAAGGCCAAGCATACCGCTTTGTTTCAATAAAACAGCATTTACCTCATCTGGAGTATAACCTAAATTTTTAATCATATAAAAAACAACAGACTGGTCAATATCTCCAGCGCGGGTTCCCATAATTAAGCCATTTGAAGGAGAAAATCCCATTGAAGTATCAATACACTTTCCATCTTTAACTGCGGCCATACTACAGCCATTTCCTAAGTGTATTGTAATTATTTTAGAATTATCTTTTAAGTATTTAATTGCCTTTTCAGAAACATATTTATGACTCGTTCCATGAAAACCATAAACACGAACTTTATTTTCTTTCAAAAGGTAATTCGGAATTGCATATTTATATGCTACTTCTTGCATAGTTTGATGAAATGCAGTATCAAAAACAGCAATTTGTTCTGCCGAACTGAAAATTTCTTCTGCCACATTAATTCCTTCTAAATTGGCTGGATTGTGCAAAGGCGCCAATTCAAAAAGCTGTTTGATTTTTTCTTTAACTTTTTCATCAATTTTTACTGTTGCGCTAAAATCGCTTCCACCATGCACCACACGATGACCAACAGCAGCAATCTCTGAAGTAGATTTAATTACTCCTTTTTCAGGGTCTAAAAGCATATTAGCCACTTTCTGCAAACCTATTTTGTGATTGGGAATTGGAAGTGTTTCTTCTCGTGAAGCAACAGCTGTTTTAAAAGTAATATTTGAAGTTTCTAAACCAATTCTGTCAATCATTCCAGAACATATTACTTCGTTTTCTGGCATTACCATTAATTGGTATTTAATTGAAGAACTCCCTGAATTTATAATTAATATTTTCATTTTTTTTAAGGTACTAAGATGCTAAGTTTCTAAGGTGCTGAGTTTTCTTAAAAGACTCAAAACTTTTTGTTTTATATTTTTTATATCTCGATTTAAAATTGAAATAAAAGCAAATTTTTAAGGCAAAGTAATTCATAATCACCATTAACAATTCACAATTATTTACATTCCTTGAGCCTGAATGGCTGTAATAACCACTGTGTTGATTATATCATCAACAGTACATCCTCGGCTTAGATCATTTACTGGCTTATTTAAACCTTGAAGCATTGGACCAATTGCCAAAGCTCCTGTCTCTCTCTGAACGGCTTTGTAAGTATTATTTCCTGTATTTAAATCTGGAAAAATTAATACGCTGGCCTGTCCTGCTACTTCTGAATCTGGCATTTTGCTTTTTCCAACGCTTAAATCAACCGCAGCATCATACTGAATTGGGCCTTCAATTTTTAAGTCAGGTCTTTTTTCTTTTACAATTGCCGTTGCTGTTCTTACTTTGTCTACCTCATCTCCTTTTCCTGACGATCCAGAAGAATAAGAAAGCATGGCTATTTTTGGTTCAATTCCGAATGCCAGACTTGATTCTGCTGACGAAATCGCAATTTCTGCCAATTGTTCTGCTGTTGGGTTTGGATTAATAGCGCAATCTCCAAAAACAGAAACTCGATCTTCTAAACACATAAAAAACACTGAAGAAACAACAGATGAATTAGGTTTGGTTTTAATGAATTGTAGTGCTGGTAAAATTGTATGCTGTGTGGTATGAGCGGCTCCAGAAACCATTCCGTCTGCATGGCCTTTATAGACCATCATGGTTCCGAAATACGAAACATCTTCCATTAAATCTCTTGCCATTGTAATACTTACGTTTTTAGCTTTTCTAAGCTCATAGTACGTATTAGCATAATCCTCATACATTTCAGACTCGATCGGATTGATAATATTTACTTTAGAAAAATCAAATGTAAGTCCAAGTTCTGCGACTTTACTTTCGATTTGTTTTTTATCTCCAATGATTGAAATATCCACTACATCCATATCCAACAATCTTGACGCTGCTGTAATAATTCTGTCATCATTTCCTTCTGGCAACACAATATGTTTTCTATGCTTTTTGGCTCTTTTAACCATGTTATACTGAAACATTTTTGGCGTCATACCTTCCGGCTGAAAAGTAATCACTCTTTGCGATAAAGCTTCAATTTCGACGTATTTTTCAAAAGTATTAATTGAGGTTTCAATCTTGTGTGTATTGTTGGCGTAAATCTCCGATTTTATAGAACCTATTTTATTTGTAATATGGTAAGTTCCTCCATCTACAGCAATAATCGGAACAATAGCCGAAAGCCCTTCAATAAGCTTTAAAATACTTTCCTCTGGAACAATATTTCCTGTCAGGATAATTCCTGAAATCGTCGGATAATTTGCTGATTCATTAGCTTGTAAAGCTCCTAAAATAATATCAGAACGGTCTCCAGGTGTAATTACCAAAGCATTGTTATGCAAATGCACCAAATAATTATGAAGTTGCATTGCTCCAACACTGTAATGTCCGATTTCGTTATTCAGATAATTTTCTCCAAACAAAACTTTGGCATTCAATTCGTTTACAATTTCCTGCATGGTCGGATTATTCAAACTTGAAATAAGCGGAATTGTATTTATCAAAACATTGGATGGCAAACTTTTCTGCAAGCTTTTTGTCACCAATTCAATATTTTCAGGTTGTACTTTATTAGCAAAAACAGATAAAACTTCAACCTCTTTTACTTTGAAAGAATCGTAAACCAAATACAGACTATCTAAAAGTTCTTCTAAAGTCTTACCAACTCCTGAACCTACAATTATGGTTGGAATTCCGAGATTTTTGGCAATCAAAACATTCAAATCTAATTCGATAGAAGTTCCTTCTCCCGTAAAGCTTGTTCCTTCAACCAAAACAAAATCAAAACGTTCTTCTAGTTTTTTATACTTCTCAATAATTAAATCTAGAACCTCTCCTATTTTCCCTTTGTTCTTTTTCTTAATTAATCTGCTTTTGGTAATAGCATAAGCATCTTCAAACGCAATATCAAGGTTAAAATACGACAAAACAGTCTCGATATGATTATCTACTTCACCATCCACAAAATCTTCGATTATAGGTCTAAAATACCCTACTTTGGCCGTTTTACCAATTAAGATGCTCATCAAACCGAGCGTAATAATTGATTTTCCACTATTATGGTCGCTAGTGGCAATATATATTGCTTTACTCATAATTATTTATATTTATTCTAAATAACAAAATTACATAAATCCTAATTCCTCACGACTGTAACAAACATTAAAACCAGCGTCTTTTTTTGAAATAGATAATTAGGGCTATTACCAGCAGAAACATAATACCCATGACCACAAAATAGCCGTTCTGGGTTTTAAGTTCTGGCATGTTTTCAAAGTTCATTCCGTATACTCCAACAATAAAAGTAAGCGGAATAAATATCGCCGAAATGATAGTCAGCGTTTTCATGATTTCATTCATTTTTCGGCTTTGTTCCGAGAAATAAAAGTTTGAGGCACTTTCTAATGCGCTCATATCCGATTCTATTTGTTCTAAAAGTTCCAGACTTTTTTGATGAAGCCTGATAAAGAAATTAAATGTTTCTTTCTGGATTAAACCGTTTGATTCATCATCATCTTTAATTGTTTTTAGATAATATAAGGAATCTCTAAGCGGCACAATGGAACGTTTTAAAAAATTAAAATTATCCCGATGGTTTTCAATTTTTTCAAGAATAACAGGATGTGCTCCTTTTTTAGCCTGATTAATTAATTCTTCAATTTTATCTTCTTCATCTTCAATAGTAATGTAGAAGTTTTCCATTATAGCATCAAGCAATAAATAAAGGAGATAATCTACTTTTTTAGTTCTAACAATTCCTGCGTGTGTGCGAAGACGCTCTCTGATATGCGTAAAAAAATCGCTTCGTTTTTCCTGAAAAGAGATTAGAAGTCCATCTTTCAAAATAAAACTGATTTGTTCAACACTAAGATTGTCTGAATACTCAGAAGGTAAAAGTGATTTTATGTTGAAGAATAAAACGTTTTGCTGTTCTTCTAACTTAGTCCTTTTAGTCGTATTTAATATATCGGCTAAAAGAAAATCATCAAGTTTAAAATGAGCACCAATCGTTTTAATAAGATCAATGTCATTTAAGCCATGAATATTTAACCAATTGTTTTTAGTATAATCAAAACAAGAATTTAGAGCCAAGACGGTAAACTTATCGTATTCAATAACATCGGCATCATCGTATACAAAAAGCTGCATTTCGGTCTCATGCTCTTTATGTGAGCCTGTATACTCTAAAGTAATGTGTTGCAGCTTGCGTCCTTTCTTGTATTTGATCTTTCTCATTCATGAAAATTTACAATAGTAATATTACGAAAAAGATTCCGAACAGGAAATGACAATTATCAGTTTGATAAGAAACATTTAACAAAAATAAAAAACCTGAAAAAGTAATCTTTTTACTACTTTTATATTAAACTAGACCCGACAGGTTTTAAAAACCTGTCGGGTTTCTTGACGATATTAAACATGCAAAAAACTGAAAATCTAGAACCCGGAAAATATTATCATATTTATAATCGTGGCATTAACGGAGAAAACCTATTCAAAGAAAATAGAAATCATGAATATTTTCTAATGCTTTATACTAAACATATTGATCCAATTGCAGAAACACTAGCTTGGTGTTTATTAAAAAATCATTTTCATTTATTAGTAAGAATTAAAACTTTTGAAGAAATCTTAGAGAGTCAAAAGGAATTTGAAATAAAAAAAGTAATTCCTGCATATCAGTCTTTCGGAAATTTGTTTAACGCTTATACAAAAGCAATCAATAAAGGCTACAATAGACATGGTTCTCTATTTGAAAGGCCTTTTAAAAGAAAATTAATTAACAATCAATCCTATTTGCGTTCTGTTATAAAATACATTCATTACAATCCAGTAAACCATGGTTTTTGTGAACATCCAATAGAATATCCATGGAGCTCTTATTTAACTTGTATCTCCGAAAAACAAACTAAACTAAAACGTGAAAAAGTGATTTCATTATTTGAAAATCTTGAAAATTTAAAATCTTCTCACAATAAAAAAGAAAATTTCTCTTCATTGGAAGAATTTCTGAATTTATAATGCATAGCAAACCCGACAGGTTTTTAAAACCTGTCGGGTTTAACCATTAACTTTAAACAAAAAAACCGAGCCATTTCTGACTCGGTTTTTATATTCAATTGTAAAGACGCAATACGTCTTTATGGAGTAAATTATTTTACTTCTTCGAATTCAACGTCTTCAACGTTATCTCCAGAAGACTGCTCTTGTTGTGGAGCAGCTTGTTGTCCTTCACCTCCTTGAGCGTACATTGCTTCTGTAGCTGTTTTCCAAGCTGCATTTACATTGTCTAATCCTTTTTGGATTGCATCAAGATCTTGAGATTGGTGAGCCATTCTCAATTCAGTTAAAGCATATTCGATAGCTGTTTTTTGATCGTCTGTCAATTTATCTCCTAACTCTTTCAATTGAGATTCAGTTTGGAAGATAGTACTATCAGCTTCGTTCAATTTCTCAGCTCTTTCTTTTGCAATTCTGTCAGCATCAGCGTTAGCTTCAGCATCTTTTTTCATTTTTTCGATTTCTTCAGCTGTTAATCCAGAAGAAGCTTCGATACGGATATCGTGAGATTTTCCTGTTCCTTTGTCAGTTGCAGAAACTTTGATGATACCATTAGCATCGATATCGAAAGTTACTTCGATTTGAGGAACTCCTCTTGGTGCTGGTGGAATACCGTCTAAGTGGAAACGACCGATAGTTTTGTTATCAGCAGCCATTGCTCTTTCTCCTTGTAATACGTGGATTTCAACAGATGGTTGAGAATCTGCAGCAGTAGAGAATACTTGAGATTTTTTAGTTGGGATAGTTGTGTTAGACTCGATTAATTTAGTCAATACACCACCCATAGTTTCGATACCTAAAGAAAGAGGCGTTACGTCAAGTAACAATACATCTTTTACATCTCCAGATAAAACTCCACCTTGAATAGCAGCTCCAATAGCAACAACCTCATCAGGGTTAACACCTTTAGATGCTTTTTTACCGAAGAATTTTTCAACTTCGTCAGCGATTCTTGGCATACGAGTAGAACCTCCAACAAGGATTACTTCGTCGATATCAGATGTAGATAAACCTGCATCTTTTAATGCTTTAGCAACTGGCTCCATAGAACGTTTTACTAAAGAATCAGATAATTGCTCAAATTTAGCTCTAGTTAATTTTTTCACTAAGTGTTTTGGTCCAGAAGCAGTAGCAGTTACGTATGGTAAGTTGATTTCTGTTTCAGCAGAAGATGATAATTCAATCTTAGCTTTCTCAGCAGCTTCTTTCAAACGCTGTAATGACATTGGATCTAAACGTAAATCAATTCCTTCTTCAGTTTTGAATTCGTCAGCTAACCAGTCAATAATAACTTGGTCAAAATCATCACCACCTAAGTGAGTATCACCATTTGTAGATAATACTTCAAATACACCGTCTCCTAATTCAAGAACAGAGATATCAAAAGTACCTCCACCTAAATCGTAAACAGCAATTTTTTGATCAGTTCCTTTTTTATCTAATCCGTAAGCAAGTGCAGCAGCAGTTGGCTCGTTGATGATACGCATAACTTTAAGACCAGCGATTTCACCAGCTTCTTTAGTAGCTTGACGTTGCGCATCGTTAAAGTAAGCAGGAACAGTAATAACTGCTTCAGTAACTGTTTGACCTAAATAGTCTTCAGCAGTTTTTTTCATTTTTTGAAGTGTCATTGCAGACAATTCTTGTGGAGTGTATAAACGTCCATCAATATCCACACGTGGAGTATTGTTGTCACCTTTTACAACACTGTAAGGAACTCTTTTTGCTTCTTCTGTAGTTTCAGCAAAAGTGTGTCCCATAAAACGTTTAATAGAAGCAATCGTTTTTGTAGGGTTAGTTACTGCTTGTCTTTTTGCAGGATCACCTACTTTAATTTCTCCACCTTCAACAAAAGCGATGATAGATGGTGTAGTTCTTTTTCCTTCTGCGTTAGGGATAACAACTGCTTCGTTACCTTCCATTACAGAAACACAAGAGTTCGTCGTACCTAAGTCAATTCCGATTATTTTACCCATTTTTTATATATTTAATTTTTGATTTTATTTTAATAACTCAGGTGGCATAAGTCAATCTTTGTGCCAATATAAAAAACCAAATAAAATTGTCAGTTTTGCGTCAGTGCCAAAAAAATCATCTGACAACATGACATTTTACATACCTGACAGATATGGCAGACTCCTTTTTAGGTGTCATTATTAGAACATTAAATAAGATAAAATATATTTTCCATTCGGGTTGATCAAAAATTTTTATCGTTCCTGCATAAAAGAGAATTAATTATATTCGTTAAAAAAATCAATGAAAGAAAAATACCCTTTTTTATTAGAAAGAATACAATCTATTTTAATTGATTCAGTATTAATAATCGCTTGCATGATCATTTTTTCGGATGTTTTATCTAATTTTAAAGATGTTCCTGATTGGCTAAGAGCTGTTTTATTGATAGCTTTATTTATGTATGAACCTATTGCAACAACTTTTGGAGGAACAATTGGAAACAATATTAAAAGCATTAGAATTAGAAAAAAATCAGACGAAACAAAATCAATAAATATTTTACAGGCAATAATTCGATATTCATTCAAATTATTATTAGGATGGCTTTCTTTTATATCTATTTTTTCGAGTTCAAAGAAAAGAGCAATTCATGACATTATCAGCGGAACTGTAGTGATAAAAATCTAAAAACTAAATTTAGCACATCAGCATAATGGAAAACTACACCATAATCATTTTCATATTAGCCATTGTTATCGGTATTTCTGCTTTTGCCGATAAAGCCAAACTTCCCTATCCGATTCTGCTTGTAATTGTTGGCGTTGCCATCGGATTTATTCCAACGATCAATGAAATCGAAATCAATCCTGAAATCATTTTCCTTATTTTTCTTCCTCCGCTCTTGTATGATGCTTCTTTTAACATTTCGCCTAAACACTTCAAAACTAATATAGGTACAATTAGTTCACTAGCAATACCATTAGTTTTTTTCACTACTTTTTGGATTGCAGTCGTTTCTCATTATATGATTCCCGGCATGACATGGCCTTTATCATTTGTGCTTGGAGCTGTACTATCAGCTACCGATGCTGTCGCTGCCATAAACATTACAAAAGGACTTGGAATACCTCAAAAAACTTTAACTATACTTGAAGGCGAAAGCTTAATAAACGATGCCTCTGCTTTGGTTGCCTATCATTTTGCAGTTGCTGCCGTTATGGGTGCTACTTTTGTAATCTGGAAAGCCGCTTTTCAATTTGTTTTTTTATTGGGAGGAGGTTTTTTGGTTGGTGCGGTAATGGGGAAAGTATTAGGAATTATACTAAGGACGGTTAGAAACAATACTAATGTCGTTGTGAGTTTTATGCTTTTAATGCCTTTTGTCACCTACCTTGTTGCCGAGCATTTACACGTTTCTGGAGTTATAGCAGTTGTTTTCTTAGGTTTGGCAATGGCGCGTTTAAGCAGCAAAGTTTTTCCAGAGCACTTAAAAAACAGCTCTAAAAGTCTTTGGGACGTTATTATCTTTTTACTCAACGGATTAATTTTTATCTTAATCGGACTAAATTTCAGATACGTTTTAGAAGATATAGAAAATGACATGATTTTGCCTTATATTGGATATGCAGTGATAATAACAATTGTAGCATTGCTAACGAGAATGGTCAGAATATTTCTTCAAAAAATAAACCTTCAGAAAGCTTTTAGAAATAATGACAAGAAAAAGCGAAAAGTAAGCGAAAATGCTCTTCTCGACTTCGGAAACAGCTTAATTATAAGCTGGTCTGGAATGCGCGGTATTGTTTCGCTGGCCATTGCAATTGGATTGCCAAAATTTTTAGAAGACGGAACGCCATTTCCGCTTAGAAATGCTATTATTTTCATTTCTATTGCAGTTGTACTTCTTACTTTAATTGGCCAAGGATTAACACTCCCATGGATTGTCAAAAAAATAAACGAGATAGAAGAAAAAAGAAAGCTTAAAAATTAAACTCAAAATATATCTAACCAACCAATCTAAACCAAAAACAAACCATGGAACAAGAATTAAAAAGCAATTTTGATGAATTTGAAAAACCAGAAATAATAAGACGTAAACTTCTGCCTTGGTGGATAAAAGTTTTCTGCTGGATTTTTATGTTTATGGCTATATGTGCAATAGGTTCTCTTATTACAAATCTTTTTGTTCCTAATGTAAATTTATCTCTCTACGGATTCTCAACCGATACCGCTTATTCTGGAACTGGAATTTTTATAATTTCTATCATGGTTTTAAAAGGATTTGCAGCATATTCGCTTTGGTTTGAAAAGCCCAATGCCATTATGATTGCCAAAATAGATGCCATTGTTGGAATTGCAATATGCATTGCTTCTCTTTTTATACTCCCTTTTAGTGCAGGAAAAGATCATTTTTCTTTTAGACTAGAAATTCTACTATTAATTCCATATTTCATGAAAATAAATAAAATTGAATACGAATGGGACAATCTTGAAAGTATTTAAAAATAGACGTAATTTTATAACCGTGAATTTTTGTTTAATTTAAAGCTAAAAAAAATGACTTCAGAGATTCTTTCGACAACCCCAGATTCAGAAATTGTTACCATACGTATTTTGAATTTCCCTCAAGAACTTATTTTTAAAGCCTGGAGTCATCCAGAACACTTAAAAAATTGGTGGGGCCCAGAAGGTTTTACCAATACATTTCATGAATTTGATTTTCGCGAAGGCGGAACATGGAAATTTACCATGCATGGCCCAGAAAGAGGAAATTTTGAAAACGAATGCGAATTCATAAAAATTGACAAACCTAATCTTATTGCATGGAAACGTCATTCGAAACCGCTTTTTCAAATTCTAACAACTTTTGAAACTGTTGCTGAAAACCAGACTAAAGTAGTTTTCAAAATGCTTTTTGAAACCGAAGCAGAATGCCAGAAGCTTAAACAATATGTAGTTGACAAAAACGAAGAGAATTTTGATAAGCTGGAAGTTGAATTGGATAAAATGACATTATAATACATCACTTAAAAACATAGCAAGATTTGGATTTTTTTTCTTCCTATCAAATATGATTTTTGCTTAAAAAAATTATGGAAGCAAATTTTAAAATCAAGTCTTTAAATCATACAGAATTTTCAGGCTACTTCAAATTAACAGATCTAGAACTAGAAAAAATCGGCGCAATCAGAATGACAGTCGATAAATCCCCAGGTTTTCCTTGCAGAATTAGCTTAGAAGATGCTCAAATAGACGAAGAAGTCATTCTATTGCCATACAAACATCATCAAACAGCCTCACCTTATCAAGCAAGCGGACCAATTTTTATACGAAAGAAAGCCACTACACGTACATTCGAAACAAACCAGATTCCGCTTATGTTTAATCATAGATTACTTTCGCTGCGTAGTTATGATAAAAATGGCATAATGAAAGAAGCGTCTGTAGTTGAAGGAAATACTCTCAAGGAAAGCATTATTAAAACTTTTGAAAACGAAAAAATAGATTACATCCATATTCACAATGCAAGACCTGGCTGCTATAATTGTTTAGTAGAAAGAGTATAATTAAAAATGTTTTTTACATCCACGGAAATAAAAAAATATGCACGCATAGTAATTTTATAATTTTCTTTTATTTTTTATTCGTAATTTCGATTTCTCATTAAAATTACAATTATAAAATGGCTTCATTTGTAAAAGAAATATCTTTCCGCTGGTCAGATCTTGACCCTAATTTTCACGTTCGTCATAGTGCTTATTACGATTTTGGTGCACAGCATCGTATCGAAATCTTAGAAGAACTAGGTTTAACTTTAAAAGTAATGCAGACACAAGGTTTTGGACCTGTTTTGTTTAGAGAAGAATGTGTTTTCAGAAAAGAATTAAAACTTTCAGACAAAATATTCATTCATACTAAAACCTCAAAAATGAAAGCTGATGCTTCACGCTGGTCTATCATTCACGAATTTAGAAGAGAAGATGATACACTTTGCGCAACGATTACGGTTGATGGCGCATGGATGGATACCAAACTTAGAAAATTAGCTTCTCCTACTCCAGAAATTGCAATTCAAGCTTTGAGCATTTTCCCGAAAAGCGAAGATTTTGTTGGGCTATAAACCAGAAAATCTTAATCTTATAAAAATCCCAAAAACAATTGCTGATATTGTCTTTGGGATTTTTTTCTTAATCAAACTTTATTTTTAATTTCATTATTCAAACTTTAACCCAAAATTTACTCTTTCAAAAGTGGTACTGCAGGAAAAGGCAAATCGTCCGACATTCACGGTTCCGAAAATCCCACCAAATGAATGTCCGGAATAAAACCCTCCCGCTGAAAATCGGCGAACCTGATATTTTAAAGCGATATCATTTACTCTCGAACTCAGCTGTCCAAAAGCAATCACATTTGGAATAATTTCATAACTTCCAAAAACTTTGGGAACAAGTTTCTTATAATAATCAAAACTTTCGTCGGTATCATAATCAATTATTGACGAATGTAAATTTTCTAAGTTTCCACCAATATAGGTATTTTCAGAAAAATGCCATGAGATGCTAAAACCTGTAAAAGTTCCCTCGTAACCACTTCTAGAATCGACATATCCTATGCCAATTGTAGCTCTAAATTTATCGCAAATCTTTCCGATATAACCCACATAGGTACGATCGATTTCGGACTTGTCAATTCCAGCGCCAAAAATGATGTCGTCTTCACACATTGTAAGAGCGTACTGAAAATAAGCTGAATATTGATCTTGATTTGCAGAGACAACGCTCCGACCTTTGTCAAGATCTATATTGGCAGAAATTAAGGTTGAGTTTATAACGGCGAAATCAAAAGTATTGAGTTCTTGGGCAAATGTGGGGACTGTGAGCAGGAGTAAAAGTATAGTTTTTTTCATAATACTATCATTTAAGGCTTACAACATTCTTACACTAAATTACGTCCTATTTTCCTATTAATAAAAGAAGTCCTTTGAAGTGCTCCATTATCCGTTAAAATACATTATTTTCATAATCAGCATCATTTAATCGATAAAATTTCAACAAAACATCGATTATTGGCATTAAAAACAAGAAAATCATTTCAAACTCTTTTTTTCTGATAACTTTAAGATTTTAAGCTTTGTTTTAAAAGTGGTTCGGTTTAACTTTATAAATCATAAAAACAATGCCTTCTAAAATGAAAATCCTAAGACTATTATTTGTACTTATTCCCTTCTTAAGTTTTGCCCAACAAGGAAATATAAAAGCATTAGATATTAATTTAAGTAATTACGAATATCCATTTCCTGTTCATTTTATTGAGCTGAGCAGTCAGCGACAGTATCTAAAAATGAGTTATATGGATATTATTCCCGAAAACTATAACCAGAAAAATATCGTTTTACTGCACGGAAAAAACTTCAATGGCGCTTATTGGGAAACTACAATTAAAGCACTAACAAAAGAAGGTTATCGCGTAATTGTTCCAGACCAAATTGGTTTTGGAAAATCGACAAAACCAGATCATTTTCAATACACTTTTCAGCAGCTGGCAGAAAACACCAAAAAACTTTTAGATCATTTAGGAATTAGCAAGACGACTGTATTAGGACATTCTATGGGCGGAATGCTGGCAACGCGCTTTGCTTTGATGTATCCCGAAACTACAGAAAAACTGGTTCTAGAAAATCCGATTGGTCTAGAAGACTGGAAATTGGTTGTTCCGTACAAACCTGTTGATTGGTGGTACGAATCGGAATTGAAACAGAATTACGAAGGCATTAAGCAATACCAAATGGCAAATTATTATGACGGAAAATGGAATGCCGATTATCAAAAATGGGCTGAACTTGGCGCAGGCTGGACCACAGCACCAGATTATGATCTTGTGGCTTGGAATTCGGCTCTTTTGTACGATATGATTTTTACACAGCCTGTGTTGTATGAATTTAAAAACATTAAATGCCCAACATTATTGATTATCGGAACAAGAGATAAAACGGCTTTAGGCAAACCATTGGTTTCTGAAGAAGTGAGAAAAACAATGGGAAATTATGCCGAGCTGGGTAAAAGAACTCAAAAAGAAATTCCGAACTCAAAATTGGTAGAAATTCCAAATACGGGACATTTGCCACATATCGAATCTTTTGATTCATTTATAAAAGCATTAATCGTATTTTTGAAATAGTTTATTAGCCACGAATTTTGCGCTAATTATTTTTTTTGCCACAGATTAAAAAGATTAGCACAGATTAAATCATTTTAATCCCTTAATCTGTGGCAAAAAGTTTAATTCGTGGCAAAATCTAAAATCTAAAATCAACAATCTAAAATTAAAAATATGTTTACAATAGAACAAATAAAAGAAGCCCATTCAAAAGTAAAAACGGGCGCAGATTTCCCAAATTATATTCAAGATTTAATAATTCTGGGTGTGAAAGGATATGACACTTTTGTACATGACGGAAGCGTTGTTTATTACGGATTAAACAATTACACAGCAGCTGCAGAAGAAAAATATCCTGAAATAAAAGTAGCCGATTTTCCTAACAAAGAACTTTTTATAGAAAACTTGGTAAAACATCAGCACGGCGAAACCGATTATATGACTTTCTGTAAGCACTGTGCACAAGCAGGAATTGCAAAATGGAGAGTTGATATAGTGGAAATGACTTGCACATATTTTGACAAATCTGAGAATGAAATTTTAATCGAAAAAATTCCAGTATAATTCCTTAACCATTTATGACTATTTTTAACCAAAACCACCAAACCTATTTAAAAAAAAGCCTTTTATTAATTCTTTTCCTTGTTTCATTTTTTGGCTTTTCGCAAAACAAAAAAGAAAATACTAAATTTAAAGTCATTGCTTTTTATACCGCAAAAAACGATCAGGCACATATCAGTTTTGTACATGAAGCCAATAAATACTTTCCAAAGCTAGCAGAAGAGAATCATTTTCAATATGATTCAACTAGCAATTGGGATAATCTAAATGCGAAGTTCTTGTCTAAATATCAAATTGTTTTGTTTTTAGACACAAGACCTGAGAAAAAGGAACGGCGTGAAGCTTTTCAAAAATATATGGAAAATGGCGGCGGTTTCATCGGATTTCACTTTTCGGCATTTGCTTTAAATAATTCGAGCTATAATCAAGATTGGAACTGGTATCATAATACTTTTTTAGGTTCTGGAGAATATGGAAGCAATACTTGGAAACCTACTTCTGCAGTTTTAAGAGTAGAAAATCAGCATCCTGTGACTAAAAATCTGCCTAAAACCTTCTCTTCGGCTCCAAACGAATGGTATAGATGGTCGAATGATTTGACTAAAAATCCTGATATTGAAATTTTATTAGCAATAGACGAATCAAGTTTCCCTTTAGGAACTGGTCCAAAAGCACATGAAATCTGGCACAGCGGTTATTATCCTGTTGTTTGGACCAATAAAAAATACAAAATGCTGTATGTAAATATGGGGCATAATGATATTGATTATGAAGGAGGAACAAACAAGACTTTATCCTATACTTTTGAAAACAAAACACAAAGTCAATTAATCCTTAATGCCTTGCTTTGGCTTGGCAATTCAAAGAAAAAATAAAAAATGTCAACTACTCTTTCCCCTATCATTACGGCTCAAGAATTAATTGCTAATTCTAAAATCATTTTAGTTGATGCTCGAGCTGGCTCAAATACTTTTGAAAATTATCAAAAAGAACATTTGAAAGGCGCTCGTTTTGTAGATTTAAATCGTGATCTGGCTGCGATTCCAGAAAATCCAGCAAATGGAGGAAGACATCCTTTGCCATCTCCAGAAGATTTTTCTAAAGTACTTTCTTCATTAGGAATTTCACCGTCCGATCATGTTGCTGTTTATGATGATAAAAACGGTTCTAATTTCGCTGCTCGTTTCTGGTGGATGATGCGCGCCATTGGACATGAAAAAATTCAGGTTTTAAATGGCGGTTATCAAGCAGCAATTCAAGCAGGTTTTCCTACCATTTCTGGAATTGAGACTTTTGAAAAAACAATTTATCCTTCTCAAGAATGGAAATTGCTTTTAGCCGATATTGAACAAGTCGAAAAAGCCCGTAAAAACGATCAAAATATTGTAATCGATGTTCGTGATAAAAATAGATTTGATGGCTTGGTAGAACCACTGGATTTAGTTGCAGGACATATTCCTGGAGCTATTAATATTCCACTAACAGAAAATCTTGATGAAAACGGATTCTTTAAACCGGCAGATGAATTGGCTGAAAAGTACAAAGCCATTTTAAAAGATAAAAAACCAGAAAATACAATCGTACATTGCGGTTCTGGCGTTACGGCCTGCCATACTTTATTGGCGATGGATTACGCTGGACTTCCAATTCCTAAATTATATACTGGTTCTTGGAGTGAATGGTCAAGAAACGACCGCGAAATGGCAACACAAAAAACAGAATAAAATATATTTTTTTGCCACAGATTAAAAAGATTCGAATGATTAATCTTCTCTAATCCTTATAATCTGTGGCTAAAAAAAAAATAATACAAATAAAAATTACAATGCAACACTGGGATATACTTTTATCAAATCAGGTAAATAAAAAGAAATTAATAGAAAATATATTAAACGGCGAAGCAACAGAAGAACTAGCCATTTTTAACAATCAAAAAGGAATACTGTTTTCTGATATTGCCATCGAGAAATTCATTGAAAAAGAGTTTCAATATGACAGCGTTGAAGCTTCTCCAGATTCGCACAGACAACTTCGAACTTTTTCTTCTGGCGAACGAAAAAAAGAGTTTTTAAAATACTGTATCAATCAGAAACCGGATTACATTATTTTCGATAATCCTTTTGACCATTTGGATCAGGCTTCACGAGTTGTTTTAGCCAATTCGTTAAAAGATCTAACCCATGATATTGCCATTATTCAGCTTCTAAATCGTACCGTAGATGTGCTTGAATTTGTACCAAACAAAGCTCAAATTAAAGACAATACATTCGAATTGCATCCATTTAAAAAAGCCGAAAATCATTTCAAAACATTAAATACAACTGCAATTCCAAAAGCAACAGAAACTCATACTTTTCCAGAAGACGAATTAATAAGACTTGAAAATGTTTCGGTTAGTTATGACGAAAGAAAGATTCTCAACAATATTTCTTGGACAATAAAACAAGGCGAATTCTGGCAGTTAGTCGGTCCAAATGGTTCTGGAAAAAGTACTATTTTATCTTTGATTACAGGAGACAATCCGAAAGGTTTTGGACAAAATTTGTTTTTATTTGGAAGAAAAAAAGGAACTGGAGAAAGTGTTTGGGATATTAAAAAACAAATCGGGATTTACGCTACTTCCATGATGGATCTGTTTCAGAAAGGCCATACGGTTGAACAGATGATATTATCGGGATTCTTTGACCAAATCGGATTGTATACAGAACCAACCACACATCAAAAAAATATCGTAACGCAATGGCTTGAAGTAATCGAAATGACACATTTGCGCAAAAAACGTTTTATTGATCTTTCTATTGGCCAGCAATGCGTTGCATTAATCGTTCGTGCCGTTTTAAAACATCCGCCATTATTGATTTTAGACGAACCTGTAGAAGGTTTAGACGACGAAAACGCAGATTTGGTAATTCAGCTTATCAACACAATAAAACAAGAAACCAATGTTTCCATACTCTATGTTTCGCACCGAATCGAACAAGGCCTTGCCCCTACTTCTGTTTTTGAACTTTTGCCATCTGAAACAGGTTCAATCGGAAAAATAAAACATCACTCAGAATCAAATTAAATGAAAATAAAATTTGCAGTATTTCTACTGTTACCATTCATGTTGATTTCTTGTTCTAGCACCATTTCAACAGTAAAAAAAGAATATACTTTTAATACATCAAAAGAATTAAAATCAGATTGGACAATCGATTCTAAAGAATGGGTTTTAAAAAATGATACCCTTACAGGAAACGGTTCTCTTTCGCCTTGGGGAGTTTTGGTTTCAAAGAAACAGCTTCCGGAGAATTATGAAATTGATTTTAAAGTCAATATGACCAACGCATCTTTATTTGAAATTATGCTCAATTTGGATAAAGGAAAATACATTAGAACATACTTATATCAAATTGATCAAAACCTAGTAATTGGCGATGGAGTTTATGATAAAAATGACGATTCGTATGGCAAACGTGGTGGTCCAACCCTATTCAAAAAACCAATGAAGTTGGAAAACAACAAATGGTATGTTATAAAAATTAGAGTTCAAAACAGCCAATTATACTTTTCTGTAGACAACCAGACTTCATTAGAATGTTCCCTTGAAAAAAGCAATTTAAATCAAAAAGGGAAATTAGGTTTCATAAGCAACGGAGAAGTCGAAATAACGGATTTAGCAATTAAATCTCTACAACAATTAAATTAACACAAGCATATCTGTAGAGGCGCACTGCAGTGCGTCTCAGCAACGAATATCTACAATACGTTAGACGTACTGCAGTGCGCCTCTACAGAATATTGGAACGATAATAAAATTATGCTAAAACAAAAAAAAGCTCCCAAAAAGGAGCTTTTTTTATTTAGTATAAGAATTATCTAATTTTCAAATTGACAAATTATCTAATTAATTCTCTTCTTCCGTATTATGCGACTTCACATAAACACGCCATTTCTCGATACAATCTTGAAAATCCTGAGGCAATTCTGTATCAAAACGCATTAATTCTCCCGTATTCGGATGAACAAATCCAAGTGTTTTAGCATGTAACGCCTGACGTGGCAAAGCTTTAAAACAATTTTCTATAAACTGTTTATATTTCGTAAAAGTCGTTCCTTTCAAAATCAAATGACCACCGTAACGCTCATCATTAAATAACGGATGTCCGATATGCTTCATATGCGCACGAATCTGATGTGTTCTTCCTGTTTCCAATTTACAAGAAATAAGAGTCACATAACCAAAACGCTCCAAAACTTTATAATGCGTAATAGCAGGTTTTCCAATTTCTGGATCATCAAATACGGCCATCTGCATTCTGTCTTTTAAATGTCTAGCCAGATTTCCTTCAATTGTACCGCTCTCAGCCACAACATTCCCCCAAACCAGAGCAATATACTCACGTTCGGTAGTTTTAGCTTCAAACTGCTTTGCTAAATGCGTCATAGCGGCTTCTGTTTTAGCCACAACCAAAAGACCAGAAGTGTCCTTGTCAATTCTATGAACCAAACCTGGACGCTCACTGCTATTCATTGGCAGATTATCAAAATGATGCGCCAAAGCATTTACCAAAGTTCCAGTATAATTTCCGTGACCAGGATGTACAACCATTCTAGGCTCTTTATTAATCAATAAAAGAGCATCATCTTCATAAACAATATTCAGCGGAATATCTTCAGGAAGAATATGATTTTCAAACGGAGGATGCGACAACATAACCGTTATCACATCAAAAGGTTTTACTTTGTAATTTGATTTTACTGGAATCTCATTCACAAAAATGTTTCCATTAGTTGCCGCATTCTGAATTTTATTTCTCGTGGCATTCGGAATCAAATACATTAAATATTTGTCAATACGTAAAAACGCCTGACCTTTTGGTACTTCAAATCTGTAGTGCTCAAATAATTCGTCTTCCAGATCTAAATTTTCTTCAATATTATTGTTCATCATTTGGGGTTTCTGCAGGCACCGCAGTACTATCTGTTGCCTGACTTTCATCAACATAACTTGCTTTTCCGTCTCCTAAAACCAAATCAATTTTAGAAGCTTTAAGCACTCTATCTCCTACTTTTAAGTTTCTTCCTTTTAAACGCATTTCCAAAACCATGTCTTTTCCAAGATTCGGAATATACGTAATCGTTCCTGGCTCAAGACCTAATGCTTTCAACGTTGGTACAGCCTCACGATATGTTTTCTCGATTAAATCAGGAATTTTCACAGAAGAAAAACCAGAAGCATTAATCTTGATATAAATTTTTCTACCCACTTTTACCATTGTCCCAGGCAACGGATCTTGCTCCACAACACTATATTTTGGGTATTCACTTCTGTAATCAACACTATCCAAAAGAACGTAATCTAAATCAAGTTCGTCCAATTTGTTTTCCACTTGTTCCTCAGTTAGTTTTGACAAATTCGGAACAGCAATTTCATGTCCATGATCTGTTGTAAAAGTTAACCAATGCATAAATAAATAACCAATAACCGCAATTATAGCTGCGGCCGCAAGCAATTGCAAGAAAAAAACTCGGCTTGTTAAATACTGACGTAAACTCATAAATTTATTTTTAATAGCGACAAAGATAAAGTATTTCGTTTCAAAAAAAATGATAATTTTGTTTAAAACAAGAAAGTGCCATGATGGTCATCCCGAGCAAAGCCGAAGGATAATTTTCAGGAGCTGCTTCCTGCTATCCGCTGTATCTTTTGCGCCGAACACCGGCACAAAAGGATGCCGCTCCTATCAGGACTAGGGCACTCTATTTCATAAGAACGTTATTTATTAAAAAATCATATAAAATAAAGTTTCAAAACAGATTTAAACGATTTACCGCAAACCTGAAACTTGAAACAAATTAAAACCTGAAACAAAAACATGAAAAACATTGCCATCATCATGGGCGGCTATTCCAGCGAATACAAAATATCATTAATCAGCGGGAATGTCGTGTATCAATATCTTGACAAAACAAAATACAACAGATTCCGCATTCACATTTTCAAAGAAAAATGGGTTTATGTAGACCAAAACGATGCCGAATTCCCAATCGATAAAAATGACTTTTCTGTAACAGTAAACGGCGAGAAAATTACTTTTGACTGTGTTTTCAACGCCATTCACGGAACTCCGGGCGAAGACGGATTAATGCAAGCTTACTTTGAATTAATCGGCATGCCACAATCTTCTTGCGATTATTACCAATCGGCATTAACATTCAATAAAAGAGATTTATTATCTGTTTTAAAGCCATACGGAATCAAAACAGCAGTTTCTTATTATCTAAACAAAGGAGACGAAATCAATACAGCCGAAATCGTTAAAAAAGTTGGATTGCCATGTTTCGTAAAACCAAACAAAGCAGGTTCAAGTTTCGGAATCTCAAAAGTAAAAACCGAAGCTGAACTTCCAATTGCGATTGAAGTGGCTTACAAAGAAGACAATGAAATCATCATAGAAAGTTTCCTTGATGGAACAGAAGTTTCTGTTGGTGTAATTAACTATCAGGGAGAAATTAAAGTATTGCCAATTACAGAAATTGTATCAGACAATGATTTCTTCGATTACGAAGCAAAATACGAAGGGAAATCACAGGAAATCACGCCAGCAAGAATCTCTGACGAATTGACTAAAAAAGTAAGCGAAACAGCAAAACGCGCTTACGAAGTTTTAAAAATGAAAGGTTTCTCAAGAAGCGAATTCATTATCGTAAACGACGAACCACACATGCTGGAAATGAACACTATTCCAGGTTTAACAACCGAAAGTTTAATTCCGCAGCAAGCAAAAGCAGCCGGAATTTCACTAGAAGATTTGTTCACAAATGCAATTGAGTTAGCTTTAAAATAGATGCTAAGATACTGAGGTGCTAAGATTCTAAGATTTTAGCACCTTGTTTTTTACATTCTCAGGCTGAACGAAATCGAAGCCTTTTAGCTTTGAGCATTTGTCACTCTGTGCCTTTGAACCTAAAAAAATTTAATCCCTTAGAATCTAAGAACCTTAGCACCTTAAGAAAATGAAAGAAATCTTCGAATGGAATAGACTTTTTTTTAATGAATTGCCAGAAGTTTTCCTTTTGGAAGTAATATTTCGTTCGACAGTAATGTTCACTATTTTATTGCTAACATTAAAATTGGCTGGTAAACGAGGTGTAAAACAATTATCAATTTTTGAAACCGTAATCATTATTGCATTAGGCTCTGCTGCTGGCGATCCTATGTTTTATGAAGATGTCGGAATCATTCCGGCAGCAATTGTCTTTTTGGTCATTATTATCTTGTACCGTTCTGTGACATGGCTTACTGGAAAAAGCAAAAAATTCGAAGAGTTTATAGAAGGTAAAACCGAATGTTTAATTAATGATGGAAAATTTTCTATATCGAGTTTTAAAAAAGAAACTTTAGCACAAGATGAATTTTTCTCAGAACTTCGTGTAAAATCAATCGAACATTTAGGACAAGTAAAACATGCTTTTATAGAACCAAGCGGAGAAATAAGCGTATTTTTTTATCCCGACGAAAAAGTAAAATACGGATTGCCTATTTTACCTTCTTTATTTAACTCTAAGAGCAAATTAATTCCAACCAACGGAATCTATGCTTGTTCTTTCTGCGGACATACACAAGAGTTGCCAAAAGGAACTGCAAACTGCGAAATCTGCCACAAAGACGAATGGGTAAAAGCAATCAATTCAAAAAGAATCACTTAAACAAATTCTAAAAAAAAAAATAAGATTCATCATAATCATAATCAAGCTTAGAATCTTAGCATCTCAGAACCTTAGAACCTTAAAAAAATGCGAAAAGCCATATTCCCAGGATCATTTGACCCAATTACATTAGGACACGAAGACATTATCAAAAGAGCCATTCCTTTATTTGACGAAATTATAATTGCTATTGGCGTAAATGCCGAAAAAAAATACATGTTTTCTTTAGAAGAAAGAAAACGCTTTATTGAAGAAACCTTCAAAGACGAACCAAAAGTTTCTGTGATTACTTATGAAGGATTAACGATTGATCTCGCTAAAAAAGAAAAAGCCAATTTCATCTTAAGAGGCCTGCGTAACCCAGCCGATTTCGAATTTGAAAAAGCCATTGCACACACCAACAGAAAACTTTCGAAAATAGAAACCGTTTTCTTACTGACAGCTGCAAGTACCTCATTTATCAGTTCGAGCATTGTTCGCGATGTATTGCGTCATGGTGGCGAATATGAAATGCTGGTTCCGAGTGCAGTTAGGGTCAAGAAATAAAAACAACAAAACACAAAACTTGCCAGCGAAGCAAATTATAAGTAATTTCGCATTTTAAAAACAAATATCAAATAATGAGTATCGAGAGAGAATTAAGCAAACGAAGCGGATCTAAATGTGAACTTTGCGGAAATGAAGAAAATTTAAAAGTTTATCAAGTTTTGCCAACTAGAAAAGGTGGAATTGATGAAGCTATATTTGCCTGTAACACTTGTATTGACCAAATCGAAAATCCAGACAATGTTGATTTAAATCACTGGAGATGCCTTAACGACAGTATGTGGAACGAAAATATTCCAGTACAAGTTGTGGCTTGGAGAATGTTAAGCCGTATGCGTTCAGCAGGGTGGCCACAAGAATTGCTTGATATGATGTATTTAGATGAAGACACTCTAGAATGGGCAAAAGCAACAGGAGAAGGCGAAGATGACGAAAATAAATTAGTTCACCGTGACAGTAACGGCGTAGTACTACAACACGGAGATTCGGTTGTTTTAATCAAAGATCTTAAAGTTAAAGGTTCGAGCATGGTTGCCAAACAAGGAACTGCTGTTAGAAACATCCGTTTAGATCACGAAAACGCTGAATATATTGAAGGAAAAGTAGACGGACAGCAGATTGTGATTATTACACAATACGTGAAGAAGATTTAAAAAAGGTGCTGAGGTTTTGAGATGCTAAGATTCTAAGCTTTTTTAGAATACTAATAATTTAACCGCAAAGCACACAATCCCGATAGCTATCGGGAACGCAAAGTTCGCAAAGTTTTATGCACAAAGCTTTGCGAACTTTGTGCTTTTATAAAGCCTTAAATTAGAAAAAAACTTTGCTCCCGATAGCTATCAGGATTGCGGTAAAATCAAAAACAAGGTATATCAACCTGAAACTTGAAACCTGAAACTTGAAACAAAAAAAAAGCCCGTTCATAAAACTGAACGGGCTTTTTAAATATATTGTTTCTAACGAAAAATTATTTCTGGAATAATTTATTGATTTGGTCTTTTACGAATGGCTCAGAAACATTGTTTGTTGCTGCGTCTCTTTCTTTACCAGAAACCATAAATTGAACTGTAGCTTTGTCTGGAACTACATTTCCTGTGTAGTGCAACCAAATGTAGTTGTTAGGTAACTCTAATTTGATATCGTACAACGGAGAAGCTGTAAATCCGCCCATGATAATGTTGTATAAAGAATTATAAGCATTATCTATGTTTTTAAATGAAAATTTTCTCAAAGTCGAATCGTCATCACTTTGAACGATAGTGTAATACACAGTGTATTCGTCACCAATTTTCTGAATGTAGTTGTTATTTACTTTTCCTAATTTTTCTACAGGAACTGTTTCTAGAACCTTAACCTGTGCAAACGAAATAAAAGTAAAAAACAATGCGGCAAGAGTAATAATCTTTTTCATATAGTATTTGGGGTTACAATTTTACGAACACAAAAAAACATAGAAATATTGAAAAAACACCTATCAATTCGTTATTTTTTTAACATAAAATTGCAAAACTTAGCCACATACTTCTAAACTATTGAAATACAATAAAATAAACAACAAAAATTAAAATTACAAATTCCAATCTTCATATCTATATCTTGCTTCTCGAATCCTTCCTCTTAATTATCTAAAATCAATATTTCCCTTTCTTCTCCTCCTCTACTTTTTTGATAACATTACGGGCAACTTCGATTTTAAACTTCTTGCCTTTCATTTTTTCATCTTTGATATTTTTCAGAAGTTCTTTTACTTTATTGTATTTAACTGCGGCAAACGAAACAAAATCTTTTACTTCAATTAAACCTAAATCGTCTTTTTCTAATTTTCCTTTTTGAGAAAAGAATCCTACGATATCAAATTTATTCAACTTGGTTTTCTTTCCGCCGCTGATGTAAATAGTCTGAAATTGAGGCGGATTCGGAAGCGAAACTTTTCCTTCAACATCCAAAACCTTCATTTCATAATCTATATAATCCAATTGCTTTTCACTTTCGTGAATGATAATATATGCCGTTCCTGTTGCTTGCATACGCGCCGTACGACCGTTTCTATGCGTAAACTCGTCTTCTTTTAACGGAAGATGATAATGAATAACATGTTTCATTTCTGGAATATCCAAACCTCTGGCAGCCAAATCGGTTGTAACCAAATATGTTACGCTTCCGTTTCTAAACTGAATCAGCGCACGCTCACGTTCTTCTTGATCCATTCCGCCATGATAATAAACTGAATAGATTCCTTTTTCGTTTAAAGTGTCACTAATACGTTCTGCAGCATCTCTGTGATTACAAAAGATAATAGCCGATTCTGATTTCAACGAACAAATCAAATTGAACAAACTCTGCAGTTTATCTTTTGATGGCGAAATCACCATTTTCATCGAAAGATTGGCTTTTTCTTCTTCCTCTGGAATAAAATCTAAAACCGTCGGGTTTACCACTCGTGTATATTTCGGAATCTCGATATCTGAAGTTGCTGAAACTAAAACTCTTTTATTGACTTTTGGTAATCTCCCAATGATAAAAGACATTTGCTCGTGAAACCCTAATTGAAGTGATTTATCAAACTCGTCTAAAATTAAAGTTTGAATTTTATCCGTTCTAAAAGTATCTCTGTCAATATGATCTGCAATTCTTCCAGGCGTTCCAATTAAAACCGCTGGCGGATTGCTTAAATTTTTTATTTCAGTATCAATTGAATGTCCGCCGTAACAAATATTTACTTTGTACTGCGTTCCCATTTTTTTCCAAACCTGTTCAATTTGAAGCCCCAATTCGCGTGACGGAACCAAAATCAAACATTGAACAGAAAGAATTTCAGGCTGTAACAATTCTAAAATAGGAAGCAAAAACGCTAACGTTTTTCCAGATCCTGTTGGAGAAAGTAATAAAACGTTGTTTTCGTTTAAAATAGCATCGTGTGCCATTTCCTGCATTTCGTTCAGGCTTTCAATCCCTAAATTCGAAAGTATATTGTTGGAATGGTGTTTTTTATTCATTCTGCAAAAGTAGGGAAAGTTTTTTAACCGCAAAGCACGCAAAGGTTTACGCAAAGTTCACAAAGTTTATGTACAAAGCTTTGCGAACTTTGCGTTTTATAAAACACATACACAAAAAGCCTTGCGTACTTTGCGGTTAAAAAACACAAATCATGTCAAAGATTTAAGAAAAGTTCACAAAGTTTATGTTCAAAGCTTTGCGAACTTTGCGTTTTTACAAAACCTCAAAGACAAAAAACTTTGCGCGCTTTGCGGTTAAAAAAACACAAAGTACATGAAACCTGAAACTTGAAACCTGAAACAAATAAAACTATTATATTTGACCATCAAAAAACCAAAACCATGAAACTTTTTACATTTCTCTTTTCACTTTTCACCATCACTATTTCCGCTCAAAACAATAAGAAATACGATACCTTTTTTGAGAAAGGAAACGGAAATCAATCTGCTTCGTATCAGGAAACTATCGCTTACTGGAAGATGCTTGCTGCTGATTTCCCAACGATTCAAATGAAAGAAATGGGACTGACAGATTCTGGTGAACCTTTGCACATGATTACCTTTAATCCTGACAAGGAATTTGATTTTGATAAAATTCAGAAAACGAAAGCGGTTCTATTTGTAAATAACGGAATCCACGCTGGAGAACCTGACGGAATCGATGCCACAATGCAATTCTACAGAGATTTGGCGACAGGAAAAATGAAAGCTCCAAAAAATACCGTTTTGGTTACCATTCCAGTTTATAATATTGGTGGTGCTTTAAACCGAAATTCGACAACTCGCGCGAATCAGGACGGACCAGAAATTTATGGTTTTAGAGGAAATGCGAGAAACTACGATTTGAATCGTGATTTAATGAAATCGGATACTCGAAATACAAAAAGTTTCGTGGAGATTTTCCAGAAAATAAATGCCGATGTTTTTATCGATAATCATGTAAGTAACGGTTCTGATTATCAATACAAACTGACATATATCATGACACAGCATAATAAATTGGGAACAGTTTTGGGCGATTTTATGAATAACGAAATGATGCCGGCTTTGGTAAAAGATCTTCAGAAAAAGAAGATCGAAACTACGCCTTATGTCGATTCATTTAGAGATACACCAGACAAAGGTTTTGGTCAGTTTGTAGATAGTCCGCGATATACAACTGGTTATACTTCGCTGTTTAATACGATTGGTTTTGTAGTCGAAACACACATGCTGAAAAAATATGCCGAACGTGTAAAAATGACCTACGAATACATGAAAACCACTTTGGATTTTACCGATGCTAATTATCAAAAAATTAAAGATTTAAGAATAAAGAATTTGGAGCAATATCAGCCTAAAAAATCATACACTTTAAAATGGGAATTAGACAGTACAAAAGCGACCACTTTTTCATTTTTAGGATATGAAGCAGGTTACAAAAAAAGTGACGCTACAACGGGAAATCGTTTGTATTATGACCGAAACAAACCTTATAAAAAAGACGTTCCGTACATTAAAGAATTTAAATCGGTTAAAGAAGTCGTGATTCCTACGGCTTATATTGTTCCAAGAGGATATTGGAATATTATTGATCTTTTGAAAAACAATAATATCTCGTTTAAACCAATTAAAAACGATACGATTATAGAAGTCGAAAGCTACAGAATTACCGATTTCAAAACCGTTCCGTCTGCTTACGAAGGGCATTATTTGCATAGAAACACAACCGTAACTTCTAAAATCGTTAAAATGGCTTTTGCCAAAGGAGATTATATCGTGCCAACCAACCAAAAAGGCGTAAAATATCTTGTAGAAGCTTTTGAACCAGAAGGCGTTGATTCGTTCTTTAACTGGAATTTCTTCGATCCTATTTTACAGCAAAAAGAACATTACTCAGAATATATTTTTGAAGATACTGCTGGACAGCTTTTCAAAGAAAATCCATCTCTAAAAGCAGAATTAGAAGCTAAAAAACAAAACGACCGCGAGTTTGCTAAAAGTTCGCAAGCGCAATTGGATTGGATTTATAAGCATTCAGTTTATTACGAAAAGGCGCATATGCAGTATCCTGTTAATCGTGTGCTTTAGTTTTTTTTAACCGCAAAATTTTTTAAAATAAAAAACCTCGAAAATACATTCGAGGTTTTAATCAATAAAGAAAAAATATTCTAACTTTTCTTTTCTTTAGTTCGTTTATAAAAGTAAACGACACTGCTAATTATCAAAAGAATTAGTATTGGATAAAAATAATTTATAACGTAATATGTGTCACCAATATTTAAGTTAAAATAGTAATCAGAGAAGTAAAAAAAAACAAAAAGCGCGATGCCAATTGTTAAGAACATTAAAAATCTATTCTTCATTCTTGTTATTATTAAATTATTAAAAAAGCATTAAACATCTTAAAATAGCCAAAACCAGCTTCTTAATCTTAAAAAGCTGATAAGTTCTAACATATAACTAAGCATTTGATTTAAATTGTGTTCGCATCAAAACGCTTATGCTAGCAAAAAATTTAAGACACTTTGATATCCGGTTTTTGTTTTTTCACTATTGTTATGAGGTAAACCGATGATATTACAAACACGGTTAAAGGGAGTAAAAAAGCAATATTTATTCTGTGATAATTGTATATTAGACCTGTAATGAAAACTAGAATAAGCAATAAAATTATAAAACTGCCCAGCAAAATTTTATAATTTTTGCTTCTTAAAAATAAAACAAGCAGTCCAGATGTAGGAATGGTTATTAGCCCCTGCCAAAGAATTGACGTTGTGTTATTAAAGAGGTCATACAAAAACTGGCAGAAATATATAATAAGAAGAATAAAATTTGGAACCCCATTCTCTTGAACACCAAAAGTAACTAAAAAACTTATTATGGCGATTAATTTTAAAACTTTCAGATTCATAAACATGATTTTATTGTTTTAGGAGCATTAAATGATCCCGTGATATAATTTGGAAGGCTCTGTAATATAACTGCAGTGGTATCTGGATTATCCAAAGATCCACTGGTGGAAACACCAGCAATATTTAGCACATCAGTGGCAAAATCGGCACAGTTGTGAAAACTTATATCATAATTGTCGGATTGATATGTCTGTGAGAGCGTTATAATCAGGTTCAATTGCGCTCCAGTAATTGTCATACTCGCAGCTACGTTGTAATGAGCATTTCCATTATCCCCCATAATTCCTTGCCCAGTCACGGAACCTAATAACTTTTTAGGGTAATAGCCGTAAACCGCAGAATTGGTCCCTTGCGATACGCCTATGAATGCATGCCCGACTCCATTACCCTCCCACATTGTTTCCGCATAAACAGTAAGCTTTGCCGATTTAGAAACATCTAAGCACTTCAGAAAATCTTTTATGTCACTAATTGGCACCTTGGGAGGAGGAGGCATCGTCGTATTTTGTCCTCCTGAGCTACTGCTTCCACCACCACCTCCTGTAGTTACCCCACCTCCAATTGTTGGGTCTTCACCACCTCCACCATCACAATACAGTAATCTAATAGGCGTAAAACTTCCATCATCTTTCCAATATCCAAAAAAGGTACAATCTAAATTTACTTCACGCATTTTGGAGGTCGCCCCGAGCTGAACGCCTTTGCCATCTATATATTTTAATGACGAAACAACATTATCTTTTAAGTCTTGCTTAAAAATTTTACCACTAAAATTATTTGGCGCTCCATAATAAACAGAACTTTTACCAAAACTACTATAATTCTCATCGTCAGCAAAAATTTGAATGTAATATGCTTTGAACTTTTTCTGTCCATCTTTTACAAAAACTAAACGATGACTGTCATTTTGTAATGTTGCATTTTCATTTGAAGTGCTTAATTTTTCTTTGAGTGTAAAAGGCACTTCAATTACCTCTCCATCCTTGCCGTCTGATACTATGGCATTTTCCCACTGCAAATTGTCAATATACTGCAGAATGGAAGCATTGTATTCTGATTCGTGATTATTGAACCAACTTCTTGCTTCTGCAGTTGGCCCGCCATTTGGGTTACTAGTGCTGTCTTCAGAGGTACAGCTTGTCATTAAAAGGATGCATACTAAAAGCATGCCGCCTATTAGGCTTGTAAATTTTTTCATAACAATGCGTTTAAATAGTTTAATTCCTACAAACTTAAACTTTATTTTAAAATATTAAGAAAAAACTTATATAATTTTCATAAAATTTAATAAACCATCCAGTACAGCACGACTGTAATGTTCATGAATATAACCTCAAACTACTTTAATGCAAAAAGATCACAAGCAAGACACTTGTGCCAACAAAGATTCACATCAAAACGCTCATGCTAGCAAAAAAATTAAGACACTTTGATATCCGGTTTTTGTTTTTTCACCATTACTATGACGTAAACCGATGATATTACAAACACGGTTAAAGGGAGTAAAAAAGCACTGTGCATGTTCTGGTAATTAATTCTTAGTCCTGCAACGTAAAACTGATAAACCAATAACACTATAAAACAGCCCAACAGAACTTTATAATTCCTACTTATTAAAAACAAAAAAAGCACAAAAAATACAGGAATAATTGACAACCCTTCCCAAAATATTCGAAACGCTATGCTACTAAAAACGTCGTGCCAAAATTGGTAGAAATAAATCAGTAGTAGAGCAATAGTTGGCACCCCATTTTCTTGAAGCCCGAAGATTAATAGAAAAGAAAACATTGCGATGAATCTTGTAACTTTTAAATTTATTGACATGTTTAGTTTATTTTTCCGTGGCAAAATACACTAATAAACTAAAAAACAAAGAAAAAACTTATAAAAATTACAAGGGTTATTAGTGAAATTCAAAATTTTATTATTTACTTTATAATTATAAAAACAGAAACCTTTAGATATTATGAATGCAGTTATAAAAGATTACGATTATTCGTTGATGGCTTGGCAATTTTTTTGTTTACTTTTTGGAATAGCAATACTTTATTTGCTGTACAAAGTTTATAAAAGAGTTAAATAAGTTATATCGATAAAATAAATAGTCCTCGAATGCACTAGAACTATTTTATGAAAAAGCTGAACTAAACAAATTAAAAAACCGAATACTAATCCTACTTTAAATTTGTATTTTCGTTTTACTTAACTTCTAACTTATATTTTATGTCATTTCAAGGATACCTAAAAACGATCAAAGAAAAAACAGGAAATGGTCCTGCTGAGTTTAGAACTTTGGCAGAACAAAAAGGTTTTACTGCAAACGGTGAGTTAAAACCCGAAGTAAAAGCTGGAGATATTGTAAACTGGCTTAAAAATGATTTCGCCTTAGGGCAAGGTCATGCAATGGCAATTTATGCTTTGCTTAAAGACATTAAAAACGAGGATAGCGAATAAAAAAGTTCTCACTAAAACAAAATAAACTTTTAAAGACGAGTGCCCGCGTGAGGGATAGAAGCAAGCTACCGAAGTAGCGCGGATAGCCCGACAGCAATAAAAAAAAGACCCAATGAACGCAAAGTTGATTGGGTCTTTTTTTTATTGGTGGCACGTCCAAATGATTGATTTCTAATTTAAAAACTTTAAATATCTTTTATTTTAGAATCTGGTCCTGATCTATAAGCAATTGGCGCTGCCATTTTTTCTTTTGGATTTTTTTCTTCTTCGAATAACAATTTGATGTTTTCGTAGGAGTTTTTAAGTGCTTCTTTGATTTGTTCTGGGTTTAACCACGCTACTTTTTCTATTCCTTCTTCGATTTGTCCGTTTGGTGTTCCTTCAAAATCGGAGAACATTTCGAACCAATGCGTAATTTTAAGTTTGTATTTTCCGTTGCGTTTAAAGATGTGATAGGTTTTTTGAAGTTTATTCGTAATACGAAGCTGGTTTACTCCTGTCTCCTCCTCTACCTCACGCATAGCCGTCGCTTCAATGTCTTCCCCCTTCTCGATTCCGCCTTTTGGCAAGTCCCATTTTCCGTTTCTAAAGATAAACAAGACTTCGCCTTTCTTATTGTAGACAAAACCTCCGCCTGCTTTATTCACGGGAATCTTGGCTTTAAGGGTTTTCATTATCTCACTTTCGTCGGGATGATATAGAATGGCTTTTTGAATTTTATTTTGAAAAATTTTTATAATAAGCTGTTCTATATCAATACTCTCCAACAAGAACAATTGGAAATCTGTTTCACGCGAGATTTCATTTGTCAAAAAAAGTGGTTTGTCGTTTACAAAAACTTTATACATTTGTACTATGATTTTTAATAAAGATACTGCCGAAAAAACAGCCGAATTGCTTTTGCAAATAAATGCAATTAAATTGAATCCCGAAAATCCTTTTACATGGGCTTCTGGTTGGAAATCTCCTATTTACTGCGATAATAGGTTAATTCTTTCATTTCCGAGCATCAGAAACTATGTTCGTGATGAGTTTGCTAAAAACATCGAAAAACAATTTGGAAAACCTGATGTGATTGCTGGTGTCGCTACTGGAGCCATTGGAGTTGGAATTTTGGTTGCCGAAAGTTTAGGTCTTCCGTTCGTATATGTGCGTCCGGAACCAAAAAAACACGGTAGACAAAACCAAGTGGAAGGTTTTTTACAAAAAGGACAAAATGTTGTGGTTGTGGAAGATTTAATTAGTACTGGAAAAAGTAGTTTATTGGCTGTTGAAGCTTTAAGAGACGAAGGTGCTAATGTTAAAGGTATGGCAGCCGTATTTACTTATGGTTTTGGTGTTGCCGAAGCAAACTTTAAAGAAGCTAATGTTGATTTATTCACCTTAAGCAACTACGAAAACCTATTAGATTTAGCAGTTCAAAAACAATATATCACAGAAGATCAGCAATCTACTTTGCAAGAATGGAGCGTAAGCCCATCTACTTGGGGACAGGAATAAGATTTTAGATTTTCTAAAAATCGCTCTGCTCTTTTTTTTAATTTTAGCTTTGCGAACTTAAATAAAGTCAAAGTAACATAAAAAACCTTGCGTCTTTGCGGTAAAAAAACATTTGCGGTAAAACAAAAAAACAAAAAACAATATGAACTTAGAAAGTCCAAAAGTTACTGTTCAGAAATCAGCTCAAGATTTATTCGATCAATTGACTGACGTGAAGAATTTCGAAAAATTAATGCCAGACAATATTGCTAAATTTGAAGTGACTGGCGAAGACGCTTTTATTTTTGGATTGAAAGGGATGCCTGAAATCAAATTAAAAATGAAAGATAAAGTAGCGCCAAACAAAATTGTTTTGGGTGCTGCAAGTGATAAACTTCCGTTTACACTAACTTCAAACATTGACACTGTTTCTGATTCAGAAAGTGCTGTTCAGTTATTTTTTGAAGGCGAATTCAACGCTATGATGGCGATGATGGTTAAAGGTCCAATTAGTAAGTTTATTGAAACTTTAGCAAACAATATGAACAAGCTTTAATAATGGTAAATTATTAATTGTGAATTATAAATGAAAATGTCCGACTATTGTTGGACATTTTTTTTTATGCTCTCGCAAAGTCGCTAAGACGCAAAGATTTTTTTAAGATTAAAACATTAATAACTTAGCGTCTTAGCGACTTTGCGAGATTAAAATAAAAAACTAAGAATCTCAGCATTTCAGAACCTTAGCATCTTAGTAAAGCATTTTCACCTCCTTAATCTCAAACTCTGCAACAGAATCATCCTCTAGCAAAAGTTGCAGTTTTCCAATTGGAGAAACGCCTTGAATGATTCCCATAAAGTCCTGGCTGTTATTGTCTCTAAACGCTGTTGGAATTCCTTTTTTAAATAAAAAATTGAAATAGTCATCCCAGAAAGTTTGTGATGAGGTATTCCAAGATTGAATTTTCTCTTTTAACTTTTCAACAATTAAAATAGCTAATTCTTCTTTATCAAAAGATTTACCCGCGATTACTGCCATAGAAGAAGCAATTGGCAATTCGGTAAAATCGGTTTGATTGACATTGATTCCGATTCCAGCAACTGACACGATTCTGCCATCGCTTTTTAAGGTATTTTCGATTAATATGCCAACCAATTTCTTATTGTATGACAGAATGTCGTTTGGCCATTTAATACAAATATCAGGAATATTTAATGTTTTTAAAACCTCTGCAACAGATAAAGATACAATGAGACTTAAATTGAAAACTTCTTCATTGCTAAAGAGAAAATCTTTCACCAAGACACTCATAGTTAAGTTCTTACCCGCTTCAGTCTTCCATACGCCACCTACTTGCCCTTTGCCTTTTGTCTGATTTTCAGCTGTTACCGTTGTAAAATTCTCCAGTTCATCTTGACTTGACAAAGCTTTTAAGAAGTCGTTTGTAGAATCTATGGCATCGAGTTTGATTAGTTTCATTAAATAATTTAAATATCTTAGTTTAATATTTTGTTAAGGTTCAAAAATAATCACAAAATTTGGTAACTTTACAAATTCATATAAAATAATTCATGGCGAAAAAGACTGTTAATAATGATGTTCTACTGGCGAACATAATCAAAGGGATTGAGGAAGTAAAAGGAAATGATATCGATATTCTTGACTTAAGAGAAATAGATACTGCTGTATGCGACTATTTTGTTATTTGCAACGGTAGCTCAAACACCCAAGTAAACGCCATCGTAAACTCAATTCAAAAAATTGTATCAAAAGACTTAAAAGATAAACCTTGGCACGTAGAAGGAACCGATAACGCAGAATGGGTTTTAATGGACTATGTACATATTGTAGTACACGTTTTCCAAAAACACATTCGCGAATATTACAACATCGAAAGCCTTTGGGGCGATGCCAAAATAACTTCAATCGAGAACAAATACTAAAGAAACTTTCATTAAATGGCTAAAGATAATAATCCAAATCCGAATAAATTTAAAATAAGTCCTTGGTTAATATACACCGCAATACTTTTAGTTTTTTTATTCATAAGTTTTGCCACAGGAGGATCAAGCTTAAGCGAACCTGCTCAATTAACTTCTTCTAAATTCAACACCCTTCTAGAAAAAGGACAAATTGAAAAAGTAATTGTTTACAACAAAGCAGAAGCTGAGGTATACTTGAATGCTGCGGCTCTTAAAGACCCAGCAAACAAAAAAGTTGCTGAAGATATTTTCAAACAGCCAAACAAAGGTCCACATTATACTTTGGAAATTGGTAATGATCAAATCTTTCAGACTAAATTAGAAAAAGCAGTTAGTGAAGGAAAACTGAAAGACTTCAACTTTCTTCAAAAAAATAACTGGAGCGATATTTTAATTAGCTTACTTCCTATCATCATCATTGTTGGTGTATGGATTTTCATTATGCGTAAAATGTCTGGCGGAGGCGCTGGCGGAGGCGGACAGATTTTCAATATCGGAAAATCTAAAGCTAAATTGTTTGATGAAAAAACAGACATTAAAACTACATTTAAAGATGTTGCAGGTTTAGAAGGAGCTAAAGAAGAAATTCAGGAAATCGTAGAATTCCTTAAAAACCCAGAAAAATACACAAATCTTGGAGGTAAAATCCCGAAAGGAGCTTTATTGGTAGGGCCTCCGGGAACTGGTAAAACTTTATTGGCAAAAGCAGTTGCTGGTGAAGCGCAAGTACCTTTCTTCTCTTTATCAGGTTCAGATTTCGTAGAAATGTTCGTAGGAGTTGGTGCTTCACGTGTACGTGACTTATTCAAACAAGCTAAAGAAAAATCTCCTGCTATCATTTTCATTGATGAGATTGATGCCGTTGGTAGAGCGAGAGGAAAAAGCAATATGTCTGGCGGAAACGACGAAAGAGAAAATACTTTGAACCAATTACTAACAGAAATGGACGGTTTTGGCACAAACTCTAACGTAATTGTTTTGGCAGCTACCAATAGAGCTGACGTTCTAGACAAAGCTTTAATGCGTGCAGGACGTTTTGACAGACAAATTTTTGTTGACTTACCAGACATTCGCGAAAGAGCTGAAATTTTCAAAGTACACTTAGCTCCAATCAAAAAAGTTGAAGGTCTAGATTTAGATTTCTTAGCAAAACAAACTCCAGGTTTCTCTGGTGCTGATATTGCCAATGTTTGTAACGAAGCCGCTCTTATTGCTGCTCGTAACAACAAAGCTGCAGTTGACAGACAAGATTTCCTTGATGCTGTTGATAGAATTATTGGTGGTCTTGAAAAGAAAAACAAAATCATTACTCCAGACGAAAAAAGAGCAATTGCAATTCACGAAGCTGGTCACGCTACTGTAAGCTGGATGTTGGAACACGCTGCACCACTTATTAAAGTAACAATTGTTCCTCGTGGACAAAGTTTAGGAGCTGCATGGTATTTACCAGAAGAGAGACAAATCGTTAGAACAGATCAAATGTTAGACGAAATGTGTGCTACTATGGGAGGTAGAGCTGCTGAAAAAGTAACTTTTGACAGAATTTCGACTGGCGCATTAAGCGACTTAGAAAAAGTAACTCGTCAAGCTCGTGCAATGGTAACTATTTACGGATTGAATGATAAAATCGGAAATGTTACCTATTACGATTCAACTGGACAAAGCGAATACAACTTCTCTAAACCATATTCTGATGAGACTGCAAAAATTATTGACAAAGAAATTTCTGAGTTAATTGAAGGTCAATATCAGAGAGCAATTCAGATTTTAGAAGAAAACAAAGATAAGTTAAACCAACTTGCTGATATTCTGATTGAAAAAGAAGTAATCTTTAAAGATGACTTAGAAAACATATTCGGAAAACGTACTTTTGACAAAAATTTAGAAGAAGTAGTTTCATAAGTAATTACGAAATACGTAATAATTTTTTAAAATCTTAATTCAAAACATCCTTTTGAATTAAGATTTTTTTATCTTTGAACGTTTTCAATTAACATGTAAAGCATTTCATATAAAAAATGAATTTTTTCAAAAAAATATTTGGCTCTAGTGAAGCCGCTTCTGACGAAGAGAACGAAAGCGAATATGCGGGAACTTCTGCGCAGAACAGTCATTTATCTTTAGACGAGCAATTTATTTTCAATTTCAAAAAAAATGGAGGTAAATTTTTGTACTGCGAAAACACAGGAGAACTTTCTGAACAGTTTGAAAACATTTTAGAAGAAAACGACTGGTTTGAACAAGAAGTTTTATGCTATGAACCTGCTTTATTTGGTTTACTAGACGAAAACAAACTTTTTTACAGTGCACCAACCAAGCCAAGGTTCTTATTAGCAAGCTGCGAAAACCTTATTGCCGATGAAGGTTCTATCTTATTTTCGTCTAGACAAATTAAACAAAACAAACCAAACGAATTACCCGCAAATATTGTCATAATAGCCACTACCAGCCAAATCCTTCCTATGAAAAGTGACGGATTAAGTGCAATAAAACATAAATACGAAAGGGACTATCCTACTAATATCACTACCATAAAATATTTCGAAAAAGCGAAAGAAGAAGATTTTACACAATACGGAAGTGTTGCTAAAAACCTTTATTTATTGCTTTTAGAAGATCTTTAAGATGAACGAAACACTGAAGAGAACCATTTCTGGTGCTGTTTATATCGCTTTATTATTAACTTCAATATTGTTTTCTACTGAAAGCTTCATTACTCTTTTTGGCGTTTTCTTAATTATTACGATATATGAATTTTCTAATATAGTAAACCTGAATAAAGTGTTTTCTATACTTTTTGGAATTCTGATTTATTCGACCACTATTCTAGTAAGTCATTACAATAAACAGACAAGCAAATTCTTAAACGATACTTTTAATTCCAACATAAACCTTGAAGTTAACATTAAACAATTAGACTTAATTCTTCTTGCTGTTACTATAGTTGTATCTATAAAATGTATCATATTCTTATTTTATGATTCTATTCAGAAAATAAGCACTTCTTCAAAGTATTTATATCTCCTTGGATATATTACGCTTCCATTTATTTTTATTGTAAAAATCTCTTTTGGAACAAATGATTATAATCCGAAAATCATCTTAGGATTATTTGTTTTAATCTGGACCAACGATACTTTTGCCTATCTAGTTGGAAAATCAATGGGAAAACACAAATTATTCGAGAGAGTTTCTCCTAAAAAAACAATCGAAGGTTTTCTTGGCGGGGTTGTTTTTGCAGCTTTTGCCGGATTTTTGATTTCTAAACTCTACATTCAGCCTAAACCTGAGTTTAGCAACACATCGATCTTAATTTGGACGATTATCGCATTAATTGTGAGTATTTTTGGCACTATTGGAGATTTAATAGAATCCAAATTTAAGCGAATTGCTGGCATAAAAGACAGCGGTTCGATAATGCCAGGCCACGGAGGCATTTTAGATCGATTAGATAGTGTTATATTTGTAGCACCAATTATATTTTTATTTTATCAAATTTTATATTATGTTTCATAAAGAGGGAGGCCCGTCCATTTTATTAGGTACTGTATTTACTGTAGCTGTACTTTTAATTGCTGAAAGATTTATAGATATCAATTGGCTTAGAATGCTTGTTCAAATTGCAGCGCTTGTAATTTTGATTATTATTTTACAATTCTTCAGAAACCCGAAGAGAATTGCAGTTAGAAACAGTGATCATATCCTAGCTCCAGTTGATGGAAAAGTGGTGGTGATCGAAGAAGTTTATGAAGGAGAATATTTTAAAGATAAACGCATACAGGTTTCTATTTTTATGTCGCCAATCAATGTGCACGTAACACGTTATGCAATGGATGGTATTATTAAATTTAGTAAATATCACCCTGGTAAATTCTTAGTGGCTTGGCACCCAAAAGCGAGTGAAGAAAACGAAAGAACTACTGTAGTAATCGAAAACGAAACTTTTGGCGCTGTTCTATACAGACAAATCGCAGGAGCTTTGGCTCGCCGAATTGTAAACTACGCTAAAGAAGGAATGCAAGTTGTGCAAGGAACTGATGCTGGTTTTATTAAATTTGGTTCAAGAGTAGATTTATTTTTACCTTTAGGTACACCAATCAATGTTGAGTTGAATCAAAAAGCGATTGGAGGAAAAACAATTATTGCTACAAAAGCATAAATGGCCGATAAAGATTTAGATATTCGCTTCGCTAAAGCCGTAGAAGCTGCTATGACAATGACTCAGGCTTCGCTGCCACAAGATGTGCAGTTAAGACTTTACGCTTTTTACAAACAAGCTACTTTTGGCACAGCAGTCTACAATCAATCTGAAAATTTTGATTTGCGAAATGCTTTTAAAACCAATGCTTGGATGCAGATTAGCCATATGTCTGTAGACGAAGCCAAAGAAAATTATATCGAAATCATCAATTCATTAACATCAAAATAAAAACATTATGAAGAAAAACGTTGTTCTTTTCAGCACTTTAGCTTCATTTTTACTATTATTTTCCTGTAAAGAAGATAAGTTGGTTGAAGTAGTTGAAGTTCCTCTTCCAACAAAAGAAGAAAAAATAACTATTGGTTCACCAAATGATGTTAAAGCCGATCCCGGTTCTTTTGAAATGACAAAACTGCCATTTAATTATGATGCACTTGCGCCAGACATTAGAACTCTGACTTTAGAGACTCATTATTCTAAACATTATCTATCATACACCAACGCTTTTAATAAAGAAATTGTATCGACTGAGTTTGAGAATATGCCTATTGAAGACATTTTAAAGAAAATGCCTCTAACTAATTTAAAACTTCGTCAGAATGCAGGTGGATACTACAATCATACTTTGTATTTTAACATTCTTACTCCAAAAGAGCAGACTCCAAAAGATACTCTCGCAGGTTCTATTGATAAAGAATTTGGTTCTTTTAATAATCTGACAAATCAATTTAAAGCACAGTCAGAAAAACAATTTGGTTCTGGATGGGTTTGGTTAGTTGTGGACCGTTATGGCAAATTACAAATTACCACAACAGACAATCAAGATAATCCGTTAATGAAAAACGCCTTGATTCCAGGAACTCCAATTATGGGAATTGATCTTTGGGAACATGCCTATTATTTAGATTATCAAAATCGAAAAGGCAGTTATATTGACGCCTTTTACAATCATATAAATTGGGAGAAAGTAAACGAATATTACGTTGAAGCACTCAAAAAGGTTAAAAAAGTATAGAAAAAAAGCTGATACAAGTAAGTATCAGCTTTTTTTTTATACCTTTTAGGTACTTAAACGAAGATCATGAAAGATATTGCCAATCGTTTTACAGAAAATCCTTTATTGTCGCCATCTGATATACCACCCAGCAGAGAAGGTTTAGAAATTACCTGTCTGTTGAATCCTGGCGTGTTTCAGTTTCAAAATAAAACATGGCTGGCAGTACGTGTTGCAGAAAGACCAAAACAAGCTGAAAACATTATCTCGTTTCCAATCTTAACAGAAGCAGGAACAATTCAAATTATCGAAATTTTAAAAGATCATCCTGAACTTATTGCAACAGATGCTCGAGTAATTAATTATCAAGGAATTGACTACTTAACTACTTTATCTCATATTCGATTATTGTGTAGTGAAGACGGAAAACGGTTTTATGAACCTGAAAATTATCCGCATTTGGTTGGCGAAGGAATATTAGAAACTTTTGGGATCGAAGATTGTCGTGTCTCTCTCATTGAAGGAAAATATTATCTCACTTTTACATCTGTCTCTCCTAGTGGTGTTGCCGTTGGCTTGAGAACTACTACAGATTGGAAGAATTTTCAAAAACACGGATTAATATTTCCTCCCCATAATAAAGATTGCGCCATTTTTGAAGAGAAAATCAATGGTCTATTTTACGCCTTACATCGCCCAAGCAGCGTAGACATTGGTGGAAATTATATTTGGATTGCTTCTTCTCCAGATGGCATTCATTGGGGAAATCATAAATGTATTGTAAAAACTAGAAAAGAAAGCTGGGACAGCAAAAGAGTTGGTGCTGGAGCTGCTCCTATAAAAACAGAATTGGGCTGGCTTGAAATTTATCACGGAGCCAATGAATTTCACCAGTATTGTCTAGGTGCTTTTTTAATGGATTTAGAAGACCCTACAAAAGTTATTTCAAGAACAGAAACACCGATTATGTTTCCAAAAACAAGTTATGAATTAAGTGGTTTCTTTGGAAACGTGGTTTTTACAAACGGTCATATTGTCGAACCAGACGGCGACACACTAACTGTTTATTACGGCGCTTCAGACGAATTTGTCTGTGGCGCAACATTTTCTATTAGAGAGATTTTTTCTTTGCAAAAAAAGGTCTAAAAACAAAAAACTTGCTTAGTCAATTCTAAACAAGTTTTTTCTATGATCTCAAGTATTTTTATTTCAATTCCAAAATCAAAGATTCTGAAGGCTGAATCGAAATTGTAGCCTCACCTGCTCCATTTTGCACCTTTAACATAAAAGTTTTATTCTGATACAATTGATCTTTCATTTGATATTCTCCATCTTTCAAATTCCATTTAGAAATAAGCGATGAAGGGACTTTTAGATTGAATTCACTTCCTTTTTCAGAAGAAAAATTCGCAATTACAATCAATTTTTGGTTTTCAGACCAGCGTGCATAAGAATAAAGCAACGCATCATAACCTTCATTGTTTTGTCGGTTTACGGTTTGAATTTCTTCAAAACTTCCCATTAAAGCACTGCTATTAATCGTAAAATTCAATAAGCGTTTGTAAAAATCACGAAGCTGTTTTTCAGGTTCAGAAAGCTGTCCTCCATCAAATTTACCATCATTCATCCAACGCTGATGATTTGGAACTCCGATATAATCAAAAATTGATGTTCTTGAGCGTTTTCCAAAACCTGCATCTTCATTTCCGGCCTCTCCTACTTCTTGTCCGAAATAAATCATTGTTGGAGAAGTGCTAATTGTCGCCGAAACCACCATTAAAGGTTTTCCTCTCTCTGGAGTTTCTGCAAATTCAGGACTTGCTAAACGCTGTTCATCATGATTATCCAAAAAATGCAGCATATGATGCTCGATATCTGCCATTCCGTTTTGGATTTTAGTTAATTCGTCTGGCGAAGATTTTCCGCGAATTACATCTTTCAGCTTATCATACGTTTCGACTTTATCATACAAATAATCCATTTTTCCTAAACGAATGTAATTGCGATACTCATTCGGATTATAAACTTCAGCCAATAAAAATGCATTTGGGTTTTTCGTTTTAATGGAAGAATTCATATAACTCCAAAATTCATACGGAACCATTTCTGCCATATCGTAACGGAATCCATCTACACCTTTTGCTGTCCAATACAACGCAATGTCCCTAAACTTTTTCCAAGAATTGGGAACATCTTTATCTTGCCAAAAAGCAAAATGTTCTTCATACGATTTCTGGTCAAAACCAGCAGGAAGTTCAGGAAAATCTTTAGTGCTATCTGGACGCACTCCGTAGTTTACTTTTACCGTTTCGTACCAGTCGTTTTGGTCAGGTTTAATTTTACGAGAACCATTTCCTGTCCATTTTGCAGGGTTTTCGTCAAATTTCCCATCAATAAGCACATTTTTTTCTCCGTTTAACGGAATATCTCCGTCGGGAATTTCAAAATGTTGCTGCGGAATATAATAGAAATTATTATCTCGTTTATATTCAACCAAAACATCATCATCTGCACCAAAATCTTTTACGCCTTCTGGATTCGATTTTCCTTCATATTTTCTGGCAATGTGATTTGGAACAATATCGATAATCACTTTCAAACCGGCATTATGAGTACGTTTGATTAAAGCTTCAAACTCTTCTAATCGTTTTGCAGGATTTACAGCCAAATCTGGATTTACATTATAATAATCTTTTACAGCATAAGGAGAACCAGCGCGGCCTTTTACTACTTCCGGATCATCATTTGAAATTCCGTAAGCTGTATAATCGCGTACTAAAGCATGATGCGGAACTCCGGTATACCAAATATAGGTAACCCCTAAATCTTTTATTTCATGAAGCGCTTTATCTGTAAAATCATTAAACTTCCCTACTCCATTTTCTTCAATTGTTCCCCATGGTTTATTGTTTGTATTTTTATTTCCAAATAGGCGTGTAAAAACTTGATACACTACAACTTTTCTATCAGTTACAGTTTGCTCTTTTGCAGTACTCATTTTTAGATCTTTTGTTTTACAGGCCGAAAAAAGTATAGCTAATGTGATTCCGGCTGCAATTATTTTTTTACTTATCATATATTTTGGGCTATTCTTATCTTGTCTCTTTAATTTTGATACCAAAAAGCATCAGAACAATTTTCTAAAAATAGCTCATTTTTTAAAATCCCGAAAACGATTTATCTAATTTACACCCTTTTCTGCTTAAAATACAACTACTACAACGTGAGAGTTAGAGATTTTGTTGAAAAATTAAATCACATCCAAATTCAACATTAGACTGTTAATGACTAATTATAAATTAATGCTAATAACCGCCACAGGTTCTAACCTTTTTTATAAATTTGACAAAAATTTAATCAGTTGAAGAAATCACTCTTTTTCATATTTATTTGCCTGTCTTTTTTAAGCGTTCAATTTACTTTCGCGCAAGCAAAAAAACCTGCACAATCTCCAAAAACAATCGTCATCGAGAATGCTGACTTTTCTGACGTGGATCAAGTTAATGTACCTGATGCGCTTTTACTTACTGGAAATGTAAAAGTAAACCATGATGGAGTTGTTTTAACTTGCAACAAAGCCTATTTTTTTCAAAAAGAGAATTATTTAAAAGCATTCGGAAATGTACAATTGGTACAGGGAGATACTTTGTTTTTAAATAGTAAATACGCAGAGTATAGCGGTAATGAAAAAAAAGCTTTTGCAACAGGAAATGCAGTTCTAACTTCACCTGATGCTACTTTACAGACTGATACTATTAATTTTGATAGAAATATTCAAGAAGCATTTTACAATACAAAAGGAACGATTGTAAACAAAGACAATACTTTGGTCAGCAAATCGGGAAGGTATTTTGTAAAAGAAAAGAAGTTTCAGTTTTTAACCGAAGTTACCATTACGAATCCGAAATATGTAATTAAATCCAATCATTTGGATTATTACAGTAATTCCGGACATACTTATCTTCTTGGACCTTCGACTATTACCAGTAAAGCCAATTACATCTATACCGAAAAAGGTTTTTACGATACAAAGAAAAACTTAGCGCATTTTCTTCGAAAATCGTACATCAAATATGACGATAGGCGGATAGAAGGCGATAGTTTATACTACAATCGAAATACCGAATTTGCTTCAGCAACACGAAATGTAAAAATTACCGATTCTATTAACAAAGGAATTGTAAAAGGGCATTACGCAGAACTTTACAAACTGAAAGATTCCATGTTTGTAACCAAAAGAGCTGTTGCTGTAAATCTAGTTGAAAATGATTCGGTTTACATTCACGGACAAAAATTAATGGTTACAGGTAAAGAAGGAGAAAGAATCCTTAGAGCTTTTAAAAATGTTCGCTTCTATAAAACAGACATGAGCGGTAAATGCGATTCTATTCATTCGAATTCTAAAACTGCCTTGACAAAATTGATTGGAAATCCGATTCTTTGGAATGGTGACAACCAAATTACTGGTGATTTAATGCACTTAATTGGCGACAATAAAACAAGAAAAATTGATTCTTTGAAAGTTCTAAACAATACTTTTGTCTTATCTAAGGACACGCTCGGAACTGGTTTTAATCAAGTCAAGGGACTAAATTTGTTTGGCAAATTTCGGGATGGGAAACTTCATGATGTTGATGTCATTAAAAACACCGAAGTAATTTATTATATGCGGAACGATGCCCATGAACTAATCGGAATTAATAAAAATGTCAGCAGTAAAATCAATATGATATTGGAAAACAATGCTATTGAAACGATTACGTTCTTCAATAAAGTCGACGGAGATATTTTTCCTGAGGATGAACTTCCCGAAAACGCACGTAAACTGCGAGGCATGAATTGGCGTGGAGACGAAAGAATAAAGTCGAAAGATGACATTTTTACTGCCGAAGAAAATGAAATGAATGAGAAACTGATTAAACAGGGTAAAGACGAAGAAGAAAAAGGTAAAAATGTTCCTCTGAAAGTCAGGAAGGAAACCTTGAATTACGATAAGAAAAACCCAGCAGCTAAGACAGACACGAAAGCTAAAAGCAAGTAGTTTTCAGTCGCAGTCACAGTTTACAGTGCTTTACGATTGTTTAAACCACAAAGTTAACTTAAGCGTAAAGTAAAAAAACTTAAAACCTTAGTACCTTCGCCACTTTGAACCTAAAAAAGTTTTCAGTCGCGGTCACAGTTTACAGTTAAAAACATAGTAGCTCAGAATCATAGTATCTCAGCAACTTAGAAGCTAAAAAAATGAATCCAGATTTTATAAAATACCAAGCGCAAACCTCTCCTTACCCACTCGGAATGGAAGTTTCACATGCCATCGGCTCTTACATTTACGACACAGACGATAAAAAATATTTAGATTTTGTTGCTGGAGTTTCGGCTTGTACTTTAGGACATCAGCATCCGAGAGTAAATCAGGCTATAAAAGATCAGCTGGATAAATATTCGCACGTAATGGTTTACGGAGAATATTCTCAGAGTCCAGCAGTTCAATACTGCAAATTAATGGCTTCTCTCCTGCCTGAATCTTTAAATAAAACCTATTTGGTTAATTCAGGTACGGAAGCAATCGAAGGTTCGCTAAAATTAGCAAAACGAGTTACTGGCCGTAGTCAGCTTATTTCTTGCCACAATGCGTATCATGGAAACACGATGGGTTCTATGAGCGTTATGGGATTTGAAGAACGCAAACAGGCTTTTAGACCTTTATTGCCAGATGTTGATTTTATTACTTTCAATAACGAAGAAGATCTACAAAAAATAACTACTAGAACGGCAGCCATCCTTTTAGAAACCATCCAAGGTGGAGCAGGTTTTATTCAGCCAGAAAACAATTTCCTTCAAAAAGTGCGTAAACGCTGTGATGAAGTTGGAGCTTTAATGATTGTTGACGAAATCCAGCCAGGTTTTGGAAGAACAGGAAAACTTTTTGGTTTCCAAAATTACGATGTTGTTCCAGATATCGTAGTTATGGGAAAAGGAATGGGCGGCGGTATGCCGGTTGGTGCTTTTACTGCTTCTGCTGAAAAAATGGATCTTTTAACAGAAAATCCGAAATTAGGACATATTACCACTTTTGGAGGCCACCCTGTCATTGCGTCAGCTTGTTTGGCTACTTTGCAAGAATTAACTGAAACAAATTTAATAGCAGAAACGCTGGAGAAGGAAAAACTCTTCAGATCGCTTTTGGTACACCCTTTGATTAAAGAAGTTAGAGGAAAAGGATTAATGCTTGCTGCTATGACAGAATCGGCAGACATTACCAACGAAGTCATTTTAACCTGTCAAGACAGAGGCCTTATTTTATTTTGGCTTTTATTTGAAGGATGTGCTATACGAATTACACCTCCTTTGACCATTTCTGAAGACGAAATTAGAGAAGGATGCGCCATTATTTTAGAAGTTATGGATGGGATAATGAAAAAGAGCAACAGCTAAAATGAAAAATTATTTTTGAAATATTTCGGTGCTTTTTAATAAAAACGACACGAAGTACCATTCCATTTATATTTCACTATAATCTTTCGGCTTAATTAAAAAAATGACAAAATCGAAGTTAATCCCTTAATTATAAAGGAGATTTCTTCCCAAAACAGAATAAAAAACGCCATATTTTGTTAATTAAATTGTTCAAAACAATTAATTTCCTATCCTTACAACAATTATATGGTTGCCTAAATTTATAACAGGCTAATTTCAAATATACGAAGTATGCAATTAAGCAACGAAGAAGAAGATTATAACCTATCCCTATCCAAATTTGAGTCGATGTTAAAAACTAACAAAGTACTCTTTTTTGATTCTGAAGAATTTGAAGAAATAATTCTTCATTACTTAGACATAGGCAAGGCTAATTTAGCAAAAAAGGCCTTAAAACTTGCATTAGACCAGCATCCAAAATCTACAGGCTTAAAATTAGTACAAGTAGAAATGCTAGTTTATGATGACAAACTCGAGATTGCTGAAAAGCTTTTGAATGAGTTATACGCAATTGAACCTAACAACGAGGAAATCTATATCCAGAAAGCCAATATCTGTTCAAAAAGAGATCAGCACGAAAAAGCAGTCGAACTGTTAAAAATCGCGCTTCAATACACTGATGATTACGCTGACGTGTACAATTTGATTGGAATGGAATATCTATTTATGGACAATCTCGAGCTGGCAAAGGAGAATTTTATCAAGTGTCTTGAAGAAGACTTAGAAGACCAATCTGCTCTTTATAACGTAGTCTATTGTTTTGAATTTTTAGATCAGAACCAAGAGGCTATTGTATATCTTAACGAATATATTAACAGAAATCCGTATAGCGAAATTGCGTGGCATCAGCTTGGACGTCTTCATTATGGCGTAAAAGAATATGAAAATGCTATTCGCGCATTTGACTACGCAACATTGATTGACGACGAATTTTTAGGAGCTTTCATGGAAAAAGCAAAAGCTTATGAACGCCTTAAAAAATACAATGAAGCAATTGAAAGCTATAACAGAACCATTGAATTGGACGATGCAACATCTTATGCATTGCTTCGAATTGGAAAATGTTATGAAAAACTTGGAAATTTAGCAAAAGCAATCCAATACTATAACCAAACTGTTCATGAAGATCCACTTTTAGATAAAGGCTGGATTGCGATAACAGATTTTCATCTTCGCCAGAAAAACTATCAGAAAGCATTGTTTTTTGTCAATAAAGCATTGGCAATCGACAATCAAAATCGTTTGTACTGGAAAAGATATGCAACAATCAATAAACAAATGAATTTCTTTGAAGAAGCCGAATTTGGTTTTAGAAAAGCAGTTGAATTTGGAGATTATGCATTAGATACTTGGTTATACTGGGTTGATATTCTTCAGTTTTTGGGAGAATTTGAAACTGCTATCCAGACTTTATTGCAGGCGACAGAATATTTTCCTGAAGAAAATGAAATCGAATACCGTTTAGCAGGATTGTATTTCATGATTCAGGACAATACAAAAGCTAAATTTCATTTAAGCAATGGTTTACGCCTAAATTTTGACAATTATATCTTGATCGAAGATTTGTTTCCTGTGGTTTGGACAAAAAAAACAGTAAAAAATTATATAGAAAAACATCGTAAATAAGAATGGTTGATATTTTATTAAGAAGACGTTTTGGATTATTAGGACGCAACATAAGCTACTCTTTTTCAAAAGGTTATTTTACAGAGAAATTTAATAATGAAGTTTTTGCTGGCAACAGCTATGAGAATTTTGACATTTCTGAAATTAATTACTTCACAGAATTAATTAAAAACAATCCTGATTTAAAGGGATTAAATGTTACGATTCCGTACAAAGAACAAGTTATTCCTTTCTTAGATAAATTATCAAAAAAAGCCGCTCTAATTGGCGCTGTCAATACAATTAAATTTACTAAAAACGGCAAATTAAAGGGTTACAACACCGATTATTACGGATTTAAAAAGTCTTTAAAGCCATTATTAGAACCACATCATAAGAAAGCTCTTATCTTAGGTACAGGAGGCGCTTCTAAAGGCGTTGCTTTTGCTTTGGATGAATTAGACATTCCGTACACTTTTGTTTCTAGGGAAGCAAAAGAAAACATTATTGATTACGATTTGATTAATGCTACTACTTTTGATAATTTTCAAATTATAATTAATTGTACGCCAGTTGGAACAAGTCCAAATGTGGATGCTTGTCCAAATTTGCCTTATGAATTCTTTACAGAAAAACATATTGCATACGATTTAATCTACAATCCAGCAGAAACCACTTTCTTGCGAAAAGCAAAAGAAATGGGTGCCGTAATTAAAAACGGACACGATATGCTTATTTTTCAGGCAGAGAAAGCTTGGAAAATTTGGAACAAATAAAAAATTAAAATGTTAAAGTATTTTTCGTAAATTAGTCTACTCATTTGCAGACAGTTATGAAAAAACAACTACTTTACTTTAGCATTTTTTTTCTTATTACATTTCTTGCAGCTGCTCAAGACGAAGATATAGACAGAAGCAATAGCCCTTTTGCCGAGCCTAGATATCATTATTTTCTGCAAACTATTCTATTGTACAATGAATATTTAGACACTAAGAATGGCTCTTTTAACACTACAAATTTACGTGTCTTACAACCAATAGGCAACAAAGCTTGGAATCTGAGATTTGATTTACCTTTAATTTCAACCAACTCCAATTCTATCAATCAAACTGGACTTGGCGATGTTGGTGCTGGACTAAGTTTCATACCCTATTTTAAGAAAAATAATGGCATTGGCCTTAGAACCCGTGTAATCTCAAATTCTGCTGTAGATCCAAGTTTTGGAAGTGGAAAATGGGTGGTAATTCCAGCTGGTATTTTTGCAAAATACTTCAATCAAAAGAAATTTTTATGGATTGCGACCATTGAACATTCCCAAAGTTTTGCAGGATCAAGCAATCGTAGCGATGTAAGTGTAACATTATTAGAAAATAACTTGTTATGGTTCTTCGGAAAAAATTGGATTGCTACAGATGTAGCTTTTAGATACAATTACGTTTTGGATGGCTTTCAAAATAATGCCTTTATGGAATTTGGCAGAAAAATAACTCCAACAAACTTAGTTTATGTACACCCCAGCGTAGCTTTTGGTGGCGAAAAATCATATAATTTTGGTATGGAAGTCGGGATGCTGATTTTGTTTTGATTTTGAACAAACTGCTATTTCAGCTTGACTTTTTAGGATTTATATGTTTTTCAATTAAAAATCGAAAATAATATTATTTCTAACTTATCAATTAAAACAACAAAAATTAATATATCATACTGTCAAGTTGAAGTAAACAATAAGAATTTCATCGCAAATTAGCGTATAAACAAAGGATTTATTTTGTAGTTAGAAACACCTTTACTATCTTTCGCACTGTTTAAAATAAAAACCTTATACATTTTTAAAGATGTTAGAAGAAAAGAATGATAACCTGCATGAAGCAGACGGAAAATCAGGAATCGAAATAAATGATTCTGTAGCAAATGATGCAATCGAAATTTCAGATTCTGAAACTTTGACCGAAGATTTGGTCTCAGAAACTGAAAATGAAGTAACAAAACAAGAAGATGCCCATCAGGAGGCATTGGATGCTATAACCAATTCGAACGCTGCTGAAAGTGAAGACGAAACGCTAAAGGAACGTCACGACATTCCTATGCAAGATTACAATACATTTACCCTGGATGCACTTGTTGATGAACTGAAAAAATTGGTGAATATAGACAAGGTAATGTCTGTAAAAGATCATATTGAAGAAATCAAAAAAGCTTTCTTGCTGCAATATCATCATCTTATAGAAGAGAAAAAAGAAGAATTTTTAGCTTCTAATCCAGATCCGAATGAAGAATTTGAATATCACCTTCCGTTAAAATCAAAATTCGACGAATATTATAATGTTTTTAGAGAGAAAAGAAATGCTCATTTTAAACATTTACAGACGAATTTAAAAAGCAATTTAGAAAATCGTCTAGCTATTGTTGAAGAATTAAAAGAATTAATTAATCCGCAGGAAAATATAAAAGATACTCTTAAGCATTTTAATGAATTAAGAGAAAGATGGAAAAATGCCGGAGCTATTCCAAAAGACAAATACAATCACGTTTGGAATAATTACCACTTCCATGTAGAAAATTTCTACGATTATCTTCATTTAGACCGTGAGGCTAGAGATTTAGATTTTAAACATAACTTAGAATTAAAACAAAAAATTATAGCGCGCGTTGAAGAATTGGCAAACGATGCCGATGTGAGCAAATCTTTCCGTGAATTACAAGATTTACACAGAATCTGGAAAGAAGAAATCGGACCTGTTTCTAAAGAACATCGTGATGCCATCTGGAATCAGTTTAGTGAACTGACTAAGAAAATACATGACAAGCGAGAACTTTTATTTGAAAGCCAAAGAGCAAATGAGCAAAAAAATCTTGAAGCCAAAAAAGAAATTATTGCTAAAATTGAAGTGCTTGGAAGCGAAAAAGTAAATTCTCATTCTCAATGGCTTATTCAAATTCAAAAAGTAGAAGAGCTAAGAAATGAGTTTTTTGCAGCTGGAAAAGTACCTTCTGAAGTTAATGAAGAAACTTGGGCTACTTTTAAAACTGCAGTTAGAAATTTCAACGCTTTTAAAAATTCGTTTTATAAAGACATTAAAAAAGACCAAAACGATAATTTAAATAAAAAACTGGCTCTTGTAGCAAAAGCTAAAGAATTACAGGAAAGCACCGATTTCCAAGCTACTACACCTGTAATGAAACAGATCCAGGAAGAATGGAAACAAATTGGACATGTTCCTAAAAAATATTCAGACAAAATCTGGAAAGAATTTAAGGATGCTTGCAACCATTATTTTGACAAATTAAAAGAGCATAAATCTGAAGAGAACAGTGATGAAGTGGCTGCTTTTGACAATAAGAAAGCTTATTTGGATGTTTTAAGAGCTTTCCAACTAACTGGAGATCACAAAACTGATTTAGATGCCATTAAAGCACATATTGAAACTTGGAAAGGTTTTGGAAAAGTTCCTTTTTCTAGAAGACATATTGAAGGGAAATTTAATAAAATCTTAGATGCTCTTTTTGAAAAACTAAGTTTAAGCAAAAAAGAATCTGAAATGATGCGTTTTGCAAATCGTCTTGATTCTTTATCTGACAGCAATGATACGCGTAAATTAGACAATGAAAAGATCTTTATTATGCGTAAAATTGAAGAAGTTCAAAATGAAATTTTTCAATTAGAAAATAACATTCAGTTCTTTACCAACACAAAAAATGCCAAAAAAGAGAATTCAATTGTGACAGAGGTTCGTAAAAACATTGCAATTCACAAAGAAAGCCTTGAAGTTTGGAAAGATAAATTGAAACAATTAAGAAACTTAGGACAAGAGTAATTCTAGTCGAATTCTAAAGAATAATAAAGTGTAACGAGCAATTGTTACACTTTTTTTTTGCGCTTATTTTTTAACGCAAAGTCTGCAAGATTTGAAAACTTTGTGTATCCCGATAGCCATCGGGATTGTAAGCTTTGCGGTTAAAACTCACTCTAACCTAAAACCCAAAACTTAACAATACAATTAAATTTCATAAAACTATTCTGCAAAATATTGATTATATTTGAGTTACCACTATTAACTGGCAATCAAGCAAATAACATTTAATACTAATTTTAAATACGGAGAATATGAAATTTACAAGAAAAGCACACGCCAACTGGAAAGGAACCGGTATGGAAGGAAAAGGAACAATCAGTACACAAAGTACAACTTTAGATAATGCACAATTATCTTTTAAAACAAGATTCGCTGATGGCGTTGGAACAAATCCTGAAGAATTGGTTGCTGCAGCTCATTCTGGCTGTTTTACGATGCAATTAAGCTTTTTACTAAATGAAGCTGGGTTTACAGCCGACGATTTAACTACAGAAGCTACAGTAACTTTTGAAGATGGATCAATCACTTTGATTCACTTAGATTTAAAAGGTAAAGTTCCATCCATATCTGCGGAGGAATTTGCTTCAACAGCAGCAAAAGCTAAAGAAATCTGTCCGATTTCAAAACTGCTAAATACAACCATTACTTTATCTGCTGAACTAATCAGTTAAGACCATAAAAAAACCATTCACAATGTGAATGGTTTTTTTATTTTATAATGCCAATAATTACATTTTTGCTTTTAAAGCTTTAGCTTCTGCAGTCATTTCAAGAGCGCTATAAACTCCTAATAATGTTTTAGAAACATCCTCATTTTTAGGATCTAATTCATTTGCTTTTTTAAGGTAAGGAATAACTCCTTTGAAAACAGCCTCTCTTTGCGCTTTTAAAACATCGTAACGTTTCATATCTTTAGCAGAAGTACCTAATTTATTCATTTCATCAATGATTGGTTTTTCAGCTTCTAATTTTAATGCAGCAAGATTCAAATAAGCATTTGTATACTCAGGATTGATTTCGATTGCTTTTAAGTAATATTTCTCTGCGTCAGCATTGTTTTTAGCCCCAGCGCTGATTACTCCTAAATTGAATACTAAGTCAGCATTTTTAGGATCTTTCTCTAAAGCTTCATTAACTAATTTTTTGTACATATCGTAGTCTTTAGTCTCTAGATATAAATTAGCTTCTGTTAAAATTAAAGAAGAATCTTCTGGATTTGCTTTTCTAGCATCAGCGATTGCTTTTTTAGCATCTTCTGTACGTCCTTTTTGAACTAAGATTAATGCTAAGTTTTTGTAGATCTCACCTCTTTTAGAAGCAATAGCTTCAGTTTTAGGTTTTTCGTGAGTACCTAATTTAACAGCTAAATCTCTTTCTTTAGCATTAGCAAAACTATCATCATTTCCAGAAGCTTTGTTTACAGCTGTATACAAAGTTCCTTTTCCTGAATAATTTATTTTTTTCAACTCTTCGTACATTGGCAAAGCAAGATCAAAATCTTGTGAATTTACAGCTGTAGAAGCTGCATAGTACAAGTTAATAGTATCTTTTTTGTCTAATTCATATGCTTCGTACAATTTTTTTGCACCTTCAACATGTTTGCTAGCTTGTGTATCAGCAATTGCAGAATTAATCAACAAACCTTTAATGTTTGTAATTGAAGCAGCAGCTTGAGTTGAATATTTTTGTTTTCCAGAAGTTTTTTCTACTTCAATTAATTTTTTGTAGCTGTCAGCTGCAGCTAATAAATTTTTACTTTCTTCAACTTTTTTGTTTGCAAGTTCAAGAAAAGCATTTCCTTGAACGAAATAATATTGCGCCTGCTCTGTATCTTTAGCATTCACAATTAAATTCTCTGCATCTTTTAATTGAGCAAGAGCACCTTGCGCATCTCCTCCTTTTAATGCTTTTTCAGCATTTTTAATTTGATCTTTTTGAGCAAACGTAGCTACAGAGATCAGTAATGCTGATGCAAGTATTACATATTTACTTTTCATAATGGTATTTATTTGTATTTAATTTTTTGTTTTTTACTTATTCTTCAGACTCTTCATCTTCTGCCTCAGCATCGTCTTCATCTTCTACCTCTTCATCATCAGAATCATCGTCATCTTCTGCAGATCCATCATCTTCAAGAACTTCCAAGTCTGGCTTAACTCTCTCGATTGCTCCAATTACATTTCCATCTTCATCCACTTCTACTTCTTCTACATCATCTTTCATTACAGTTGTTACAGCAGCAATAGAATCTTTTCCTTTTAAATTGATCAATCTAACACCTTGAGTTGCACGTCCCATAACACGTAAATCTTCGATTGCCATTCTAATTGTCAATCCTGATTTATTGATAATCATCAAATCATCTGAGTCAGTTACTGCATTAATAGAGATTAATTTACCTGTTTTTTCAGTAATATTAAGCGTTTTAACCCCTTTACCTCCACGGTTTGTAATTCTGTAAACATCTTCTCCATCTTCATCAACCAATTTAGTACGTTTTCCGTAACCGTTTTCAGTTACCACTAAGATTTGTGATTCAGAAATATCATTTTTATCAACCGTAACCATTCCGATTACTTCGTCAGTTTCATCTTTTAAGGTAATTCCACGTACTCCAGAAGCTGTTCTTCCCATCGGACGAGTTTTAGTTTCTTCAAAACGAACTAATTTACCAGATTTAACTGCTAAGATAATTTGGCTTTCACCATTTGTTAACTGAGCACCAAGCAACTCATCACCTTCTTTAATTGTAATTGCAGCAACTCCATTTACACGAGGTTTAGAATATTTCTCTAAAGAAGTTTTCTTAACCTGTCCTTGTTTAGTCACCATTACAAGATTATGAGTATTGATATAATCTTTATCTTTTAAATCTTGCGTACAAATGAAAGCTTTTACTTTATCATCACTTTCAATATTCACCAAGTTCTGAATTGCTCTACCTTTTGCCGTTTTGCTTCCTTCTGGAATTTCATAAACACGCATCCAGAAACATTTTCCTTTTTGCGTAAAGAACATCATATATTGGTGGTTTGTTGCCACAAACATGTGCTCCAAGAAATCCTGATCTCTTGTTCCTGCACTTTTTTGACCAACTCCTCCTCTATTCTGAGTTTTGTATTCTGTCAAATTCGTACGTTTGATGTAACCTGCATGCGAAATGGTAATTACCACATTTTCATCAGCAATCAAATCTTCAATACTTACATCTCCTCCAGAATATTCAATTTTAGAACGACGCTCATCACCGTATTTATCACGGATTTCTGTAAGCTCTTCTTTAATCAAATCAATTCTTAAATTAACATCTGCTAATAAAGCTTTTAAATGTTCGATTAACTTCATTAACTCGTCAAACTCAGCTCTTAATTTATCTTGCTCCAGACCTGTTAACTGACGTAAACGCATCTCAACAATTGCACGAGCCTGAATATCCGACAATTTAAATCTTTCGATTAATTTCTCTCTTGCTTCATCTGTGTTTTTAGAACCTCTAATTAACGCGATTACTTCGTCGATATTATCAGAAGCAATAATTAATCCTTCTAAAATATGTGCTCTTTCTTCTGCTTTGCGTAATTCAAACTGCGTTCTTCTAACTACTACATCGTGACGGTGCTCAATAAAGTAATGAATCATGTCTTTTAGATTCAGTAATTGAGGGCGTCCTTTTACTAATGCAATATTATTAACGCTAAATGAAGATTGTAATTGAGTGTATTTGTATAAAGTATTTAAAACTACGTTTGGCGTAGCATCACGTTTTAAGATGTAAACGATACGCATACCATTTCTATCCGATTCATCACGAATATTGGCAATGCCTTCAATTTTTTTATCGTTAACCAAATCAGCCGTACGTTTGATCATTTCGGCTTTGTTAACTTGATATGGAATTTCTGTAACAATAATACATTCTCTTCCGTCCACTTCTTCGAAACCGACTTTAGCACGCATTACAATACGTCCTCTACCCGTTTTAAAAGCTTCACGAACACCTTCATATCCGTAGATAATACCTCCAGTAGGGAAATCAGGCGCTTTAATATGAGTTATTAATTCATCTACTTCAATATCGTTATTATCAAGATATGCTAAAGTACCGTTGATAACTTCAGTTAAATTGTGTGGCGGCATGTTTGTCGCCATACCAACTGCAATACCTGTTGCTCCATTTACTAATAAAGTAGGAACTCTTGTTGGCATTACTTTTGGTTCATATATTGTATCGTCAAAGTTCAATTGAAAATCAACTGTCTCTTTTTCGATATCGGCCATAATCTCTTCAGAAATTTTACGCATTCTGGCCTCAGTATAACGCATTGCTGCAGGACTATCTCCATCGACAGAACCAAAGTTACCCTGACCATCAACTAATAAATATCGCATACTCCACTCTTGAGCCATACGAACCATTGCGTCGTAAACAGAGGTATCTCCGTGCGGGTGATACTTACCCAGAACCTCTCCCACGATTCTTGCAGATTTTTTATGGGCAGATCTTGATGTTACACCTAAATCATACATTCCGTAAAGAACTCTTCGATGCACTGGTTTCAAGCCATCTCTAACATCAGGAAGTGCTCTCGATACAATTACTGACATCGAATAATCGATGTAAGCTGATTTCATTTCATCTTCAATGTTAATAGGAATTAACTTTTCTCCTTCAGACATAAGTTGTTATATTAAATAATTATAATAGTTTCAAAGCGTGCCAAGATACGTTTTTTTAAATTTTTTTCAGCTATTTCCTTACACTTATTTAAATGATTTATTAACAACTTTATTTTGGCTTTTAGTTAATAAATTAAACGTTTTTTAACTCTTTTATTGTCTTTTTTTTCGTCTATTAGCTGACAGGAGATGTCGATGGGTACGGTTTTTGTTTTTAAAACTGTAATTCACTAAATTTACAATACCAATTATATATTATGGATGATAATTTTTCACCAAGAGTAAAAGATGTTATTACGTACAGTAAAGAGGAAGCTCTACGTCTAGGGCACGACTTTATTGGTACAGAACATCTTATGCTAGGTATTTTAAGAGATGGTAACGGAAAAGCTATTCATATACTTAATAACCTAGATGTCGATTTAGATCATTTACGCAGAAAAGTAGAAATACTGAGCCCTGCCAACCTGAGCGTTGAAGTAAATGCCGAAAAGAAAAACCTTCATCTTACCCGACAGGCCGAAAGAGCCCTGAAGACCACTTTTCTGGAAGCAAAAGTATTTCAAAGTTCATCGATTAGCACCGCACATTTGCTGTTATGCATCTTACGAAACGAAAACGATCCAACAACCAAGCTATTGAATAAGCTAAAAATAGATTATGACGTAGCTAAAGAACAGTACTTAAATATGACTCCAAACGAAGAAGAATTCTTAGAAAACTTGCCAAGAAACGAATCGTATAATGACGATTCAGGACAAGATGACAGTCTAAAAGAAAGCAGTTTTAATAATCCCGCCAATAAGTCAAACAAAAAATCTAAAACCCCAGTTTTAGACAATTTTGGGAGAGATTTAACAGAAATGGCTGAGGAAGGGAAATTAGACCCTGTTGTAGGACGAGAAAAAGAAATTGAGCGTGTATCGCAAATTTTAAGCCGTAGAAAAAAGAACAATCCGCTTCTTATTGGAGAGCCTGGAGTTGGTAAATCTGCTATTGCAGAAGGACTTGCTTTGCGTATTATTCAAAAGAAAGTATCTCGTATTCTTTTCCACAAACGTGTTGTTACTTTAGATTTAGCAAGCCTAGTAGCGGGAACTAAATACAGAGGACAATTTGAAGAAAGAATGAAAGCCGTAATGAACGAGCTTGAAAAAAATGATGATATTATTCTTTTTATTGATGAGATCCATACTATTGTAGGTGCTGGTGGAGCAACAGGTTCGCTTGATGCTTCAAACATGTTCAAACCTGCTTTAGCAAGAGGTGAAATTCAATGTATTGGTGCTACTACTCTTGATGAGTACAGACAATATATTGAGAAAGACGGTGCTTTAGAAAGACGTTTCCAAAAGGTAATTGTAGAACCAACTTCTGTTGAAGAAACTATTGCGATTTTGAACAACGTAAAAGATAAATACGAAGATCACCACAACGTAACTTATACTCCAGAAGCTATTGAAGCCTGCGTTAAATTAACAAACAGATATATGTCTGAGCGTTTCTTACCAGACAAAGCTATTGATGCTATGGATGAGGCTGGTTCTCGCGTACACATTACCAACATCGATGTTCCGAAACAAATTTTGGATTTAGAACGTCAGCTGGAAGAAGTTCGCGAAATGAAAAATATGGTTGTTAAAAAACAAAAATATGAAGAAGCTGCCAAACTTCGCGATGATGAAAAACGTATCGAAAAAGATCTTGCTTTAGCACAAGAACAATGGGAAGAAGATTCTAAAAACAACAGAATTGAAGTTACAGAAGATAATGTAGCCGATGTTGTTTCTATGATGACTGGAATTCCTGTAAACAGAATTGCACAAACAGAAAGCAATAAATTAGCGCACTTGCCTGAACTAATTCAAAACAAAGTAATTGGTCAAAACGAAGCGGTTCTTAAAATTGCTCGTTCTATTCAGCGTAACAGAGCTGGTCTTAAAGATCCAAACAAGCCAATTGGTTCGTTCATTTTCTTAGGTCAGACTGGTGTTGGTAAAACGCAATTGGCTAAAGTTTTAGCAAAAGAATTATTTGACTCTGAAGATGCTTTAGTTCGTATCGACATGAGCGAATACATGGAGAAATTTGCGATCTCTCGTTTAGTTGGAGCGCCTCCAGGATACGTTGGATATGAAGAAGGTGGTCAATTGACTGAGAAAGTTCGTAGAAAACCTTACTGTGTGGTTCTTTTAGATGAGATCGAAAAAGCACACCCAGATGTATTCAACATGATGCTTCAGGTTTTAGATGACGGATATTTAACAGATAGTTTAGGTCGTAAAATTGACTTTAAAAATACTATCATCATCATGACATCTAACGTTGGTGCACGTCAGCTAAAAGATTTCGGACAAGGTGTTGGATTCGGTACTGCTGCAAGAACAGCACAAGCTGATGAAAACTCAAAAAGCATTATCGAAAATGCATTGAAGAAAACCTTTGCTCCTGAGTTCTTAAACAGAATTGATGACGTAATTGTATTCAACAGTTTAGAAAAATCAGATATTGATTTGATTATCGAAATCGAATTGAAAAAACTATATTCTCGCATTGCAGAGTTAGGCTACAAATTAACTTTAACAGACAAAGCCAAAGCATTTATTGCTGAAAAAGGTTTTGACAAACAGTTTGGAGCTAGACCATTGAAAAGAGCAATTCAGAAATACGTTGAAGATTTGTTGGCCGAAGAAATTATCACTTCAAAAATTCATTCTGGCGATGAAATCATGATGGACTTAAAAGATGATTCTCAAGAATTATCAGTTGAAATTCACAAAGCCGAAGAGCCATCGAATCAATAAATTAGTCAAAATTTATAACATTCATAATATGCCCGTTACGTTTTCATAACATAACGGGTATTTTTTTTATCAAAAATCACTATCTTTAATAAAAGCAAATAGCTATTTTTGAATTTAAATTCTATAATACAAAACAAAATATGCTTCAAAACAAAGTCATTTTAGGCAGCGAAGAATGGTGCTCATTTCCAGAACTAGGAATCCCGACAATTAAGGCTCGTGTAGATTCTGGCGCCAAAACTTCGGCAATGCACGCTCTAAACATAGCTCCTTTCATAAAAAATGATGCGAATTGGGTAAAATTCGACATTAACCCGATTCAGAATAATATCAAAACCATTATTCATTGCGAAGCTCCTTTGGTTGACAAACGAATTGTAAAAAGTTCGAGCGGATTTAGAGAACATCGCTACGTGATCCAAACCAACTTAAAAATTGGCGATGCAAAATGGCCAATCGAAATGACTTTGACTAATCGTGATTCTATGGGATTTAGAATGCTTTTAGGACGCGAAGCGATGAGCGGAAGGGTTTTAGTCGATCCAGAACAAAAATATCTTTTAGGACAGCCTACAGCAGAATCCTTAAAAGAATTATACCAGAACTCAGAAAAAGCAACGACAGGTTTACGAATTGGTCTTTTAGCCAGTAATCCAGAATTATACAGCAATAAAAGAATCATGGAAGCGGGTGAAATGCGCGGACATGAAATGCATTTTTTAAATATTAAAGAATGCTACATGAAACTAGACGCTAAAAAACCTGAAATTCATTATAGAGGCGGTAAAATCTTAAACGAATTTGACGCTATTATTCCAAGAATCCGACCAAGCATTACTTTTTACGGCTGCGCTTTGACACGTCAATTTGAAGCTTTAAAAGTCTTTGTGCTAAATTCAGCGACAGCTATTACTCAATCTCGAGATAAATTATATTCACTGCAATTACTTTTAAACAGTGGAATCGACATTCCAACTACAGGATTTGCTAATTCTCCGCTTGATACAGACAATTTAATTAAAATGGTAGGCGGATCACCTTTAATTGTAAAATTATTGGAAGGAACACAAGGAAAAGGCGTTGTTTTAGCTGAAACCAAAAAAGCTGCAGAAAGTGTGATCAATGCTTTTAAAAGTTTAAATGCTAATATCTTGGTTCAGGAATTCATCAAAGAAGCTAACGGAAAAGATATTCGATGTTTTGTAATCGACGGAAAAGTGGTTGCCGCTATTCAGCGTGAAGCTATGCCTGGTGAATTTAGAGCAAACATTCATTTGGGCGGAACTGCATCTGTCATTAAAGTAACTGCCGAAGAAAAAAAGATTGCCATAAAAGCCGCAAAAGCAATGGATTTAAAAGTCGCTGGTGTTGATATTATTCGCTCTTCTAAAGGCCCATTATTGCTTGAAGTAAATTCTTCGCCAGGTCTTGAAGGAATTGAAGGCGCAACTAATAAAGATGTAGCTGGCGAAATGATTAGAGCTATTGAAAAGAATTTTAAACTATAATTAAGTTCATTTAAACTTAATTTCTCATAAATAATTTAGCAGCTTTGCCAAAGTTTAAAACTTTGGCAAAGCTTTTTTATTTAACTTTAAAATAAAAAACATGACTTTTCCTTATTTAGATATTATTATCAGAAGCGTTGCTGTGTATTTCTTCATGACAATTGCGCTTCGCGTTTTTGGCAAAAAAGAACTTTCGCAATTAAATACTGCCGACATAATTCTAATTTTATTGATCAGCAACTCTGTTCAAAATGCGATGGTTGGTCCTGACACAAGTTTAATCGGAGGACTAATCGCAGCATTAGTTTTGTTTTCGATCAACTTTGCTATTAAAAAATTGACAAAGAGATTCAAAACTCTTGGAGATTTACTACTTGACAAACCCGAAATCTTAATTCATGACGGTATATTAGATTTTCAAACTTTGAGCAGATTAGATGTTTCGCACGAAGAATTAAAAGAAGCGGCACGCGAACATGGCTTGGAGCATTTAACCGATATTAAACTCGCTATGCTCGAAATTGACGGAACTATTAGTATTATTTCGAAAGATCAGAAACAGCTTAAGCAGACGCATTATAAACGAAAACACAATCGTAAAAATCTTCAAAAGTTCTGATTTTTATTTTCCGACTTGGATTCTGACAGTGCCTAAACCATCTTTAAAATCATCTGCTTTTTCGTATTTGGGCACTACAATTTCTTTTCCTTCTTTATCAATAAAACCATATTTTCCGTCCAACTTTATCACAGCAATTCCGTCTTTAAATGACTCAATTCCATCATATTTAATTGGAGTAATTTCTTTTCCTGTTTTATCAATCAATCCGTATTTATCAACTAGTTTCACTTGAATTAAATCATCATTTAAAATCATAAAATCGTATTTTATTGAAGCGATTTCTTTTCCGTCGTTATCCAAAATGCCATATTTATTTTCCTGTTTTACGATTGATACATTATCCTTAAAATAAAAATTCATATCGTACTTAACAGGAACTACAATCTTCCCTTCTTCACTAATTACTCCAAACTTATTATTAGATTCTACTACTGCAAAACCTTCTTTAAAATTTTGAACACGATCATAAATTGGAGGAACAACCTCTTTCCCAATCTGATCCACAATACCAAATTTGCCATTTAATTTCACAACTACAAATCGATCTGCAAAGTCAATTATCTCGTCATAATTCGGAGTTATTTCTTCTCCAACCACATCTATAAAACCCCATTTATTATTTAGTTTTACAGCTGTAATTTCTGGAGATAAAGTTTTTGCATCATCGTATTTTTTAGTCAGCAAAACATCTGAAGACTTTATTAAATATTGAGCTTTAGCATTTTTATTGCTTACAGTTATCCAATTCTGCTTATTAATTATTTCATCATAAATACAGCGAATTACTTCTTTTCCGGTTTTATCAACTACCCCGCTTTTGCCTTTTAATTGCACAACAGCAAACCCATTTTCAAAAGCAGTAATACCGTCGTATTTGCAAGGAACTATTTCTTTTCCTGTCTGATCAACAAAACCATATTTAAAAGTTTTGTCATTTGCCTGAGCAAAACCAGTTTTTACAATCAGCATCAAAACCAATAAAATTATTCTCTTCATTATTTTAAATATTAATGTATTTACAAAACTCAGCAAAATCGGTTTTATCTATAACCTACAAAAGTTTTTATTCTTTCACTTTAAAACAAATTAAAACAAAAAAAACCGATTTCAGATTTGAAATCGGTTTTCTATATTAACAAAATGTGATTTACTTTTCACATTTTACAAAATTCATTTTCTCAGATTAAATAAAGACGCTTAGAATAAAATAAACCAAACCTGCCAATAAAGCTGAAATTGGAATAGTTAAGATCCAAGCCCAGATTAAACTTACTGTAACTCCCCATCTAACGGCAGAAACACGTTTTGTTAATCCAACACCAATAATAGATCCTGTAATAGTGTGTGTCGTACTTACTGGAATTTTTAAGTGCTCTGTAAAGTAAAGCGTCAAAGCACCTGCAGTTTCTGCTGCAACACCTTCAAACGAACTTACTTTGGTAATTTTAGAACCCATTGTTTTCACAATTTTCCATCCACCACTCAAAGTTCCTGCTGCAATCGCAGAATAACACGCTAATGGAATCCAGCTTGGCATTACACCTTTAATACCTGCGTCATCATTTGGAAGCACAACATCTAACCAAGCATCCATGTGAACTCCTGGATTAGTATTGATATATACTGCTACCGCTGCAGCAATAATACCCATTACTTTTTGAGAATCGTTTCCTCCGTGCCCTAAACTAAATGCCGCAGAAGATAATAATTGCATTTTCTTTAAAGCAGCATCTGCCTGATGAAGATTTAAACTGCTGAATATTAAACAAAATCCGCTTACTGTCAAGATAATGAAAGCAACTAAGAACCATTTAATATTATGAGAATCGAATACAACGCTCCAGAAATGAGAATCAAAACGAGGTTTTCCGTGCTCTACAATTTCTTCATAAGAAACCATTTGAACGTAAACAAACCAAATCGTGGCAAGCATTAAAGCTACAGTAAATATTTTTGGTCCGATACTTTTACGTGAAGCATTTAGCAGCCAAATCGAAATTAGGTAAGATGCAATAACTCCTAAAAGCGGTGCTAATACAATAAATGCAATAATAATGAGGACTCCCGAAGGCATTCCGCCATCTTTACCAGCCTTATACCAGCTTACAATTTCGTACCAATAGTGAGTTGCCCCATCTTCTCCAACATAACCAGAGAAACCATGAACTGCAATAGCGTGCGCTACAGCTGCTCCTGCAAAACCTCCAATTAAGGTATGCGAAGAACTTGAAGGGATTCCTAACCACCAAGTCAATAAATTCCAACAGATTGCTGCAATTACTCCGGCTAGGATAACAACAAGGTTAATTTCCATTGTGTGCGCTGTTTTAGCAACAGTATCCGCAACACCAAATCCAAAAACCCAATAAGCCAGAAAGTTAAAAAATGCTGCCCAGACAACCGCCTGAAAAGGTGTCAAAACCTTTGTTGCAACAACAGTCGCTATAGCATTTGCCGCATCATGAAAACCATTGATGTAATCAAAAATTAAGGCTAATACTATAATTAATATAAGTAGCGTCATAAAATTATAACTTCAGATTGAAAAATTGAATTAAGAATGTTTTACAGAAATAGATTCTAGTATGTTCGCAACACTCTTACATTTGTCTGTTGCTGATTCTAAAACAGATAACACCTCTTTATATTTAATAATATTTTTAGCGTCTGTTTCGTTTTCAAAAATTTCAAAAACTGCTTTGTTATATACGTTATCAGACTTGTTTTCTAGTTTGTTAATTCTAGCACAAGCATCTTTAATAACTTTAAAGTTTTGTAAGTTTCTCAACTCTTTTACAGCACTGTCAATGTTTTGACAAGCTTCAAGGTTGATTTCTGTCATCTTTCTGATAGATTTTGTAATCTTATCAACTTGATACAATCTCATACGGCTAGATGCACCGTGAAGGTAATCTGCAACGTTGTCAATTGAAGTAATTAATGTATGAATATCTTCTCTATCAAACGGAGTAATAAAGTTTCTGCTTAACTCAAGGTTAGTCTGACGTGTAATGTCTTCTCCTTTTTGTTCTAATTCGTCAATCTTTTGAAAAAGAATTTCTCTTTCTTTTAATGGTAAATTTACAGCTTCGTGTAAGTTAGAAGCTAATTCAATTAAATTGCTAGAAGCCTCTTCAAAAAGTGGAAAGAATTTTTTGTCTTTCGGCACTAAAAATTGGAAAATACTGTTTATTGACATTGTTTTATTTTTGATAGCGCAAAATTACCTTCAATAACACGTTTCAGTGTTAAGCCATTGTTAACAAATCGTTTTCAATTTGAAAACTCTCAAGGAATAACACCGTGTTTTCTATGTCATTATGTAAGATTCTGTCTTCTTTTACCAAAGGCACAACTTCTCTGTAGCTGTTTAAGAACATTTCAATAAAATCACTTGATTTTAAAGGCTCTCTGTAGGCAATTGCCTGAGATGCATTTAATAATTCGATTGCCAAAATACGCTCTAAATTATCTAAAATACGTAAGGCTTTTGTAGCGCCGTTTGCTCCCATGCTTACGTGATCTTCCTGACCGTTGCTTGAAACAATACTATCGATACTTGCTGGTGTTGCTAATTGCTTGTTTTGACTTGCAATACTTGCTGCAGTATATTGCGGAATCATGAAACCTGAATTTAATCCCGGGTTATCAACCAAAAATGCCGGAAGATTACGCAATCCCGAAATTAACTGATAGGTTCTTCTTTCAGAAATACTTCCTAATTCGGCCAAAGCAATTGCCATAAAATCTAAAGCTAAAGCCAAAGGCTGTCCGTGGAAATTTCCGCCAGAAATAATCTGATCGGCTTCAATAAATATGTTTGGATTATCTGTAACTGAGTTGATTTCTGTTTTGAATACTTTTCGAACATAATCGATCGCATCTTTTGAAGCTCCGTGAACTTGTGGCATACAACGGAAAGAATACGGATCTTGAACGTGTTTCTTTTCCTGAGTGATAATTTCACTTCCGTCTAAGAATTCAGTTATTCTTTGTGCCGTTACGATTTGTCCTTTGTGCGGACGTATATAATGTATCAATTCGTTGAATGGCTCGATTCTTCCATCAAAACCTTCTAGAGAAATAGTTCCGATTAAATCTGCTAAATACGAATATTTATAAGCTTTAATTAAAATATGAGCTCCGTAAGCACTCATAAACTGAGTTCCGTTCAATAAAGCCAAACCTTCTTTTGACTGTAAAACAATCGGTTCCCAGTTAAACTGCTTCAAAACTTCGGCAGAAGCTACCTTTTTTCCTTCAAACAATACAATTCCTTCTCCAATTAAAGGCAAAGACAAATGTGCCAAAGGAGCTAAATCTCCTGAAGCTCCAAGCGAACCTTGCGTGTAAATAATAGGCAGAATATCATTATTGTAAAAATCAACCAAACGCTGTAAAGTGATCAATTGAACTCCTGAATGTCCATAGCTTAAAGATTGGATTTTAAGCAGCAACATCATTTTTACAATTTCGGCAGGAACTTCCTCGCCAGTACCACAAGAGTGCGATTTTACTAAGTTTTCTTGAAGCTTAGATAAGTTTTCATTAGAGATTTTTACACTATATAAAGATCCGAAACCAGTATTGATACCGTAAATTGGTGCAGTATGCGATGCCATTTTCTTATCTAAATAATCGCGGCATTTCTGAACATTTACTTTAGCTTCTTCAGATAATTCAAGAATTTTATTCTGACTTAAAATTTCTTGTAATGTTTCTAAAGTAATCGTTTCTGAACTTATATAATGGATCTCTCTCATGATGATTGTAAATTTTAAACGCCAAAATTCAACAAATCAATATTAAAAAGCAACATTTTATCACAATAATTAAGATTTCTTTAAAAGCGGTTTAACTATTTCAAATCGCTTTTCAGATCAAAATATACCGTTACATCCCATTTTTAAGGTCCTTTTGAATTAAACATCAATCATTTGCATGGACTAAATCCCAAAAAAAAGCTATCCAAAATATATCAAAACATCAATTTAGCATATTCAATTTTAACAAATACTCAATATTGATTTATAGAGATTTGAATTATTAAAATATTCGTAAAAACGCCTTCTAAGTTTTTAACTCATATAAAAAGCTGTACTTTTGAAAAATCAAAAATGAAAAGTAACAGCATAAAATATCAATCTACAATTATTACAGCTCAAACAGGAGTTGCAATTGCTGCTACCATTATTACTACTACAACAACTACTACCCCTTAGGGGTATACATTTTTACATATAATCCTAGGTTACCTATACTTTTTTCTTGAAAGAAGAGAGTTATTGGATACATAAAAATATTTGCATCAAAAGAAAAAAAATATCACAAAATGAAAGTATTAAAATTTGGCGGAACTTCGGTTGCCAATGCTCAAAATATAAAACTCGTTCTCGAAATTGTAAACCAAAAATCTAAGCAGGATCAATTAGTTGTAGTAGTTTCAGCGTTAAGCAAAGTAACCGATTTACTGCAATTGGCAGCGGCAAAAGCAGCAGCAAACGACGAAAGCTTTAGAGAAGTTGTGGCTGAAATCGAGAAAAAACATCTTGACACACTAAAAGAACTTATTCCTGTTAGCGAACAAAGCAGCCTTTTAAGCCATGTGAAAAGAATCATCAACCATTTAGAAACTTTATTGGACGGATGTTTCTTGCTTGGCGAATTATCTCCTAGAACTGCCGATACAATTTTAAGTTTTGGAGAATTGCTATCGTCTTTCATTATTGCTAAAGCCTATGAGCAAATCAGTAAAGATGCAGTTTACAAAGACAGTAGAGAATTAATTAAAACAGATAATAACTTCGGAAAAGCAGTTGTAAACTTTGAAGTTTCAAATAAATTAATTCAGGAATATTTTGGTTCGAATGAAGCGAAAATCAATATCATGCCTGGATTTATAGCGCAGACTCTTGACGGAATCACTTCGACTTTAGGTCGCGGTGGATCTGATTATACTGCAGCCATTATCGCTGGAGCAATCAATGTGGAACAACTAGAAATCTGGACTGACGTAAACGGAATGTTTACAGCAAACCCAAAAATTGTAAAACAAGCTCAGCCAATTTCAAACATCTCTTATCAAGAAGCGATGGAATTGTCGCACTTTGGTGCAAAAGTGTTGTATCCGCCAACAATTCAGCCGGTTTTAAGAAAAAATATTCCAATTTTAATCAAAAATACTTTTGAACCAGAAGCTGAGGGAACTTTGATTTCGAATCAGGTTTCATCAAAAGATACTGTTGTAAAAGGAATTAGCCACATCGATCATATTTCGCTTTTAACTCTTGAAGGTCCAGGAATGATTGGAGTTGCAGGTTCTTCTAGACGTTTGTTTGAAGTATTATCTCAAGAAAAAATCAACGTTATTTTTATTACTCAGGCTTCTTCTGAACATTCAATCTGTATCGGAATCTTGAATTCGGATGCTGATAATGCCGAAGCTGCAATTAACAGCGCTTTTGAAATCGAAATTTCGCAGAACAAAATCGATCCTTGTTATGTAGAAAAAGATCTTTGCATTATTGCTTTGGTAGGCGAAAACATGAAAAACCACCAAGGTTTAAGCGGAAGAATGTTTAGCACTTTAGGAAAAAACAACGTAAACATTCGTGCCATTGCACAAGGTGCTTCTGAAAGAAACATTTCGACTGTAATTAACGAAAGAGACGTTAAAAAAGCATTGAATACTTTACACGAAAATTTCTTCGAAGAAAACACAAAACAGCTGAACCTATTTGTAATGGGAGTTGGAAATGTGGGAGAAAAATTCATCGAGCAGATTCACAACCAAAGAAAGTTCTTAAAAGATAATTTAAAGATCAACGTTCGCGTAATTGCTTTGTCTAATTCTAGAAAAATGGTATTTGACGAAGACGGAATTTCTTTAAAAAGTTGGGATTCCGCTTTAAGCGAAGGTGAACCAGCAAGCATTGAAGAATTCATCAAAAAGGCAAAAGAACTGAATTTACGTAACAGTATTTTCGTGGACATCACTGCAAATGCAACGGTTTCTGAAGCTTACGAAAAATTCTTAAAAGAAAGTATTGCCGTTGTAACTTGTAATAAAATTGCTTGTTCTTCTGCTTATGACAACTATAAAAAACTAAAAAGCTTATCTCGTCAATATAACGCTCCTTTCTTGTTTGAAACGAATGTTGGTGCGGGATTGCCAATTATTGATACAGTAAAAAATCTGATTGCGTCTGGAGATAAAGTGCATAAAATTCAGGCAGTTTTATCTGGAAGTTTGAACTTTATTTTCAACAATTTTGACGAAAACAACTCTTTCCACGATGTGGTAAAAGAAGCGGGAGTTCAAGGTTTCACAGAACCAGATCCAAAAATTGACTTAAGCGGAATCGACGTAGCGCGTAAAATCCTGATTTTGATTCGCGAAAGCGGTTACGAAATGGATATTGACGCCATTGCAAACGAATCGTTCTTGCCAGCAGAATGTTTAGCAACAACAAACAACGAAGATTTCTTCGCATCGTTAATCAAACACGCTTCGCATTTTGAAGGTATTTATAAAGAAGCTTTAACCAAGGATTCAAGATTGAAATACGTAGCGCAATTCGAAAACGGAAAAGCAAGCGTAGGTCTGCAATTCATTCCAAAAGATCATCCTTTTTACAATTTAGAAGGAAAAGACAATATTGTATTATTTTACACAGATCGTTACGTAGATCAGCCTTTATTGATCAAAGGAGCCGGAGCCGGAGCAGCGGTAACAGCTTCGGGAATTTTTGCAGACGTTATTCGAATAGGAAATATTTAAAGGTGCTAAGGTTCTAAGATGCTAAGGTTCTAAGTTTTTTTTCAAAACTAATCTTAGCCTCTTAGAATCTCGAAACCTTAGAAACTAAAAAATAAAAAGTTGCTACAGAAACCTTAGAATCTTAGCATCTTAGAACCTCAGAACCTTAAAAATGGAAATAAAATTATTCTGTCCCGCTACAATTGCCAATCTCTCATGCGGATTTGACGTACTTGGACTTTGCTTAGACAATGCGGGCGATGAAATGATTGTTCGAAAAGTCGATCAAAAAGGAGTTCGAATCACTAAAATTGTGGGTGCCGATTTGCCTTTAGAAACCGAAAAAAACGTTTCTGGAGTTGCGGCTCTAGCAATGTTAGAAACTTTGGACGAACTAGACTTCGGATTCGAAATCGAAATTTATAAACATATCAAAGCCGGAAGCGGAATTGGAAGCAGTGCTGCAAGTTCTGCCGGAGCGGTTTTCGGAATTAATGAATTATTGGGAAGACCTTATTCTCGTAAAGATTTAGTTCAGTTTGCGATGCAGGGCGAGAAATTAGCCAGCGGAAACGCGCATGCCGACAACGTTGCTCCTGCCCTTTTAGGCGGATTTACTTTGGTAAGAAGCTACGCGCCACTTGATATTATCAGAATTGACAGTCCCGAAGAATTATACGCAACGGTGGTTCACCCGCAAATTGAATTGAAAACTTCTGATGCTCGTTCGGTTTTAAAACAAAACGTTTCCCTAAAAAGCGCCATCATGCAATGGGGAAATGTGGGCGGATTAGTTGCAGGTCTTTACACTAAAGATTACGAATTGATCGGACGTTCGCTTCATGACGAAATTGTTGAGCCTTTAAGAAGTGTTTTAATTCCTGGTTTTGACCAAATTAAACAAACGGCTTATGAAAACGGCACTTTAGGTTCAGGAATTTCAGGTTCTGGCCCGTCTATTTTCGCTTTAAGCAGAGGAAAAGAAACCGCTGAAAAAATCGCAAAAGCCATGAGCGACGTTTACGAAAAAATGAATTTGCCGTATGAAATTCATGTCTCGAAGATAAATCCCGATGGCGTAAGAATTTTGTAGAAAAGTATTAAGTACGAAGAATTAAGTATTAAGACAAAGTTTGTCAGGCTGAGCCCTTCGTTCCTCAGGATAAACTCCATCGAAGCTCCCGCAAAGCATAGACACAATACATAACCGTGCAGTTTGTCATTTCGACGAAGGAGAAATCTCCACGAGAAGCTCGACAAAGATTGGATTAACGTTGCGGAGTTACTTGCGAAGATTTCTCGTTCCTCGAAATGACAAAAATGCTTAAAAATAACTATTGAATAAAAAATATAACCACAAAGCTTTGCGAACTCTGCGTTTTCAAAAGAAACCAATTCCTTGCGTGCTTTGCGGTTAAATAAAAAACAACCAATGAAATACTACAGTTTAAACCATAATGCCCCAAAAGTTTCTTTTCAAGAAGCTGTTATACAAGGATTAGCAACTGACAAAGGATTATATTTCCCAGAAAGCATTACACCGCTTGATCCTTCTTTTTTTGATAAAATCGAAAGTTTAAGCCACGAAGAAATTGCTTTTGAAGCGATTAAACAATTTGTTGGTGACGAAATTCCAGCAGAAAAACTAAAAGAAATCATTGCTGAAACTTTAGTTTTTGATTTTCCTGTTGTGAAAGTCGAAGACGGAATCTATTCGTTAGAATTATTTCACGGACCAACAATGGCGTTTAAAGACGTTGGAGCGCGTTTTATGTCACGTTGTTTGGGATATTTCAATAAAGACAAGAAAGACGCTAAAAACACTGTTTTAGTTGCGACTTCTGGAGATACAGGCGGAGCCGTTGCGAGCGGATTTCTTGGCGTTGACGGCGTTGATGTTGTCATTTTATATCCGTCTGGAAAAGTGAGCGACATTCAGGAAAAACAATTGACTACTTTAGGGCAAAACATTAAAGCCCTTGAAGTTGACGGTGTTTTTGACGATTGTCAGGATATGGTGAAAAAAGCATTTTTAGACGAAACTTTAGCGCACAAAAACCTGACTTCTGCAAATTCTATTAATATTGCGCGCTGGTTACCGCAAATGTTTTATTTCTTCTTTGCTTACAAAGCGTTGAAAAGCCAAAACAAACCTTTAGTTTTCTCTTGCCCAAGCGGAAACTTCGGGAATATCTGCGCAGGAATTATGGCAAAGAAATTAGGTTTGCCAATTGAACATTTCGTTGCGTCTACAAACGTAAACGACACGGTGCCAAGATTCTTAGAAAACGGAAAATACGACCCGAAACCTTCTAAAGCGACAATTTCTAACGCCATGGACGTTGGAAACCCAAGCAACTTTATTAGAATTCAGGAATTATACAACAATGACTTAAAAGCTTTCGAAAAAGACTTTTCTTCTTATAGTTATACCGATGAAGAAACGCTTGAAGCAATGAAACACATCTACAATCTACCTGAAGGCTACATTGCAGAACCACACGGCGCTGTGGGTTATTTAGGTTTGAAAAAAGAACTAGAAAAACACCCGAACGCCATTGGTATTTTCTTAGAAACGGCACATCCTATTAAATTCTTAGATGTTGTTGAACCTGCTTTAGGCATTACACTTCCTATTCCTGTTCAAATTGAAAGCGTTATTAATGAGGAGAAAGTTAGTGTGAAGATTAAGAGTTATGAGGAGTTAAAGGATTTCTTGGGGTAAATAATTTATCTTTAAAATAAAAAATTTAGAACCATAGATTATAATATATTGTAACCTATGGTTTTTTATTTTGACAACCATTTTTTAAAAGTACAAATCTTATATTTACCACGTTATATTGAATAAAAAATAGAATTCGAAATGAGGTTTTTAAATATATTAATTAACAAATTGAGAGAAACAACCGAGCCAAACATATATCAGACTGATCATACACAAACACCTGAAATATTCATTCTTATAAAAGAACATAAAAACGAAGAAGCCAAAAAACATTTAAAAAATAATCCATCTGAAATATTTTTAAAGGGATGGATGGATAATACACCATTGCATATTGCATCCTTAATTGGAAATTTTGAAATGGTTAAATATCTTTTGCATAAAGGTGCCAATGTTAATTCTGAGAGAAGTGGAATATATGCTACTCCATTATGTTGGGCAGATAATTATGAAATTGCAAAGTATCTTCTCGAAAAAGGAGCAACAATGAATGACAGAGAGCTTTTTTGTGCAACTCAGGAAAACAAGGCTGAAATAGTTGATTTGTTATTGAGTAATGGTGCAAAAATAGACAAACAAGAACCTCAATATTTAAAGTGTAAATCAATTGAATGTGTAAAAATTTATTTAAAGCATAAAATCGAACTAGATGGTTGTGATGAAAACAAAAGCAATTTACTTCATAAGTTAGCCTGGCTTGATTTACCTGAAGTATTTGATTTCGTTTATAAAAATGGATGTGAATGGAAAAAAGACAGTAGCAGCAGAACACCATATTATTTAGCAAAACAAGGAAGATGTGAAAGTATTTTAAATCATTTTGAAAAATATTATTCTGAAATAATTTCAAATAAAACAACACATCTATCAACCGAAAATTATCATTATAACAGAATATTTTTCTTAAAAGAAAACCCTCTTAAGTTATCAATATATATCGCTCTAACTAAAAATTCTAACTTAGTAAAGTATTCAAAATATGGGAATGAAATTATAGTCAACCAAATTATAAATATTGATGTACCTACAATTAGAAATTTTACTTTTGATTATAAAGGAAATATTATAGTTCCTACAGGAGATCACAGATTATTAATTATTGAGGAAGAATCTTTTAACCACACAAAAACGATAACATTACCCAAAGATTTGGTTTTAGATCAAATCACTTATCTTCAATCAAGAAACTTATACATTGGCAGTTCTCAAAATTGGGAAATAGTCTTACTTTCTGAAAATTTTGAAATAATTAGCAAAACTAAAGCTGAAGATGGTACTCTTAGTCCTAAAACAAATCATAATAACTTAATTGCTTTTAATAGTTACGACCAAGAAACCTATTTTAATTTATATCATCTTAAAGAAGATTTGAGCGTTCAATTTATTCATTGTTTCTTTAAAGAATGGAATAACACCTCTAGCGGATTTGCATTCAATGGTAATGAATTTGCCGTATCATTTCCAAATGAACTTGAATTCTACGTATTTAAAGATGATACTATTACTAGAATTTGGGAAATGGATATTTCGAAATACCATTCAAAACATGCGTTGAGCTATTTGGCTTTTAAAGATGAAAAGGTTATCCTTATCGGAAAAGGAAAGACTATATTATTCATTGATAAACAAGAAAAGAAAATACTTAAAGAGATTCAATTAGAATTAGTAAGCGAAATAAGAGATTTATATATTGATGAAAGTAAAGAGAATTTAATAATTTATACAGATAATGAATTAAAATTAGTATTGCTGTAAAGTTTTACTAACGACTTCTCTTCTCTAGCTAGCGTAAGCTTCCTAAATATAGCAATAAACAAATTAACCAAAATTAAAAAATGAATAAAAAAATATTGTTCTCAATTGTATTTTTAATCGGGTTAATCTATTTATATGACAACTTCTTTACCAAATCCATGATTATAGGAACTTATGTAAGTAATGGAAGTGGCATAGATGGTCCAAACAAAAATGATACATTAATACTTTTAGAAAATTACACTTACGAAAGTCAAAGTTGGGGAAAAGGAAAATACACTTTAAATAATTCAGGAGAAGGAACCACGATTAATATTCATTACGATTATGAATTTGGCAAAGGTGACTATCAAATGAGTATTAAAAGAAATTTTTATATAAAACCCAAATTAATCTTTGATTTTGATCAAGATTACTATTTCGAAAAAATAAAATAAATATCCGCTCCTATTAGCAGTAGAACAAAAAAAGAGACCTCATCAAAGGTCTCTTTTCAATTTAATATATCTTCAAAAATGGATTATTTCCCGTTCAATAATTTCTCCAAATACTCCACTTTATCTTTTTCAGCTTGCACCAAACGTTCGTAAAGTTCAACGACTTTATCTAAAGGATTAAAAGTACAGTCGTAATTATTATTTGCTCCTTGTCCAAAACTACTATTTGAAACAGCATCATTAAAAGTATTAAAATAATTAAAAACAGCTTCTTCCGAAAAGTTTTTAATTGCTTCAACAGTTACTTCCAGAGCTTCTGCAATTTGGTTAAGCTTTTCTTCGTCAACATTTTCACTCGCTTCAATATTCGAAACCGTTTGTTGCGTTACGCCAATTGCCATTGCCAAAGCTTCCTGCTTCATGCCTTTTAGTTCTCTAATTCGGCTAATATTTCTGCCGATATGTTTTGGTTTTACTGCTGTGCTCATGAATCAAAGATATTTAAAATTCTTAAGGAAAAATAGATTTTTGTAAAAAACTAAGCCCATTTGTGATAAACAAACGTAAATATTTTTGTAACTCAAAATCTCTGGCTTACTTGCCGCTAATTACACAAAAGTAAGATTTTTACATCAATTAAAACTATAAGCCATGATAGAACCAAGTAAATTATCAATAACCGATTTTTTAGAATTTGCAGCCAGAGTTAACTATTTTACACAATTAAAACCCCGTAAAAAGAACAGTAACTCTTTTAAAACCAAAATGACCATATCGTGTTACAACGAATTAATGCAAACCATTATTTCGCTATTAAGAACAAGTATTAACACGCTTCAACAGGAAGAATCTCAAACTGCCATTGATGCTATGCTTCTTCTTGAAATCGCGATACAGCTTTTGCCTTCTGATGAAATGGAATTGTTGGATGAGTTGTATAAAGTGCTTCATGACTAACACTAGCAGAAAATTTTGTAAGATCGATCAATGAACACCGCTATTAATAAAAGCTGTTCCTATAGTGTGGATTATAAGGATTTTTTAATTTAATCATTGTAAATCCGCGTCTTCGTGATAACGAATCTGTTAAATCTGTGTTCTAACAAAAAGATTAGGCTAAAGCCATTTTCTAATGTAATTTTGCTTCTCCAGCTAAAGCTGGAGGCAATTCATTTTTTTTTATAAAATAATATGATTACAAAAGCAATACTGGAAGACATTCCAGCATTAACCATCTTAATAAATTCAGCTTACAGAGGCGAAACTTCTAAAAAAGGCTGGACAACCGAAGCGCATTTACTAGAAGGAAAAAGAACCGACGAACAGGAAATGACGGAAATCTTTCTTGATCCAAAAAATACAATTCTGAAATTTACTGAGAATGACAAAATTATTGGTTCGGTTTTATTGGTTGAAAAAGGACATCAATTGTATTTAGGAATGCTTACCGTTTCGCCAGAACTTCAAAACAGCGGAATCGGGAAAAAACTTTTGGCAGAAGCTGAAATTCATGCAAAATCGTTGGGATTATCGAGTATTATTATGACAGTAATTTCGGTTCGTGAGGAGCTTGTGGCGTGGTACAAACGTCATGGTTATGTAGATACAGGAAAACGTGAAGCTTTCCCTGAAAGTGAAATTCATACTACAGTTTCTGCTGAACCTTTGGAGTTTATTTATTTGGAGAAAGTGTTGTAGGGTTATACCACAAAGATTCGCAAAAAATTACGCAGAGATTCGCTAAGTTTTATTTCATGCATTATATACCCAATCTTGTCATTTCGAGGAACGAGACTCGAGCGATAGCGAACAGGCAAAGCAAATCTTCGTAAGTAACTCCGCAACGAGAATCCAATCTTTGTAGAGCTTCTCGCGAAGATTTCTCGTTCCTCGAAATGACAAACTGTATGTAAACTTTGCCTAAAAAAACTTTGCTAGATTCCTTTTTTAGACAAACCTTACATTATCTTATATAACTTATATGGTTCAAAATAGTTACAACACGAGCTCTTCAAACAAACGACAAATTTTCTCTAAATAAAACATTCAATAAATGAACATACAGCTTTTCTCTAAAAAAAATACTAACCCCTCTATTTGGAGTGGCGGATTGACGTATGAATATATGATTTATCCAAAAACAGCCATTTATGCCAATAGAGATTTCGCATTTAGAATAAGCAGTGCTACAATAGAGCAAACGCCTTCAGAGTTTACCAAATTTAAAGGCTATCACCGATATCTGGTTATGCTTGATAACGACTTAGATGTTGAGGTAAACAAAGAAAAAAAGGCATACGGGAAGTATGAAATCATGGAATTTAATTCGGATGATGAAGTAACTTCTTTCACCAAAGGCACTGATTTTAATTGGATGGTTTCTGAAAAAATATCCTATCATAAACTGGAAATTGCAAATCGCAATCAGAATTGTAATGCTGAAATAATTATTTTGTTTTCTTTAGAGACTACAGTTATTACAATTAATGAAAAGTCGTACCATTTAGAAACCAGTGATTTATTGGTTATTGAAAATGAAGAAAAGGAAAATATAATGCTTCATTTTTCTACTGAATGCCTTTTTGGGATTATGAATTTTTAATCAAGTTTTTTTGCCACGATCCCGATAGCTATCGGGACAAAGGTGCGAAGTTTTTATATAAATTTCCCATGTAGTTTGTCATTTCGACGAAGGAGAAATCTTCGCAAGTAACTCCGCAATGATAATCCAATCTTTGTCGAGCTTCTCGTGAAGATTTCTCCTTCGTCGAAATGACAAGATTGCGTATAACTTTGAGAATAAAACTTTGCGTCTCTGCTTCCGATAGCTATCGGGATTGCGAGATTTTCATATAACGCGTGAGACGCACAGCAGTGCGTCTCTACAGAAAAACCTTTATCACTTCGCGTCTCTGCACCTTTGAACCTTAAAAACTAAGAAACCGTTCTCTTAATCTTCGAAAGAAACTCGTGCGAAACGCCCAAATAAGAAGACAAATTCTTATTGTTTATCGAAGTTACTTTTTGCGGGTAACGTTCTTTAAAATCCAAATAGCGTTGTTTGGAGGTTTTATGGAGCACATCTAAAAGCCGCTGCTGAATGGCGACATTGGCACGTTCGATCATCATGACATGAAACTTAATGAGTTTCGGAATTACAGCGAACAAATATGCTTTCTGCATTTTATTGATGACTACTATTTCACTGTCTTCTATGGCTTTAATATTGTATGTGGTTGGTTTTTGATGGTAGAAACTTTCCAGATCGCAAATCCATTCGTCTTCGAATGAGAAAAAAATGACCGTTTCTGTTCCGTTTTCATTTAGAATGTAGGTTTTGAAAGATCCTTTCAAAATAAATCCTTCGTAACTGCTATTCGAATTCTGGACTTGTAGGAATTGATTTTTCTTCAGTTTAATGAGTTCTGCTTTGGAAACAATAATATTCCATTCTTCATCTGTGAGCGGAATCTTTCGCTCAATGTTGGTTCTTAGTAGGTTGTACATCTTGTGGTTTTTGTGGTTTTTGGTGAGGTTAAATTTGTTTTTTCAACTCATTATTAATTAGGGGCTTAAATTAATGTAATCGATTACGTAAAAATAGACATAAAATACATTTTTGTAAATTTAGAAGTGTTAAAAAAACATATTTAATAGATTTTTTTACGAAAGTTTGAACTTGTTCAACTTTTTTCCTACAAATAATATTGAGTTTTGCGTTGTTAACTTATTAAATAACCAAACTTTAATTATGAACTTAAAATCAACACTTTCAATGTTCGCTGTAACATTGATTTTCGGATTTACGGCATGTAACTCTGAAGAAATCGCTTCAAACACAGAAGCAAGTATTCAACCAACAAACGAAACAACGATTGATGCTTCTGCAACCAATCCGACTGGTAAAATCGGAAACTGCGCCGAGGTTCCAGGATGGGCTTCTCAAAACGGCGGAACAACTGGCGGTGGTTCTGCTGCTGAAACTACAGTTACCACTTACGCTCAACTGAAATCGGCTGTAGAAAACACGGCTGTAAAAGTGATTAAGGTTTCTGGAACAATTACAATTACAGCTAGATTGTCTTTTCAAGATCAAACCGGAAAAACTATTTATGGTGCAAGCGGTGCTAAATTAGTTTCTACTGACCAAACTAAAGATGGTTCTGGAATTTTCAACATCAAAAGATGCAAAAACATCATCATCAGAAACTTGATTTTTGAAGGGCCTGGTGCTTATGATACTGACGGATGGGATAATGCTGTTCTAGACGAATGTACAAATGTTTGGATAGACCACTGCGAATTTAGAGATGGTGTTGACGGAAACTTCGACATCAAAAACAAATCAGATTATATTTCGGTTACGTACACTAAATTTCATTACCTAAAACCTCCAAAAGCGGGCGGTTCTGGAGGATCAGATGATCATAGATATTCAAATTTAATTGGTTCAAGCGATGGCGCAACTGCTGATCGCGGAAAATTGAGAATCACTTTTGCAAGATGCTGGTGGGCTCCAGGCTGTAGAGAAAGAATGCCAAGAGTTCGTTTTGGACAAGTGCATATTCTAAACAGTTTCTTTAACAGCACCGTAAGCAATAAATGTATTGCAGCAGGATTTGAAGCAAACATTCGCGTAGAAAGCAATGTTTTTGAAGGCGTAAAAAACCCAATCGAATTAATGACTGGCTTTACAGCCGTTACTTCTACAAGCAATATATTTACAAGTGTAACAGGAACTCAAGCTGGAAGCGGAACCGCTTTTACTCCGCCATATTCTATCGTAAAATTGGCTAATACTGCCGTTAAAGCTGATATTTCTGCAAATGCAGGACCTACTTTAGGCGGTAATGTTTGTGGTTCTTTCTAAAAAAAATCACCCTTAAAATAAGTTATTTTTAGTTTTTAAACCACGGATTGCATTTAGATGTAGTTCGTGGTTTTTATTTAACCGCAAAGGCGCGAAGATTTTGATTTTAATAAAACGCAAAAGTTCGCAAAGCTTTGTATAAAATCTTTGCGAACCTTAGCGTAATTCTTAGCGAACTTTGCGGTTAAGAAAACTTTGAACCTTTCCCTAAAGAACTAACTCCTCAAACAAACGCTGAATGGTTTTCTCTAAATCCTGACTAAATCCAGGATGAGGTCTTGAGGTTTGAATGGCCGAACTTCTTATTGCCGTTAACCATCTAAAACGTTCTGGAATCTCAAATTCGGCAATTGGACCGCCGTCTTTGGCTCCGTTGGCGATTTTTACCAATGAAGTTAAATTACATTCTAATTGTTCGATGTCGAAATCGGCAGAAAGGGCTTGTATTTTTTCTTTATTTAAATGAAAAAGAACCTTTATAAATTTGGCTTTTTTGCAAAACAAAATGATTCCGATATTCAGGAATTCTTCGCGCTCTACCCTTGGCACAACGCGAATCACAGCATATTCGTATAAGTGGTTATCTTGCATTTTGCGCCTGATTTACAAATATTTCTGAATTCTCTAATCTTGTTTTTAAAAACTTCAGATACACATTTCGCAATCCTTCTGGAGTTTCGTCTGCATCTTCCCATTGCAGCCAGTCTAGCGGAATTGTATTGACAATTTCTTCTAAAACTTCCGGTGTTAAAATCGCTTTAAACTCAGCATCAACTTCTTTTAAAAGTGAAGCTTGAGGCAATAAAACGTGATCTTTTATCAATGCAAAGGGACTTTTAGCATGTTGTTCCCAGTTATGCCAAGAATGATGAAAATACAAACATGCACCATGATCGATCAGCCATAATTCTTTATGCCAAATCAGCATATTTGTATTTCTGAAAGTTCTGTCTACGTTTGTAATATAAGCATCTAGCCAAACAATCTGAGAAGCCAATTTAGCATCTACGGTTGTTACAGCAGGATCAAAAGTAATAGCGCCAGATAAAAAGTGTAACGCTAAGTTTAATCCTTGGCTTCCTTGCAATAAATCCTGAATTTCTTCATCGGCTTCGGTTCTTCCAAAAGCTTCGTCGAGATTGGCGAATACTAATTCTGGCAATTGTAACTTTAAGGCTTTAGCGATTTGTCCGCCAACTAATTCGGCGATTAAGGCTTTTACGCCGTGTCCAGCACCTCTAAATTTTAATACGTATTTAAAGTCGTCATCGGCTTCTGCTAATGCGGGTAAAGAACCGCCTTCGCGCAGTGGCGTTATATATCGCATGACGTTTACTGTTCTTAAGTCGAAGTTGTTTTTCATTTTTTTTAAGATTCTAAGATTCTAAGAAACTAAGTTGCTAAGTCTCTAATCTTGGATGTTACAAACTTAATGATTTTTGATTTTAGATTTTTCCTTTCACGCAGATTCAAAAAGATTTGAGCAGATCTTGGCAGATTTACTCTCATTTTTTGTCATCCTGAGGAACGAAGGATCACACTCTGGATTCGATAAAAATTGGAGATATTCTGTGCGGAGTTTCTTGTGTGATCCTTCGTTCCTCAGGATGACAAAACGTACAACTAATTATCTAATTGACACATTCTCTAATTCTCTAATTCTCTAATTCAAGAAAAGCTTTTCCTAGATATTTAATAATTGTTGAAGCTGTAAAAGACTCATAACCTGTTTTGGGCAAAGCTAAATCGGCTGTTAATCCGTGGAGGTAAACGCCCATTTTGGAAGCATATTTGGGTTCGTAGCCTTGTGCTAGAAGACTTGTGAGAATTCCCGTTAGAACGTCGCCACTTCCTGCGGTTGCAAGTGCTGCGTTTCCACTTGTGTTTTCGTAAACTGAAGTTCTATTGATGATGTAAGTTGGCGCACCTTTCATAACCACAATGACTTTGTATTTTTCTGAAAAAGCGATCGTTTTTTGGAATTTCTCGGCTTCTGAATTCCACTTTCCTATCAAACGTTCTAATTCTTTTGGGTGTGGTGTTAGAATGGTGTCTTCTGGAACTAATTCTAACCAAGATAAGTTTTCTGAGATAATATTCAATGCATCGGCATCTAGAACCAAAGGCGCTTTATTGACTCTTAAAAATTCAAACAAGGCTTTTTGTGTTCCGAGCTCCTTCCCTATTCCGGGTCCGATTCCTACTGCTTGCGGAATTAAAGGCAAATGTATATTGGTTATAAAATTCACGTTTTCATCGGTTGCCACCATTACTTCTGGAATGGAAATTTGAAGTATTTGATAACCGCATTTGGGTATAAAAGTTGTTACGAGTCCGCAGCCTGTTTTGAGACAGGATTTTGAAGCTAAAACCGCCGCTCCTATTTTGCCATAACTTCCGGCAATAATCACCGCATGACCTTGTGTCCCTTTATGAGTTTGAGGATTTACGGGTTTGTATAATTTCTGAATCTCTTCTTTATTAATTAAATACGGTGATTTCATTTGAATACTTTTATATAATAAAATTACGTAAAAAATCGAAATCCTGATTGTTCTTTTGAAAACGACAGCCCTAGCCCTGATTACTTCACTATATTTTATTTTTTTATTGGAGTTCAGTGAACTTCGTTTGTAGCGGCATCCTTTTGCTTTTTTCTTTAAAAAGCAAAAGATATAGCGGATAGCAGGAAATAGCTCCTAATTATTGCGAAATTTATAATTTAAGCTCTTTTAATTTGATATTTTTTGAATAGATTTGCAAAACAATTTTATAAAACAACACAATGAAAAATACTGCGCTTACGCACATACATGAAGGTTTAGGAGCAAAAATGCTTCCTTTTGCTGGTTACAATATGCCTATTACTTATGAAGGGGTTAATGCAGAACACGAAACGGTTCGTAATGGTGTGGGCGTTTTTGACGTTTCGCACATGGGTGAATTTTTGTTAACGGGTCCAAATGCACTAGCTTTGATTCAGAAAGTGACTTCAAACGATGCTTCTACTTTGACGATCGGAAGAGCACAATATTCTTGTCTTCCAAATAACGAAGGCGGAATTGTTGATGATTTGATTATTTATAAAATGAAAGAGGAAGAGTATTTACTAGTTGTAAATGCTTCTAACATTGAAAAAGACTGGAATTGGATTACTTCTCACAATGATTTAGGAGTTGATATGAAGAATCTTTCTGACGAATATTCTTTATTGGCAATTCAAGGGCCAAAAGCGGTTGAAGCTATGCAACCATTAACTTCTATCGATTTATCTGCTATTACTTACTACCATTTTGAAGTGGCAGATTTTGCAGGTTTTAACGATGTTATTATTTCTGCTACTGGTTACACTGGTTCTGGCGGATTTGAGATTTACTGCAAAAATGCTGATGCTGAAGCTATTTGGAACAAAGTTTTTGAAGCTGGAGCTTCTTTTGGCATTAAGCCAATTGGTCTTGCTGCTCGTGATACTTTACGTTTGGAAATGGGATTCTGCCTTTACGGAAATGACATTAACGATACAACTTCTCCTCTTGAAGCTGGTTTAGGATGGATTACAAAATTTACTAAAGATTTTACTAATTCTGAGGCGCTTAAAAAACAAAAAGAAGCAGGTGTTACTAGAAAATTAATTGCTTTTGAAATGCAAGAGCGTGCCGTGCCAAGACACGATTACGAAATTGTTGATGGTTCTGGAGCGGTAATCGGAATTGTAACTTCTGGAACTATGTCTCCTTCTATGAATAAAGGAATTGGTTTAGGATATGTAACCGTTGCAAACAGTGCAGTTGACAGCGATATTTTTATAAGAATCAGAAAAAATGATGTTCCTGCAAAAGTGGTAAAATTACCTTTTTACAAGAAATAAGTTTTTTACTTTATAATTTTAAAGAATGCGTTACGGTTGTAACGCATTTTTTTTGCTTTAAAATAAGCAAATTCAAGTTAAATTATTTGGTTCGCGTTCGTTTAACGATGAAAAACTTTTAGTTGTCGATATTTTGCTAAAAATACTACAATTTGTAAAAAAATTGATGTAACTTTAATCATGAACCCATGAATTTCCATTTATGAAAAAGATTTCACTACTCCTTTTTTTGCTGACATCAACTATATCCATTGGTCAGAACAGCGCAGAAACTTGTGAAATATTAAACAAAATAAATGCGCTTATTCAAGCAGAACACCTAAGACCAAAACCAGTTGATGACAGTTTATCTGTGTTCGTTTTTGACAATTTAATTAACGAACTTGACCCATCACGCAATATTTTTTTTAAGAGTGAATACGATGAGCTAGCTAAGAAATACCGTTACAATTTAGACGATCTGATTCTAAAGAATGATTGCAGTTTTCTTACTGATATAAAAGCAGTGTACATAAATGGCCTTATACGCACAAAAAAAGTCTTAGAAAAAATTCAGACAATCCCTATTGATTACGCTAAGAAAGATACAATCCGTTTTTACAAGAAGTCTTTTGCCTTTTATTTGAAGAAAGAAGACATGGAAAAGGTTTGGATGAAAAAGCTACGCTATCAAATCTTGGACGATATTGCTGAGATGAGCGAGAATTTAGATTCTGTAAAAGCTAATTTTAAATCGATCGAACAAGCTTCTAAAAATCAAATTCTTACGAATGAAATTTGCCGTTTTACAACTTTAATTGACAATAACGGCAAACAAGAAGAAAAATTATACAATTTCTTTTGTACGTATTTTGATCCGCATACCGCTTATTTTAGTGATGACTCTAAAACAAGTTTTGTTGCATCTTTATCCAAAGAGCATTTGTCGTTAGGAATGACGGTAAACCTCAACGAGAAAAACGAAATTATTATTGATGAGGTTGACCCAAACGGACCAGCGTATCAGACAGGACAAGTAAAAAAAGGCGACCAGATTATTTCGATATCCAATCAGAAAGAAACGCTTCAGGTTTCGTGCGCTTCGTTAGAGTCTATATCGACCATGATTTTATCTGAAAGCAACAAACATATTACGCTTACCTTAAAACGTAATTCAGGTAAAAGTTTTGATGTTTATATTGAAAAACAAATGATGAAAGATGAAGAAAATTCGGTTTTCAGCTTCATCATTGGTAAAGACAGTAAAATAGGTTATATAAAAATTCCGAGTTTTTATGCAGATCTTGATGGCACCAGTAGAAAAGGCTGTGCTGATGACGTTGCGCGTGAGGTTATAAAACTACAGAGAGATAGTATAAAAGGCCTTGTGATTGACCTTATTGACAACGGCGGCGGTTCTATGGAAGAAGCTATAAAATTGGCAGGAATGTTTGTAGATTATGGTCCGCTGTCGATTGTAATTGATAACAAAAAAGAGAAATCTGTAATTAATGATCCTTTTAAAGGGGTAATTTACAGAGGACCAATCGTGGTTTTGGTTAACAGCAATACGGCTTCGGCAAGCGAATTTTTTTCTTCTATCATGCAAGACTATAATCGTGCACTTTTATTAGGAAGCACTACATTAGGAAAAGCAACCATGCAGACTATTCTTCCGCTTGACGAAGAAAAAAATACTGATTTCTTAAAAATTACAATTAATAAATTTTACAGGATTACAGGCAAAAGCCATCAATACATTGGCGTAAAACCAGATGTGGTACTTCCTGAATTTTATGAGGATGTTTACCAGAAAGAAAGCGATTTCCCGACAGCCATAAAAAACGACAGTATCGAACCTTTCCTAAAATACAGAACGTATGTGAAGCGAAATTTAATCGATAAAATTGCCAAGAACAGTTCAGTAAGACTGTCCGACAATTACTTTTTTAACAATATTAAAAAGATTAATCTCAAAATAGATCAACTTGTAAATACTCCAAAAGCTGAAATTCCGTTGACTCTTGATGCTGTTTACAAACAGAAAAAAACATTAGACGCACTTTGGACAGAGATCAATACTTTTAACGATGAAAACAATCCGCTTGATGTGTATAACTCGAGTGTTAATCAGTTTCTTTTAGGAGCTTATCCAAATGATAAAACGATTAACCAATATCAAATGGATAATCTAAAAACCAATCCGTACCTCAACGAAGCCGTAAATATTATTAATGAGTTTAATGGCGGAAGCAAATAGTTTGTTTCAGGTTTCAGGTTTCAGATTTCAGGTTTAACCGCAAAGTGCGCTAAGGTTTACGCAAAGCACACAAAGAAATTTTTAAGTTAAGATATAAAATAAAAAAGTTCACAAAGCTATATAAATAAAACTTTGCGAACCTTGCGTAAACCTTCGCGCACTTTGCGGTTAAATTCAACACAAACTAAGTAACTTGAAACTTGAAACTTGAAACAAAAAAGAACAATTTTGTTTTTGTAAAAAATAGGAAAACCGTATTTTTGCATCACAAAACTAAAAATTAGAAATGGGAAGAGCGTTCGAATTTAGAAAAGGAAGAAAAATGAAACGTTGGTCTGCAATGGCCAAAACATTTACCAGAATTGGTAAAGATATCGTAATGGCTGTTAAAGAAGGCGGACCAAACCCAGACGCCAATTCTAGATTAAGAGCTGTTATACAGAATGCAAAAGCCGCAAACATGCCTAAGGACAATGTGGAGCGCGCGATTAAAAATGCAAGTAATAAAGATACTGCCAACTATAAAGAAATTTTGTTTGAAGGATATGCTCCTCATGGAATTGCAATCTTAATTGAAACTGCTTCTGATAACAATAATAGAACTGTAGCTAACATTCGTAGTTATTTCAACAAATGCAATGGAACAATGGGAACTCAAGGTTCTGTTGAGTTTATGTTTGACCACACTTGCAACTTCAGAATTGCAAAGGATGGTATCGATGCAGAAGAATTAGAATTAGAATTAATTGATTTTGGTGCTGAGGAAGTTTTTGAAGACGAAGACGGAATCTTAATCTATGCTCCTTTTGGAAGTTTTGGTGCTTTACAGAAAGAATTAGAAAACAGAGGTCTTGAAATTTTATCTTCTGGTTTTGAGCGCATTCCGCAAATTACAAAAGAATTGACTGAAGCACAAATCGCTGATGTTGAGAAACTAATCGAGAAAATCGAAGAAGATGATGACGTTATGAACGTTTATCATACCATGAAAGAAGAATAGTCTTTCTATAAAAATATATTTTAAAAAAGCTCTGGATTTTTCTGGAGCTTTTTTTTGTTTTTCAGAATTTTCCCTTAATTCAAATAAAAAATTATATTTGTTATTTATAGAAATAAACTAATTTAAATCTCGATTTATGCAATCATCAAAATTTATGAAATTTGCTGTAATAGCGCTTGTAATCTTATTTATTGTGATTAGTGTTATTAGCTAAAAAAATAGAAGTCTTTTGATTTTCAGAAGACTTTTTTATTTGTTTGCATTATAAAATTCTCAAGGCCAACACAAAATGAAAGAGAAAATTGTTTTTCATGGTTTTATATTAATAATTTTTCTCATTTTCCTTCAGAGAATTGTCATTAATGTAATCTATACAAACGAAAATAATCTTGGCGAAGGCAAAATTTATGACAGTAGCTCTTACAAGAGAGGCGCTAATTCTGCCAGAACATATTCTTATTCCATTATAGGTAAGGATGGAATAAAATATGAAGATAGCGGCAATAGCGACACCAATCAATATGGTTTTTTAATTGGAGATCAAGTTGTGTTTAGAAAACTTCATAATGGCGATTCAAAAGCTGTCCGTATGATAAAACGAAATGGAGAACAAGTCCGGAATTATTATGGCTTTGTAGATTACGCCAGTTTTATTTCTGTAATACTTATAGTTCTTGGTTATATTTATATTCCTAAACTGCTGAAAACTTAAAGCCAAATTCTCCGAGCTAATTATGACCAAAATTTCAATTATAAAAAAAATACAATTAGGTGGCGCAAGGTCGCTTCCAATTGAAACTCCTGATTCTGAAGTACATTTTAATTTCTACTGCGGAAACGGACGAATAAAACATGAAGTTATTATTTCTTTTAAAACCTCTAATTTCCTAAGTTCATTAATCAAAACTGGCATGATAACCAATCAGGATTTAGCCCAAACCAATATTGTTAAGTTAGAATACTTAGAAGATCCCAATACAGCAATTTCATTTAGGTATCAAATTTGTAATTTTAAAGATTGCCAGAACACTTACCTTTTAATTTTTGATATTCATGAAAATAGAGGTTATTATGGCTTTTATATATATGGAGTTTTACAGATAGAAAATAATTTTTTATAAAATTAATTCTACTTACAAATCATTCGAGAAATCATTATTCGCGTAATAATAGTTTTTAAAAAACAGAAGCAAATCTTCCGTATCAATTGAAGATTTATTTTTGTTTAATGTAGTGCTAATAATGTCATTGTCTTCATTTTTTTCGATTTTCCAAATACCATTTTCATTAACCAATAATAGAAAAATCCATTCGTTGCAGTATTTAGAACAAAAAGTTATTCTTTCCTTTCCGTCTCTCTTTTTTTTGTCTAAATGAACAAAACCTGTAAATCCAATTAATAAAAACTTTTCTTTTATTGTCATATTACTGTGTAAATATTCAGGAGATCGAAACTAAAATAAACTCGGTTAAGATTATTATTTGAACTCATTTTAAACTAAACTTAGATCTAACTAAAGATAACATTTCGATTATATTTGCAACACCTCAAATAAATTCAAACTTAAAAATGCAAACATCAAAAATCACCCGAATTGCTGTCGTAGTATTAGTTCTTTTGTTCTTAGTATTAAGCGTAATCAGCTGCAGTACGCATACACATACTCAAACTTATACGCCTGCGCCATCTGCCAAAAAAATACCGCCAGGACAAGCCAAAAAAATGAATGGAGATAAAAGTGCCAAAGCTTATGCTCCTGGTCAGCAGAAAAAAAGATAATTACAGTCAAGCCTTCCAAAATATGGAGGGCTTTTTTATAAACAGTTATTTTTTTCCAGCCGAATTAATAACCTTAATCAAATAAGTCCCTTCAGGCAAATCGGTTATATTAGAAGCATTAGCACTCATTATTTGTTTTCCTTGCGAAAAAACCTCAATAGTTTTAGTGCTTTTATTTGTTTCTGTTGGAGCGTTGACAGGTGCAGAAGCTTTTACAGGTATAGAGGCGGCTTTTTTAGGTGCATTTACAGTATTAGTAGCCACAGGAACTGTTTGAGATACCGAAGAAGTGCTTGGTTTCGAGCTATTATATGCTTCTCTAACCTGTTCGTCTGTCATAGCAACGCTATATAATCTTAAATCGTCAATATCTGCATTAATACTCGTTGAAGTATTTAATTTTCCCAGATTTAAAATATAGCCCTTTGCTGAACGCTGAATTCCTTCTACAGTTTTTAGCAATTCGCCATTACGATAAATTTTTGATACATTTCCATCATAAGTGATACTATACATATACCATGTCTCTTTTACTAATGGCACTGAAACTATTACATTATTTGTGTCTCCCCAACCCACTAAACTTAAATCTGCATTGCCACCAGTTACCGGCTGATGCACCAAACCAAAATATTGTCCATTTACCGCCGCACCGTATCCAAAGATGTAATTCGGAATATTAACTGCATTAAATTTTACCCAAATAGATATTGTTTTTGGTTTATTATCCTGAGGAAGCTCTCCTACTACTGCCTGATAAGCCTTGTTTGCAAGTCGTAAAGCACTTTTAGGACTTCCCATTCTGTCATTTACAAAAACTGGAGTGCCTAAAAAAGAAATGGTGTTATCGGCACTGTTTAGATTTCCGTTGAAATTAAATTCTTGCACCGGATTTTGCGCATTAGCAGTTAAAAAATTTACAAACATTAAAGTGAGTAATATTTTTTTCATAATTATAGCTTTTATCAGAATAGTTTTGGGTTAAGGCAAATAGTATTTGATTGTAAAATTTAAACGATTAAGATTTTACAGTTTTAAAATTTCGTTTATTATTTTTAAAAAATTTGTTAAAACTATAATTAAAATTCAGCATATCCAAACCATTCCTACATAGAAATACATAATTCTCACAAAAATACTTTTATAGTTCAAATACCATTCTTTCAAACTGTTTTAAACTCAATTTAATTTATCTGCAGTAATTGAAAACATTCAAAACACTAATTTTTTATAATTCTATCTTACATTGCATTTTTATTTCTAACTTTAATATTACAAGCTGTAAATCAAAGAAATAAACTTAAATATGAAGAAAACTATATTTCTACTTTTTCTTTTGTTTTTCTTAAAAATCAGTGCACAGGTTTCTGATACTCTTGTCTTAAAAAACAATGATATCATCGTTGGCGAAATAAAAACAATGAACAAAGGCATATTACAAATAGAAACCGATTACAGCAAAGAGGATTTTAAATTAGAATGGAAACATGTTAAAAATATTAGTTCAGATCGAATTTATATTATCAATCTTTCTAATGGCAATTTACTAAACGGAAAAATCGTCAAAATTGAAACTCCCGGCAAATGTGAAATAACTAATATTGAAACACAAACCAAAAGCATCGTTGATCTCGCTGATATTGTACGCATTAAACCTGTTGACGAAAATTTTTGGCATAGACTTGATGCTAGTTTCGACGCAGGAATCAAATTAACCAAAGCACAAAGTTTACAGCAATTTACAATAAATGTAAATTTAGGCTACACTGCTAAAAAATGGTATGGAAATGCAACCTACAAACAAATTCAATCTATACAAGATGATAGCGATCCTATACGAAGGATTGATACCGATGTCAGCTATATCCATTTACTGCCAAAAGACTATTTTATTCCGCTATCTGTTGTAACTTTAAAAAATACAGAACAAGATATCGATCTTCGTGTTGTATCAAAAGCAGGTTACGGAAAATACCTTATGCATAGCAATAAAAAATACTGGGGAATTGCTTCCGGATTGTCTTTTAACCACGAACGTTTTACTGGAACTGCAACTCCTAATAAAAGTTTGGAATTATTTCTAGGAAGCGACCTTAACCTGTATGATATTGGTGATTTTAGCATTCAATCTAAAGTGAATTTTTTTCCGAGTTTAACAGAAAGCAAAAGAATACGTGCCGATTTTTCTGTAGATACCAAATATGATTTACCATTAGATTTCTTCATCAAACTTTCGTTTGTTTATAACTATGATAACAAACCAAAGCCGGGCGCATCAAAAGATGACTATGTATTTCAGACTACTTTTGGATGGAAATTAGACTAAAAAAAAAGCCTTCTGAATACAGAAAGCTTTCATTACTATTCCAAAAACCCAATTGCATGCGCAATAAAAAACTAACTAACATTTAAAAAGTAAACTAAAAAACCATTTATTTTGAAGTAATTTTTTTCGATGGAGTACTTGTAATTTTTAATAAATAAGTCCCTTCTGGAAGATCGCTTAAATTCGTTGCATTACTTCCCACTATTTTTTGCCCTTGCGAATAAACCTCAATGCTTTTTGCCGTTCCGTTAACATCGCCCGAAGTAATTATTGTCTGATTTGGTTTTGCTTTTACTGCAGTTTTTGTTGTCTTCGCCTCTGTAGCCACTGCCATTAAATTAGATGCTTTTTCGTTCTCATACAACTGATTTACCTGATCTGGTGTCAAAGCTACATTATAGATCTTCAAATCGTCAATATCTGCATTAATTCCCACCGTCGTATTGATTTCGCCCAATCTAAAAATATTTCCATTAGTAGATCTTACCATACCTTCCAGATACTTTAATAATTTACCATCACGATATATTTTAGAAGTCGTACCTTCATAAGTAATAGCATAATTGTACCATACGTTCTTTTCAAGCGGCGTAGAGACAATTACATCATTAGAAGCTCCCCAAGCAGCCAAACTCAAATCAGAGTTAGAAGAGGTTGTTCCTTGTTGTAATAAACCGCAATATTGTGCATTAAGAGGATTTCCGTAACCCCAAACATAGTTTGGATTCGAAATATCATTGAATTTAACCCAAATGCTAATTGTTCTTGAGCTCTTTCCTTGAGGCAGATCATCGATTACAGCTTCTAAAGCTTTATTATTTAATCGTTGAGCTCCTTTTACAACTCCTGCTCTGTCAGCCACGAAATTGTTGGTTCCGATAAATGAGATGGTGTTTGCTGTATTGTTTAAAGTTCCGTTAAAGTTAAATTCCTGAATCGGTGTTTGCGCATTCACATTCAAAAAACTTACAAACAATACTGCTAGTAGTAATTTTTTCATAATAGTAGATTTTAGGGATTAAACAACTTATGTTATTTTAACACCTCTAAACTAGATTATTATGATTTTGAGCGGAAATATTTCCGACAACTGACCTAAATACTCGTTAAAGTAACACTTTTCAACAATTTTATCAACAAACAACTTTCACACAAAATCATAAATACTATTAAATTATTAAATTAAAATTATTGAAAATCATAATTTCCTACGTATAAATACGGTATATTCAACAATACTATAAATTATACTTTTTGAATCGTTTAGTATTTCATGGAAATTTGCTCAAAAAAAAAACTCCATTCGAAAATTACGAATGGAGTTTAAATATTTTTAAAAGTACTTTATTACTTTACAAATTCAATTTTTTGCGCTTCTTCTTCGTTAACACTATCAAAGAAACCTTGTTCATTCATCCAGTCATCACTGAATACTTTACTCATGTAACGAGAACCGTGATCTGGGAAAATAGCAATAATATTACTATCTTTTGTAAATTCGCCTTCTTCAGCATATTGCTTAATAGCTTGCATTACTGCTCCAGAAGTATATCCAACAAATAAACCTTCTTTTCTAGTAATCTCTCTTGCAGAGTGAGCACTTTCTTCGTCGGTTACTTTCATGAATTTATCAATAATATCAAAATCTGTAGCTGACGGGATTAAGTTTTTACCTAAACCTTCTATACGGTATGGATAAATTTCTTTGCTGTCAAACTCTTTTGTCTCGTGGTATTTCTTCAATACAGAACCAAAAGCATCAACTCCTAGAATTCTAATATTTGGATTTTTTTCTTTTAAGAATTTTGCAGTTCCAGAGATAGTTCCTCCTGTTCCGCTGCAAGCAACTAAGTGCGTAATTTGTCCTTTTGTTTGTTCCCAAATCTCAGGACCTGTAGTGTTGTAGTGGGCATCAATATTTAGTTGATTAAAATATTGATTAATATAGACTGATCCTTTAGTCTCTTCATGCAAACGTTTGGCTACATTATAATAAGATCTTTCATCATCTGCAGAAACGTGAGCCGGACAGACATACACTTTGGCGCCTAAACTTCTCAACATGTCAATTTTATCTTTAGATGATTTTGAACTTACGGCCAAAATACAATTGTAACCTTTAATAATGCTTACCATTGCTAAACTAAATCCTGTATTACCAGAGGTAGTTTCGATAATGGTATCTCCTGGAGATAGAATTCCTTTTCTCTCGGCTTCTTCAATAATATATAACGCTATTCTATCTTTTGAGGAATGACCTGGGTTGAAAGCTTCTACCTTTGCGTAGAAATTTCCTTCTAACTCTTCGGTAATTTTATTTAGCTTAATAAGGGGCGTGTTTCCTATTAACTCTAAAACATTATTATAAGCAGTTATTTCTTCTTTCATAAAAAAATAGTTAATCAAAGGCCTTTTCAAATTAACCTTGATAGGTTGCAAATTTAACAAAAAATTTCTAATTAGCTTTTAATTTTTTCTAAATCTAATAAAAAACTAAATTCTTTTGCTAAGTCTTTTAAAGCCTCAAAACGTCCCGAAGCCCCACCATGACCTGCATCCATATTGGTATCTAAAAACAAAAGCTTATTATTTGCTTTTAAATCTCTCAATTTTGCAACCCATTTAGCTGGCTCCCAATATTGTACCTGCGAATCGTGTAATCCGGTAGAAACATACATATTAGGATATTCTTGTGCTTTTACATTATCGTAAGGTGAGTACGACAACATATAATCATAATACTTTTTATTGTTTGGGTTTCCCCATTCGTCATACTCTCCAGTTGTAAGCGGAATACTGTCATCCAACATTGTAGTAATTACATCTACAAAAGGCACCTGAGCGATAACGCCATTATACAATTCAGGAGCTTCATTTACGATTACTCCCATTAAAAGTCCGCCAGCAGATCCTCCTTCTGCATACAAATGTTCAGGAGAGGTATACTTTTGGTCTATTACAAATTTAGAGCAATCAATGAAATCTGTAAAGGTATTTTTCTTTTTTAACAGTTTTCCGTCTTCGTACCATTGTCTTCCTAAGTCTTCACCACCTCTAATATGAGCTATTGCATAAACAAATCCGCGGTCTAAGAGCGATAATCTTGTTGAAGAAAAATAGGTATCCATCGTAATTCCGTACGAACCGTATGCATAAAGCAACAACGGGTTTTTACCATTTTTCTCTAATCCTTTTTTATAAACCATAGAAATAGGCACTTTTACTCCATCTCTTGCTGTTGCCCAAACTCGTTCTTCTATATAATTGTCTTTATCAAATTTTCCGCCTAAAACTTCTTGTTCCTTCAAGATTTCTTTGGTTTTAGTCTTCATATTAAAATCAATCACAGAAGATGGGGTTGCCAATGATTGATAACTGTAACGCAAAATATCAGTATCAAAATCAACATTTGTTGTTGTATAGGCATTGTACGTTTCGCTGCCAAAAGGAAGGTAATAATCCGGCTCCTCATTCCAAGGCATAATTCTAATATGATTCAATCCATTAGAACGTTCTTCTACAACTAAATAGTTTTTAAATATCTCAATATCTTCCAACAAAACATCTTCTCTGTGCGGAATAAGATCTACCCAGTTTTTCTTTCCTGTTTTGTCTTCTGGCGTTTTCATTAACTTAAAATTCGTCGCCTTATCTTTATTGGTCAGAATATAAAACGAATCTTCGTAATGAGAAATACTGTATTCTAATCCGCGAACGCGTGACTGAAAAACAGTAAATTCTCCTTCTGGATTACTAGAATTCAAGATTCTATATTCAGTTGTCAAAGTGCTTCCAGAACCAATAACAATGTATTTTCTTGATTTTTCTTTGCTGATAGACACATTAAAAGTATCATCAACTTCATCATAAACTAAAACATCATTATCTGAAGTTGTATTTAATTTATGCCTGAAAACTTTATCAGCTCTTAGTGTTGTTTCATCTTGTCTAACATAAAAAACAGTTTTGTTATCATTTGCCCAAACAGAAGCTCCTGTAACATTTTCTATTTTATCAGCTAAAATTTCACCTGTTTCTAAGTTTTTAAATTGAATTGTATATATTCTTCTTCCGACAATATCTACTCCAAAACTGGCAAATTTATTATCTGGACTAATGCTTAAACCTCCCAATTTAAAATAAGCATGTCCTTTTGCCATTTCGTTGCAGTTAAAAAGAATTTCTTCTTCGGCAGAAAGGCTTCCTTTTTTTCTGGCAAAAATTGGATAATCCTGACCAGTTTCAAAACGTGTGATATAAAAATAGCCGTTGTAGAAATAAGGAACAGAAGAATCGTCTTCTTTAATCCTTGCTTTCATTTCTTCAAACAGACTATCTTTTAATTTTTGGGTATGAGAAGTCATGCTTTCGTAATAAGCATTCTCCTTATTTAGATAATCAATTACTTCTGAATTCTCTCTGTCATTAAGCCAGAAATAGTTGTCAATTCTAGCTTCTTTATGTTTTTTTAATGTCTTTGGAATTATTTTAGCCTTTGGGGCCGATATATCATTTTGCATTTATTAAGCATTAATTTTTAAATATGAAGACGCAAAAATAGCACAAACCCAACAGAACAAAATTAATTTTTTCATAAAATATTCTATTGAATTAACACAGCAATATAGTAATTTTGTCTGAAATAATTTAAAAAATCAACAAAAATGGATTTAATGGGAATGATGGGCAAACTTAAAGAAACCCAGCAAAAAATTGAAGATACCAAAAAGCGTTTAGATACTGTTTTGATTGATGAACAAAGCGCTGACGGATTATTAAAAGTTACTATTACAGCTAGTAGAAAAATAAAATCACTTTCTATTGATGGTTCTCTTTTAGAAGATAAAGAACAGCTAGAAGATTACTTAATTGTAACGTTAAATAAAGCAATAGAAAAAGCAACAAGTGTAAACGAAAGAGAATTAGACGCTGTAGCTAGAATGGATATGCCGTCTATTCCTGGAATGGATAATTTGTTTAAATAAGCTTTTAAGGCACTGAGGTTCTAAGAGGCTAAGGTTCTAAGTTTTATTTTTTTGACAAAAAAAAGAGGATGTATTAACATCCTCTTTTTTTTTTTAAAAGCTTTATTTCTTTCTTCCTTAGAACCTCAGTACCTTAGAAGCTTAGCACCTTTCTCCTAAAACTTCGAAAGTGTTTCCAACACATAAGTATGCATCACTTCTTTATAATCTAGATGCGTTACAATTCGGAGTTTATTATGCCCTAAAGAACTTATAAGTATATTTTTCTGTTTCAATTTTTCAATTAATAATTGGTCACTATAACCTTCTGCCAGTGAAAAAATCAAAATATTAGTTTCTACAGGTTCGATTGCCGCGATCCAAGGTTTTGTGCTTAAGATTTTTGCTATTTCCTTTGCACGGCGATGATCTTCTGCTAATCTTTCGATATTATGAGCCAAAGCATATAATCCAGCCGCAGCCAAATAGCCAACTTGACGCATTCCTCCACCCAATATCTTTCTGATTCTCAACGCTCTATGAATATCAGCTTTACTTCCAAGAAGTACAGAACCAATTGGAGCACCTAACCCTTTAGACAAACAAACGGAAATGGTATCGAAAATCGCCCCAAATTCTCTGGGATTCTGCCTTTTAGCTACTAATGCATTCCATATTCTAGCTCCGTCCAAATGAAACTTGAGATTATGAGCATCACAAACCTTTTTTATTTCTCTTAAATCTTCTAATTCATAACACGCACCGCCACCTTTATTGGTTGTATTTTCCACACAAACCAAACTTGTTAGCGGGCTATGATAAAACTCTGGATCATTTATTGCTGCTTTTACTTGCGCAGCAGTTATCATTCCGCGGTTTCCATCTACTAAACAGCAAGAAACACCGCTGTTAAAAGAAACTCCCCCTCCTTCATAATGATAAACGTGGGCATATTTATCAGCGATCAGCTGTTCGCCAGGTTGCGTGTGCAGTTTAATTGCAGTCTGGTTTGCCATAGTTCCAGACGGAAAGAAAAGACCAGCTTCCATACCAAAAAACTCTGCTGTCCTGTTTTCCAATTCAATCACCGTTGGGTCCTGTTTGTATACATCATCGCCAACATGGGCGTTAAACATATACTGCAGCATTTCATAAGTAGGCTTTGTTATGGTATCGCTGATTAAATTTATTTCCATATTCTAAAAACTATATCTTATTTTTGTATGCAAAATTACGTATTACTTATAGTTATTCTCAGCAAGTTTTGGTAAAATTTAACTCGCTGGTTTCTCTAGACCAAATTAACGTAATAATTCTAAAAAACATATAAAAACCTATTAATTAATTTATGACAACAGCCGAACAAGTAAAAGGTATTGTGGAGCGCCTTGGTGCGTTGAGGAGGTATCTTTGACGTTGATGCCAAGCTAATCGAAATCGCAAACGAAGAAGAAAAAACGTTCGCTCCAGACTTTTGGAACAATCCAAAAGAAGCAGAAGACATTGTAAAAAATCTTCGAAACAAGAAAAAATGGATTGAAGATTATGACAAAGCAGTAGCATTAACAGAAGAACTACAGCTCGCTTATGATTTTTATAAAGAAGGAGAACTTTCTGTAGATGAATTAGATGAACAATATGAAGCTGCACAAGCACATATTGAAAATATCGAATTCAAAAACATGCTTTCTGACGAAGGTGACAGTTTAAGCGCTGTGGTTCAGATTACAGCAGGTGCTGGAGGAACCGAAAGTTGTGATTGGGCAGGAATGCTAATGCGTATGTACATGATGTGGGGAGAAAGTTATGGCTACAAAATTAAAGAGCTTAACTTTCAGGAAGGCGAGGTTGCCGGAATTAAAACCGTAACTTTAGAGTTCGAAGGTGATTATTCATTCGGATATCTAAAAGGAGAAAATGGTGTACACCGTTTAGTTCGTATTTCGCCTTTTGACAGTAACGCAAAACGTCATACTTCTTTCGTATCCGTTTACGTTTATCCGCTTGTAGATGACAGTATCGAAATCGACATTAATCCTGCTGATATCGAGATTACAACTTCTCGCTCAAGTGGTGCTGGTGGACAGAACGTAAACAAGGTTGAAACTAAAGTACAACTGGTTCACAAACCAACTGGAATTCAAATTCAGTGTTCTGAAACTAGATCTCAGCAAGATAACAGACAGCGTGCTATGCAAATGCTTCGTTCTCAATTGTATGAAATCGAATTAAAGAAACAGCAAGCACAGCGTGCGGATATTGAGGCCGGAAAAATGAAAATTGAATGGGGATCGCAGATTCGTAATTATGTAATGCAACCTTATAAATTAGTAAAAGATGTTCGTACAGGTTATGAAACCAGCGATGTTGACGGTGTAATGAACGGAAATATCGACCCTTTCTTGAAAGCCTATCTGATGATGATGGGACAGAAAGAAGAGGAATAGTATCCAGTTCTTTTCTAGTGTTCAGTTGAAGTTTGCAGTCACATTAAACTTGAAACCTGAAACTTTAAACTTTAAACTTTAAAACAAAAAAGTTATGATAAAATGGGCAGATGTAATTCATTTTACAAATAAAGGAAATCCAGCTCCAGACAAAAGAGTGGAGAAAACGGAGGACGAATGGAAACAGATTCTAACTTCAGAAGAATTTCAAGTAACACGTTTAAAAGGAACAGAGAGATCTTTTAGTTCTGAATTGTGCAGTTTATTTGATCCTGGAATTTACGAATGTAAATGCTGCGGAACGGTTCTTTTTGATGCAAGCGAAAAATTTGAATCAGGAACTGGTTGGCCTTCTTTTACACAGCCAATCAAAGAAAATGCAATTGGTTACCATGCCGACAAATCGTACGGGATGATTCGTGTTGAGGTAGTTTGCAACGTCTGCGACGCACATTTAGGTCACGTTTTTCCTGACGGTCCGCCGCCAAGTGGCTTACGTTATTGCATTAACGCAGTTTCATTATCAAAAATTAAAGAATAATTCATAAAAAGCGGTTCATAAAAATGAATCGCTTTTTTTAATCTTCTATCAATAAATGATTTAACAAAACAAATGTAAGCTATAACCTAGCAATTAAATTATTTATTTTCTCCTTCCAAATTTTCACCCATTTTAGGTAAAACCATCAAGTTCCTGCTATTCAATTCATTAAAAAAACCTCATTAATTTAATACCCTAAATGTTAATTTTGTAAAAATTATCATCTTATTTTAAACATTTATTAAGAAACGTAAAAAAATAATTAGGTAATTAAAATGTAATTCATTTTATTTGGCAAAAAATAACTCTTAGTCGATTAAAATTTGTCAATGAGATCCTATTCAATTCAAGAAATTAACGAAGTTATTAATGGCGTAATTTACGGCAGCACTTCACAAAGCATAACTGCCACAGAACAATTAGAAAAAGCAACAACTTCGGAAATCTCATTTATCGGAAATAAAAAATACGAAAAATACTGGTCGACATCTAATGCTTCAATTGCAGTTGTAAACGAAGATATTTCAATAGAGCCTGGAGAAAACCGCGCTTTTATAAAAGTAAAAAATGCCGATTTGGCAATGTCACAAATCCTTGCCCTTTTTGCTCCCCCTGCCCCAATCTTTCATAACAATATTCATAAAACAGCCACGATAGACGAAACTGCTATAATTGGCGAAGGCGTTAAAATTGGCGCTGGCTGTTACATTGGTCCAAAAGTTGAAATTGGCGCCAATACAGTAATTTACCCGAATGTGACTATTTTAGACGAATGCACAATCGGAAGAAACACAACTATTTGGTCTGGAACCGTTATTCGTGAACGTTGTCATATTGGAAGCGAATGCATCATTCACCCCAACGCAACAATTGGCGCCGATGGTTTCGGATTTCGTGCTTGCACTGAAAAAGGTTTGGTGAAAATTCCTCAAATTGGAAATGTAATTATTGGAAACGGTGTAGAAATTGGAGCAAATTCGTGTGTTGATCGCGGTAAATTTAGTTCTACAATTCTTGGTGACGGATGCAAAATAGACAATTTAGTTCAGATTGGGCATAACAGCAAATTAGGCAAGTTCTGTATTATGGCTGGAAACAGTGGTTTAGCAGGTTCTGTAACCTTAGGAAACGGTGTTATCATCGGCGGAAGTGCTTCAATAAAAGACCATACTACAATTGGCGACGGAGCTATAATTGGTGCAGGATCTGGCGTGACTGGAGATGTACCCGCTGGAAAAACAATGCTTGGATATCCAGCTGTTGAAGCTCGAGACGCCTTAAAACAATGGGCGCTATTAAAACAAATGGTTTGTAGCCCTAAAAAATAATTTTAATTAAAAACCTTAATAAAGAAACATCCATTGAACGGATGTTTTTTTTTATTTAATAGTATTTCTTAATTCACAAAGCAACTCGTTTATTTCAATTGATTTTGTAAATTAGCCAACACTATTTTATCAAATCAATACTATATCATGGATTTAAACTTCAATAAAAACGAAGATCACAATAAATTACTTCTTTCTGAACTAAAACAAAAATTCGCAAAAGTAAAATTGGGCGGAGGCGAAAAAAGAATCGAGAAATTACATTCTGAAGGAAAAATGACCGCTCGCGAAAGAATTGCTTATTTATTGGATGAAAATTCTAAAAGTATTGAAATTGGAGGTTTTGCCGGTGAAGGAATGTATTCAGACCATGGTGGCTGTCCTTCTGGAGGTGTTGTAGTAAAAATTGGCTACATCAGAGGGAAACAATGTATTGTAGTTGCCAATGACGCCACTGTAAAAGCTGGAGCTTGGTTTCCTATTACAGGAAAGAAAAACCTTCGTGCGCAGGAAATTGCCATGGAAAACCGACTTCCTATTATTTATCTAGTAGACAGCGCTGGCGTTTATCTGCCAATGCAAGATGAAATTTTTCCTGATAAAGAACATTTCGGACGCATTTTTAGAAATAATGCTCAAATGAGTAGTATGGGAATTACACAAATTGCTGCCGTTATGGGAAGCTGTGTTGCTGGAGGCGCCTACTTACCAATTATGAGCGATGAAGCTTTAATAGTAGATAAAACAGGAAGTATTTTTCTTGCTGGAAGTTATTTGGTAAAGGCCGCAATTGGCGAAACTATTGATAACGAAACTTTAGGAGGTGCTACAACGCATTGTGAAATTTCAGGCGTTACCGACTATAAAGCCAAAGACGACAAAGATGCTTTGGACAAAATCAAAAATATAGTAGATAAAATTGGTGATTTTGATAAAGCAGGATATAGTAGAATCAAATCGGAGAAACCAGCTTTAGAACCAAATGATATTTACGGAATTCTGCCCAAAGCTAGAACTGAACAATATGATATGATGGAAATTATCAAACGTTTGGTTGATAATTCAGAATTTGAAGCTTATAAAGAAGGTTATGGGCAATCGCTGATTACAGGTTATGCCAGAATTGATGGCTGGGCTGTGGGAATTGTGGCCAATCAAAGAAAAGTGGTAAAAACCAAAAAAGGCGAAATGCAGTTTGGAGGCGTTATTTATTCTGATAGTGCTGACAAAGCCACTCGTTTTATTGCCAATTGCAATCAGAAAAAAATTCCATTGGTATTTTTACAAGACGTAACAGGTTTCATGGTGGGTTCAAAATCAGAACATGGTGGAATTATTAAAGATGGTGCCAAAATGGTAAATGCCGTAAGTAATTCTGTTGTTCCTAAATTTACCGTTATTGTCGGAAACTCGTATGGTGCAGGAAATTATGCGATGTGCGGAAAAGCATACGACCCTCGATTAATATTTGCGTGGCCAAGTGCAGAGCTTGCTGTTATGGGCGGAACTCAAGCTGCAAAAGTATTGGCCCAAATCGAAGCCTCTTCGCTTAAAGCAAAAGGAGAAACCGTTGACGAAGCAAAAGAAGCCGAATTATTCGACAAAATAAAAGCACGTTACGACGAGCAGACTTCGCCGTACTATGCTGCCTCAAGACTATGGACAGACGCTATTATCGATCCATTAGAAACCCGTAACTGGATTTCGATGGGAATCGAAGCTGCAAACCACGCTCCTATTCAAAAACCATTTAATTTGGGAGTAATCCAAGTTTAGTGATTTAAGAATTCTCAACAAGACGTTAAATAAAAAGCAAAAAACTCATTTTCTAGCTGTCTAAAATATACATATCATTAAAAATTAGTAACTTAGCGTATAATTTTTAATCACACAACATCATGGAAAATGTAAAAAGTTTGAATAAATGGGCGAATTCGCACACTTATTTACCAGTTGATTTAGTACGTATTGTTTTGGGTGGATTTTTATTTATGAAAGGTGTCTCTTTCGTCACCAATATTCAGTACCTGCATGATTTGATTTCCCCAATTGACAAGTTTGGAGGAGGTATGTTTATGCTGCATTACATTGCTCCTGCCCACATGATTGGTGGTATAATGATTATTTTCGGACTTTTAACCAGATGGGCAATTGCAGCCCAATTACCCATTTTATTTGGTGCTGTTCTTGTAAATTCTATGGGAAGAATGCATTCTGAAAGTTTGGCTTTAGCTATCATCGTTTTATTAGTCTGCATATTTTTCTTGTTTTATGGAAGTGGAAAACACTCGGCAGATTATTATTTTAAAATGCAACAATAGCCTCATAAGTCCTCAGTTTAGCTGAGGACTTTTTTTTGAGTGTTAATTAATTCCATAAAATTTCTTTAATTGCGTTTTATGACTTAAATTCGCCGACATGAATTGGATTCGTAAAACCGTTATTTTTATTACGCTTTTGCTTGCAGGATTGTTTGCTCATCAAGCAGACCAAGGTTCTATGCACATAATCGAAACGGAAAAATCCGATACTAACTTCTGCAAAGACATTCCTGATTCGTCTGCCTTTATACAGCCACAAGGAAGTTATCAATTTGCGGCAAACATCAAAACAAATCCAACGGGAATAATTAAATGTTTTGATACTCTTTTACCGCTGATCCCGCAACATCAAACCGTTACATCTGTTACAGCATATACTAAACTCTTTACAACTCAAAGTAAAAAGGTTTCGGTCATACTCTATGCTTTCCATTTTTTCTGGTAAATAAATACTTGATTTTCTTTAGAAGAATTAATTCTTCTGTACTTACATAGCCGTTTTCAAGCCGAAAACTGTTTTGCATATCATTTATTTATTACATTAAAACTTTATGGAAACTACTACCACAATAATGGGTATTGTGATTTTAATTATTGTTGCTATCCCAATTTATTTTTCTGCACGTTCATCAGCTGCAAGCAAATCAAGAATATTAAACATTAAAAAAAGATTCAATCCAACTCATCCAGAGGATTTTGACTTGACAGAATCAATCAACAATAAGACTTTAACGATTGATCAGAAAAACAATAAATTTATTTTGATGAATTTCAATCCAAATCAGCAAGAGTCAATTTATGTCGATTTGAATACTATTTCTTCATGCAAATTAATTCCAACTACAGATTCCGGATCCAATACTATTATCAAAATAGATTTTGAATTTCAAGAAAAAGAAACATCTAAAAAATTAATAATTCCATTCTATGATTTTGATGATGACCGCATCAAACAGATTAGTGTCTATCAAGATCATCAGTTTGCGAAAAAATGGCTTAAAATCATCCAAGATTCTATATCACGTTAGTTATTTAATTCAGAAAAGAGGCTCAATTTTGGGCCTCTTTTTATTTACAAGTTTCATGATATTTGTCATTTTATGTCTTAGCCCAAAGTTTTAATTTTGATGTAAACTAAATCCGTCATTATGAAAATTTCTTTGACTCAAAAGTACAATGTCCCAGGTCCAAGATATACTAGTTATCCGACAGTTCCATACTGGAATGAAGCAGACTTTACTGCAGAAAAATGGATTACTACTTTAAAGCAATCATTTTCTGAAAGCAATTCAAAGAACGGAATAAGTTTATACATTCATCTTCCTTTCTGTGAGAGTATGTGTACTTTCTGCGGATGCAATAAACGCATTACCAAAAATCATTCAGTAGAAGAAAAATACATTGAGGCAGTTCTAAAAGAGTGGTCTATGTATTGTGATATACTTCCAGAAAAACCCGTAATTAAAGAAATACATTTAGGCGGAGGAACCCCGACATTCTTTTCAAAAGAAAATTTAGAATGTCTTATTAACGGAATTTTTGATCATGCTGTAAGAGCAGAAAACCACGAATTTAGTTTTGAAGGACATCCAAATAACACTACTCACGAACAGCTTAAAAAATTATATGATTTAGGCTTTCGCCGAGTAAGTTTCGGAGTACAAGATTATTCTGCCACAGTTCAAAAAGCAATTAATAGAATTCAGCCTTTTCATAATGTTGCTAAAGTTACCTTTTGGGCAAAAGAAATTGGTTATACTTCAATCGGACACGATATTATTTTTGGTCTTCCATTTCAAACTATTGAAGATGTTGTCGATACGGTTGAAAAAACCAATTCATTAAAACCAGATAGATTGGCATTTTACAGCTATGCGCACGTGCCTTGGATAAAAGGAAACGGACAACGCGGTTTTAATGACGAAAATCTTCCAAAAGATGCAGAAAAGAGAAAGCTGTATGAAATTGGCAAACAACTCCTTATTCAAAACGGATATCACGAAATTGGAATGGATCATTTTGCCTTAGTAGATGATAGTTTATACAAAGCTGCTCACAACGGAAATCTGCATAGAAATTTCATGGGTTATAGTGCATCTAAAACTCAAGTTATGATTGGCTTAGGCGTTTCTTCTATAAGCGACAGCTGGTATAGTTTCGCTCAAAACACGAAGAACCTTGAAGAATATTATGAAATTTTAGATTCAGATAAACTTCCAGTTGTAAAAGGCCATATTTTAACTGATGAGGATCTGATTATCCGAAAACACATTCTTAATTTAACGTGCGAATTAGAAACTTCCTGGACTGAAGAATCTTTAAACTTTACGGAACTTCCAGAAGCTTTAACAGCTTTAAAAGAAATAGAAAACGATAATTTAATTGTTATTGAAAATAATAAAATCAAGATTACAGAAGAAGGAAGACCTTTTGTCCGCAATATCTGCATGGCTTTTGATTTGCATCTAAAAAGAAAGTCACCGGAAACAAATCTGTTTTCGATGACTGTATAATTAAAATCTTAAACTATTTCTAGTGGCAGTTTGGAGTCTGCTGTACAAACAAACTCATGTTTGAAGGAGAAATATAAGGAATTCCCAAACCTAATCCGCGAAGGATAAATAAGACTCCAATTATAACCGCAACATACGGAATTGCCTTTTGGATTTTGTTTCTGAAAGGCAGTTTTAATAATGTGTTGACATAAACCACAACTGTCATTAGAGGTATAGTTCCAATTCCAAATAAAAGCATGTAAAGCACACCATAACCAGCACTTTGCATTGCAATTGCTCCAAATAAAGCAACATAAACCATTCCACATGGTAAAAATCCATTTAGGAGGCCAATAGTAAACAACGATTTATAACTCTTATTTTTAAACTGACTTCCTAGATTAGTTTTAATTTTCGAAATGATTTTATAAACTGGTTTTGAAAAATTGTATTGCGCAAATTTTTTTTCTGGAATCAAAACCACAATAATCATAATTACCCCAATAATTATCGACATTTTCTGCTGTAATCCTGCCAGAAAAAAACCTCTTCCCAGTAATCCAAAAATCAATCCAATTATTGAATAAGCTGTTAATCGCCCTAAGTGATACGTCATAATCTGCGTTGCCTTTTTAGCTTCATTTTGTCTATCTACAGGAAGCATCATAGCAATTGGTCCGCACATTCCAACACAATGCAGACTACTGATTAAACCTAAAAAGAAAGCAGAGAATAACATTTTTTTTAGTTTACGTAAATAACTTCTTTTGTGAGATATTTTTTGCCCTCATATTGCCACTCCATATTAACATCCCAACGTCCTTTTATTAATTTTTTCTGTGGAATAATTATTTCTGAATTCGTTAAAGCAATTTGAGTATTAAAGTCGAATTTTTTGTTTGAAGGTCTATATAGCTGAATATTTCCTTTCACTTTATCACTTTCAAATCCAGCAGGGAAAATTACAGCCACACCTTCTCCAGTATATTTTATTGATGGTTTATGCTGTAAATCATGCGCATTTTGAATCCTTGCCATCTCTTCCTGAAAGTGTGTATCATGTTTGTAATATTCCTCTACAACCAAATCATTATCATATTTAGAGTTTGATTGCACTTCAAAAACAAAATATAAAATAAATGTCATAAACAAGCCGAATGCAATGACAATTCCTGTTCCCCAATTAAATTTCATGATGTAAATGTTTTAATTAAAACTGCGTGGTCCTAAGAAATTTGTTGTAGTAGTTTCTATAAGTTCAGAACCATTATAAACGCCTATTTTTACTTTTGTTTTATCACTTTCTAATAAAACTTCATCTATTTCTATAAACAATGTTCCTTGAGAAATTCCTTCTTTAGCAACTTTAAAATGTCTTTTCCCTACATTTTTAATTTCTCCTTTTTGATCGATTAATTCAAAATGAATGTCGTTGTAATCTTTCATAGTTTTGTTTACAATTTTATAGGTGTAAACATTACTGATTTTTTCACCATCATGTTGGAACAACTGACCAGGTAAACGTAAAACAACTGCCTGCACATCTGTTCTTAAAAACAGCATACCAACAAAAATACTCAATAAAATAAACAAAACTGCCGTATAACCTTTCATTCTTGCTGTAAATTTGAAAGGTTCTTTTTTTGCAATTTCATCTTCAGATGCATAGCGAATAAGACCTTTTGGCAATCCTACAGATTCCATAATATGATCACATTCATCAATACAAGCTGTACAGTTTGTACATTCAAGCTGCGTTCCGTTTCTAATGTCAATCCCCATCGGGCAAACATGAACGCATTGAAGACAATCAATACAGTCGCCTTTTCCAGTTAATGCTCTATCTTCATTTTTTTTGAATTTTGCACGTCCTTCTTCTTTTTCTCCACGCACAAAATCGTAGGCAACATTTATCGATTTATTATCTAAAAGAACTCCCTGCAATCTTCCGTACGGACATGCTATAATACAAACCTGCTCACGAAACCATACAAAAACAAAATAGAAAATTCCAGTAAATATAAGCAGTGCAATAAAATTGCTAGCTTGAGCAATAGGCCCTTGCTCTATCATTAAGAACAAAGTATCACTTCCTACTAAATAAGCCAAAAAGATATTTGCAATAAGAAAAGAGATAAGGAAGAAAATAGTCCATTTTAAAAATCGTTTTCTAATTTTCTCACCATTCCATTCCATTCTTGCTAAACGAGACTGAGAACCTCGATCACCATCAATCCAGTATTCGATACGACGGAAAACCATTTCAAGAAAAATCGTTTGGGGACAGATCCATCCGCAAAATATTCTTCCAAAAACAACAGTAAACAAAATTATAAATACAACGCCGACAAGCATTGAAATTACGAAGAGATAAAAATCCTGTGGCCAAAAAGGGAATCCAAATATGTTAAAACGACGTTCTAAGATATTGAACATCATAAACTGATTCCCATTAACCTTAATGAAAGGATTTATGAATAAAATTGCCAATAAAACATAGCTGACAATTTTTCTATATTCATAAAATTTACCAGACGGTTTTTTAGGAAATATAAATTTTCGTTTCCCACCTTCATCTATTGTTCCGATGGTATCTCTAAAAGCTTCGTCTGGTAAATTTGACATGATATTCTAATTATTTTTTAACTTCTGTAGTATCTTTTGGGGCTGCAGAGGCTGCATCTGTTTTAGGAGCACTATCATCTACCCAAACTTCTCCCTCTGCTTCTTTCGGATCTTTCGGATTACTTCCTTGTAAAGACAGAATGTAACTTGCCACTTTTTGTATTTCTTTTGGCTTAAGGGTTCCTTTCCAAGCAATCATCCCTTTACCGTCTCTACCCCCATTTGTGATAGTGTGGAATAGATTTTTAATCCCTCCTCCTAAGATCCATTTATCATCAGTAAGGTTTGGTCCAATCTGTCCTCCAGCATCTGCACGGTGACAGGCTGCGCAATTGGTTGTAAAGATTGTTTTACCTTCCTCTAAACTTGGTGCATCTGTTAGTAAAACAACTGTTTTTTCGTCCATTAAATCTGGCGCTGTTTTCATGTATTCTGCAACGTCAATCTTTGCTTGAGCCAATTCTTTTTTCAGCTCCATTTCTTGATCATCAGCTCCTAAAACATCGTAACGAACAACATAAATTACTCCAAAAATGATACAGATATAGAATAAATATACCCACCATGGTGGCAAATTATTATCTAACTCTTTGATTCCATCATAGTCATGATCCATCAATAAGTCACCTTCTTTTTCAATTGGCTCTGTTTTAGTCAATTTATGCATTAGATTCTTGAACCAAGTACTTTCTTTGAAGCTTAAACTTTCTTCAAGTTCTTTTTGCGCTTTTTCTTCTGGTGACAATAATTGGAACATTACTCGATTTACAGCACTAAGCGTAATTTCGATTGCAATCAGAATAAACAAAAAGACAAATAAAAAGAGCGAAACCATTGGGAATTTTATAAAAGCTGGTTTATCGCCTGAGTCTATAAAATATTCCATCAAAGCAAATACGATGAAGAAAATCAACGGTACTCTAACATATACTGGGAAAAACTTTTTCATTTTTATCTATCTTTTGTGATTACACTAAGTCCTTCATCTAAAGGTATATTACTCATTTCTTGAATTTTTTCTTTTCTATAAGAGAACACCCAAATGCCTAATCCTACAAAGAAGAAGAAGAAAATCAAGAGGGAAATAATCGGGTATAATTCTACACCCGATATTGTTTCCATATTGTGTTTTATTTGTTCAAACATAATGCTGTTATTTTGAAGTTTCTTTTACTTTAATATCAGTACCAAGTCTTTGAATATATGCGATCAAAGCAACGATTTCTCTTTCGTTCATCGGAATAAACTTCTCGCCTTTTGCAGCAGCTTTTTTACGGCTGTCTTCATAACTCTTAACAAAATCAGGATCGCTTTCTAAGCTTTTTTCAATCTTAACAGCCTGCTCTCTTAATGTTCTTTGCGCATTTGCAACTTCTTCTGGAGTATATGGCACTCCTAAAGAAATCATTGCCTGCATTTTCTTCTGAGTCAATGAAATATCCATTGGTTTGTTATCGAACAACCATTTATAACCTGGCATAATTGATCCAGCAGATGTACTTTGCGGATTCCACATGTGGTTAAAATGCCAGTTGTCATTATACTTACCACCTACTCTTAATAAATCTGGTCCTGTACGTTTTGATCCCCATAAGAATGGATGGTCGTAAACAAACTCTCCCGCTTTTGACTGAACTCCGTAACGTTCTACTTCACTTCTAAATGGACGAACTGATTGTGAGTGACATCCAACGCAACCTTCTCTGATGTATAAGTCACGTCCTTCAAGCTCTAACGGTGTATATGGTTTTACACTTGAAATTGTCGGAATATTTGATTTTACCATAATCGTTGGCACAATCTGAATTATACCTCCAATTAAAATCGCAATTGTTGCTAAAATGGTTAGTTGAATTGGTTTTCTTTCTAACCATGAGTGGAATTTCTCTCCACTTAATCTACTGCTTTTTATTGTTTGTAAAGCTGGAGCCTGAGCCAATTCATCTTCAATTGTATTACCCGCTTTTACTGTCATGATAATGTTGTAAACTAATGTCAACATACCAATCAGATACAAACTACCTCCAATAGCTCTCATCCAATACATTGGCATAATAGCAGTTACTGTTTCAAGGAAGTTTCCATAAGTTAAAGTACCATCTGGATTAAATTGTTTCCACATTGATGCTTGTTGGAAACCTGCCACATATAATGGAATTGTATAAACAATAATACCTAAAGTACCAATCCAGAAATGGAAGTTTGCTAATTTCTTAGAGAATAGTTCTGATTTTGTCATTCGTGGAATCAGCCAATAGATAATACCAAATGACATGAAACCGTTCCAAGCTAAAGCTCCTACGTGTACGTGCGCTACGATCCAGTCAGTATAGTGCGCAATGGCATTTACATTTTTTAAAGATAACATCGGACCTTCAAAAGTTGCCATACCGTAACCCGTAATCGCTACTACAAAGAATTTTAAAACTGGTTCTTCACGAACTTTATCCCAAGCTCCTCTTAATGTAAGAAGACCATTGATCATACCTCCCCAAGATGGAGCAATTAACATTACTGAGAATGCAACACCTAAATTCTGAGCCCAGTTTGGCAATGCAGAATATAATAAATGGTGTGGTCCCGCCCAGATATAGATAAAAATTAAAGACCAAAAGTGAATAATAGATAATCTATAAGAGTAAACAGGTCTGTTCGCAATTTTTGGAACGAAATAATACATTAATCCCAAGAATGGAGTTGTAAGAAAGAATGCCACCGCATTGTGCCCGTACCACCATTGTACAAGTGCATCCTGAACACCTGCATACACTGAGTAACTTTTTAAAGCTGAAACCGGAATTTCGATATTATTAAAGATATGAAGTACGGCTACTGTTACAAATGTTGCTAAATAAAACCAGATTGCAACATATAAATGGCGCTCTCTACGACGTAACATTGTGCCAATCATATTGATTCCCATTACAACCCAAATTAAAGCGATTGCAATGTCAATTGGCCACTCTAGCTCTGCATACTCTTTAGAAGAAGTATAACCTAACGGAAGTGTAATTGCTGCAGCCACAATAATCAGCTGCCATCCCCAGAAATGAAGGTTACTTAAAAAATCACTAAACATCCTGGCTTTTAGCAATCTTTGTAGCGAGTAGTACATACCAGCGAAGAAGGCATTACCCACAAAGGCAAAAATAACTGCATTAGTGTGTAACGGTCTTAATCGTCCGTAACTCAGCCACGGAATCCCATCTGTCATGTTGGGAAAAAGGTACATTACCGCTAAGGTAAGTCCCACTAACATACCCACAACACCAAAGAGTATTGTGGCGTAAATGAATTTTTTTACAATTTTGTTGTCGTAATAAAACTGTTCCATTTCCATAATTATACTTGTTTTTCTTCGATTGGTGAATTATTATTTTGGGGATTAATTTTGGTTTCGTCATCAAAAAGAATTCTGACTGAAGGTGTATAATCATCATCATACTGCCCAGATTTGACAGCTGCGATAAAGGCAATAAAGAAACAGATTGCCACAAAAATACTTACTGAAATTAATAGATAAATAACACTCATACCCTGGATTTATATTAACAAAATTAGCTTGTTAAAGGCGCATAAAATATGATAATTATCATAGAAGATTAGTTATGTTAAATTTAATAAAATATCTTCTCTAATAATTTATAATCATTCTAAATTTCTGCTACTGAAATAGTTAGACATAAAAGTCACAAAACTTACAATCGTAATTGTACTCAACGGCATAATGATTGCCGCAACCAATGGAAGTAAATTTCCTGTAACCGCAAACGCAAGTCCAACAACGTTGTAGAGCAATGATAATCCAAAACTCATTTTTATAATTAAAATAGCTTTGTGAGAAAGCTTTAAAAAGTAATTGAGACGCGAAAATTCTGTTGCATCTAAAATGGCATCACATGCAGGCGAAAAGACATTTACATTCTCTGATATCGAAATCCCAACATTACTTTGTGCCAATGCTCCAGCATCATTTAACCCATCTCCAACCATCATTACATTTTGTCCTTTCTCCTGAAGTTTCTTTATGTATTCTAGTTTTTGCTCGGGTTTTTGATTGAATATCAACTCAGTACCTTTTGGCAGAATAGCTTCCAAATTCGATCTTTCGCCATCATTGTCACCAGAAAGCACTTTGATTTGATAGTTCTTACTTAGACTTACAAAAAGTTTCTCCAGACCTTCTCTGTATTGGTTTTGGAAAGTGTATTTTCCAAAATAAGTGCCACCTATCTTAATGTGTAATGCAGTTTTTTCAATTTCTGAACCATCCGCAACTATATCATCAACGAATTGTCCAGATCCTATTTTTATTTCCTTACTTTCAACAATCGCCAAAATACCTTTTCCAGTAATTTCTTGAAAGTCTTCTACATTAATTCGCTTAGTTTCCGGCAGAAAATCATAAAGCATTCTGCTTAACGGATGGTTTGAACCGCGCAACACATTTTTAATCAATAAGATATCTGAATCTGAAATAGGATTTCCATCATACATTATATTCGATTTTTTGTTGGTTGTAATAGTTCCTGTTTTATCAAAAACAATAGTATCAACTTTAGCAAGCTGTTCAATCACAACAGCATTTTTTAAGTAAAACTTCTTTTTACCTAAAATACGCAATATGTTTCCAAAAGTAAACGGAGCAGTCAGAGCCAACGCACAAGGGCAAGCTACGATTAGCACGGCTGTAAAGACATTAAAAGCTGTATTAGCATCAATAAAAATCCAATAACCAAAACCAGCAAATGCAATGAGCAATAGTATGGGGGTAAAATATCGGCTAATCGCATCTGTTATGGTTTTGTGTTTCTGGTCTACTTTTTTCTGAAAAATTTCATTACTCCATAATTGAGTTAAATAACTTTGAGAAACGGAGTGCAAAACTTCCATTTCTATAACTTTTCCAATCTGTTTTCCTCCTGCAAATACCTTATCTCCAGACTTTTTGGTAATTGGCACTGCTTCTCCCGTAACAAAGCTATAATCTATTTCTGCGCTATCGCTAATTAAAATTCCGTCTACTGGAATTAGCTCTTGATTTCTAATCAACAATCGATCTCCTTTTAGAACATCATAAATGGCTACATTTTCTTCAGAAGCATCTTTATTGATTTTAGTAACTGCAATTGGAAAATAGGATTTGAAATCTCTCTCAAAACTTAAAAAACTATACGTTTTAATTTGAAACATTTTGCCAAGAAGCATGAAAAATATCAAACTGGCCAAACTGTCAAAAAATCCTGGACCGTGATCCATCAGCATGTCGTATGTGCTACGAATAAACATCACGATAATTCCTAAAGCAATAGGAATGTCAATATTAAGCATTCTGGTTCTAATACTATGATAAGCAGAAACATAATATCCGCTAGCTGAGTATAAAAAAGTTGGCAATGCTAAAAGAAAAATAAGTAATCTGAAAAACGGTTTGTAGCTATCTAGCCAAAATTCTTTCATTTCGAAATATTCCGGAAATGAAAGCAGCATGATGTTTCCGAAACAGAAAAATGCAACACCCAATTTATAGGTTAAACTCCTGTCGACCTTTGCTTTTGCCGATCCGTAATTTTCTAAACTAATGTAAGGTTCATAGCCTATAGAACTTAGGAGATACACTATTTCTTTTAAAGAAACGACATCAGAATTAAAAGTAATTCTAACTTTCTTTTCGTGAAAATTAACTTGAGAAGTGCTAATTCCAGACTGAAGACGATGAAGGTTTTCTAAAATCCAGATACAAGAACTGCAATGGATATGCGGAATATTAAGTGAAACAATTGATGTGTTTCCTTCTTGAAACTCTAAAACTTTTGCTAGTATAGTTTCATTTTCTAAAAAATCATATTTCCCTTTGATGTCTTGTGGAGTGGCGCCCGGAGACTTTTCAAAATCATAATAAGACGTTAGATCGTTGATACTGAAAATTTCGTAAACCGTTTTGCAGCCTGTGCAACAAAACTTCTTATCATCAAAATCAATTTCTTCATTTTGTTCAATAGTTAAACCACAATGAAAACAACTTTGCTCCCTCATAAACTTGTTTTTATTTGATGCAAATTTCCAATTAAAGCACAATTATTAAGATGATAATTGTCATGTTATTTTGAAATCAGGTTTCTAAATTTATAAAATAAAAAGCCCCGATTAGAGTTAGCCCTAATTTATAATAATTTTACCTTACAATGGTAGTTAAAACCCTTAAATATGTTTATTTTTGCAGCAAACAAATATTGTCATGAATAAATGTGATCAATGCATTGTACGCCAGCTAAGCTCATTAAAAGCCCTTAATAAAGAAGAAGTTATTAAATTAGCCAGCAGTAAAACGACTTATAAAATTAAAAAAGGTGAAGCTCTTTTTGAAGAAGGCGAAGTAACCAATGGCGTTTTCTGTGTTAAAGACGGTGTTGGAAAACTTTCAAAATTGAGTGCAAACGGAAAAGATCAAATTGTAAAATTGGTCAAATCTGGTGAACTTCTTGGACAGCGTTCTATGATTAGCAATGAGCCAGCAAATCTAACTGCAAAAGCAATCGCAGACATGGAAGTTTGTTTTATTCCTAAAAATGAAATCATCAATTTCTTTAATAGCAACAATCAGTTTTCTCTAAATATGATGCAATCTGTCTGCGAAGATTTAAAGGAATCTGAGAATGAAAAAATTGCTTTAGTCCAAAAAACAGTTAAGCAGAGGCTTGCTGAAACGTTACTGCACCTGCATGATGAATTTGGTGAAGATGCTGACAAAACACTTAAAGTTCAACTAACTAGAGAAGAACTTGCAGGTATTATTGGAACTGCTACCGAAAGCTGTATTCGATTATTATCTGATTTTAATAAATTGGGATTAATAGAATTGGTTGGTAAAAAAATCATGCTTAAAGACGTTCGCGCTTTAAAGAAATTAGCTGACAATTAAAGCTTTTTAGCTTCATTCCAAAAAACATCCATTTCTGTAAGTGTCATATCCATTAATGGTTTTCCTAATTCGTTTGCTTTACTTTCTAGGTATTGAAAACGTTTAATGAATTTTTTATTGGTTCTTTCTAAAGCGTCTTCTGGATTTACATTTAAAAATCGAGCGTAATTAATCATAGAAAACAAAACATCTCCGAATTCGTCTTCGATTTTATCTTGGTTTCCAGATTTCACTTCGTCTTGCAATTCCTGTAGTTCTTCTTGGACTTTATCCCAAACCTGATGAGGTTCTTCCCAATCAAAACCAACTCCTTTTACTTTATCTTGAATTCTGCTTGCTTTAACCAAAGCAGGAAGACTTCTTGGAACACCTTCTAAAACTGATTTTTTACCTTCTTTAAGCTTTAGTTTTTCCCAGTTTTGCTTTACTTCTTCTTCGTTTTCCACTTTAACATCACCATAAATATGAGGATGACGGTGAATTAGTTTCTCGCAGATTTCATTGCAGACATCAGCGATATCAAAATCATTGGTTTCACTGCCTATTTTGGCGTAAAAAACAATATGAAGAAGCAAATCTCCCAATTCTTTTTTAACTTCATTTAAATCATTATCCAGAATAGCATCTCCCAGTTCGTAAGTTTCTTCAATTGTCAAATGTCTCAAGGTCTGCAACGTTTGCTTTCTATCCCACGGACATTGTTCACGCAATTCATCCATGATATTCAATAATCTCTCAAATGCCTTTAACTGGTTTTCTCTTTTCATTTTGAAGTTTCTTATGATTTAAACTCGATTCTGTAAAATTAAAAAATCCTGTCAAGAAAACATCTGAACAGGATTATTTTATATTTAAAGAAAAATTACTATTCTTCTTTTTTAGCTTTTGCTTTTTTAGCTGCTGGCGCTTTTTTTGGTTTTTCTTCAGCAACTGGAGCTTCTTCTTTTGGTTCTTCAGCTGCTGGAGCTAAATCTGTTACTAAACCTTTTGCTTGAAGCGTGTTGTACCAGTTTAATACTTTTTTGATATCTGATGGGTAAACTCTTTCTTCGTCATAGTCAGGAAGAATTTGTTTAAAATATGCAGACAAAGTAGCGTTGTCTTCTTTATGAGAGATCGCTTGACCTTTATTTTCTTTAACGGCAATCTGCTGCATTACTTCAGTTAACGGTTTTTCGCCTTCATAAGTATAAATCGAAATTTCAGACAATAAACTTACATTGCTTTTTAGATTTACAGTAATCTTCTTCCCATCAATTAATGATTCCGCCACAAAACCTGTACGAGTTTGAACTTTCAATTCGTATAAACCTGGTTTTCCTGAAATGGCTAAAATTTTCGTTAAATTCATTTTTATTAAAATTAGTATTAAGAATTTTATTTATTTTTTGTTTCTAAGTATTTAGAAAACTTATCTTGCTTTTTTAGCTGCAAAAAACTTCATTCTATATTCCTGAAACGTTTTACCTTCAGTAATATTTTTCAATTTTTTTTGGATTAATCGTTTTTTAAGAGATGAGATTTTATCAGTAAACAAAATTCCTTCAATATGGTCATATTCGTGCTGGATAACTCTTGCAATTAATCCGTCAAATACTTCCGTTTTCATAACGAAATCTTCTTCGCAATATTCGATTGTAACAGTAGGTTTTCTGTAAACATCTTCACGCACATCTGGAATACTCAAACAGCCTTCATTAAATCCCCACTCTTCTCCTTCTTCTTTAACGATTTTAGCATTGATAAAAGTCTTCTTGAAACCTTTCAAATCTTTTTGTTCCTCTGAAGGAAGATCCTCATCATCACTAAAAGGCGTTGTATCTATCACAAACAAACGAATTGGCAGTCCAACCTGCGGTGCAGCAAGTCCAACTCCATACGCATTGTACATGGTCTCGTACATGTTTGCGATCGTTTCTTTTAGGTTTGGATATTCTGGTGTAATATCTTGTCCAACTTTTCTTAAAACAGGATCACCGTATCCTACAATTGGTAAAATCATTTGTTTTTATTTATGTTTTATGTGCTGTAAAAACAGAATTAAAGTTCTGATATTTCAGCTGGCAAAAATAGTAAAAAATAGTCAATGAATAATTCTTATAATGTATTATTCGTATTTTTTACTTGATCCTAAAAATCTCATCCATAATTATGCCAAAATCACTACTACAATTCTTACCTTTGTTAGTAAACCTCTTTTTATGATTGATAAGATTTCGAAATTTACTAACAGTACTTCCTTCCTCAACGCCTCTAAAGTAACTATTGCTTCTGTTGTTCCTGTTTTAGTTTTAAATTTTCTTGGTCATTTTGAAATTGGGTTTACAATTGCGCTTGGTGCTTTTTATACTTATCCCAGCGATATTCCTAGTTCTCTTGGCCATAAAGTAAAAGGATTAATAGCAGCTTCTTTTATTGTTTCTGGGGTTAATCTTCTAGTAAATCTAGTTTATCCATTTCCTTTACTTTTCTACATATTTTTAGGTTTTCTTTTGTTTTTATGTTCCATGATTTCGGTTTATGGACAGCGAGCCACTTTGATTTCTTTCTCTGCCTTATTATCAATTTCTCTATCATTTGGGCATTTGCATGAAGGCTGGGAAGCTTTTGAATACTCTGGTTTTATTTTCATTGGAGGAATTCTCTATTTAATAGTATCTCTTGTTTTTCATTTTGTTCAGCCTTATAAATATGTAGAATTACAAATTGCCGAAGGAATAAAACTCACCGCAAAATATCTCAAATTAAGAGGCGATTTGTGGAGTCCCGAAGCGAACAGAACAGCTATTATAGAGAAACAGCTTGCTGTACAAGTCGAATTGAATCTTATTCACGAAGATTTAAGAAAGATGCTGATTGGAAACCAAAATGCATCTGGAACTACGAGCCAAAACCGAAAAATGCTTTTGGTTTTTATTACTTTAGTCGAAATTCAAGAATTGGCGTTATATACATCTTTTGACCACAGTAAACTTCATGAAAAATTTGCCAAGCATCCTGATGTTTTAAGAACGTATCAAAATGTGGCTTATAAATTAGCTTCAACCCTCAAAAAACTTTCGAAAAATGTCAATCATATCAGTGTTTATGTTGACAAGCATGATTTAAAAAATGAATTGGATGCACTTGAATTTGCCATTTTTGATTATGAAAAAACATTAGGAAAAGAAGAAGCTGCAGAAGGTGTTTTAATGCTGACCAATATGCTGAAATATGCTAAAAATCAGGTTGGGAAAATTAAAACTATTCAGCGCGCACTTTCTTTGGCAATGCAATCCTATAAACTGAAAGATCAAGACAAAGAGCTCGAAAAATTCTTAACACCGCAGTATTATCCGCTACGAACTTTAACTGAGAATTTAAGCTATTCTTCTTCAATTTTTAGGCATTCGATACGATTAACAATCACTATTTTGATTGGTTTTTTTCTCGGACAGGTTCTGCCGTTTCAAAATGTGTATTGGATCCTTCTTACTATTGTCGTAATCATGCGCCCTGGTTATGGTTTAACCAAAGAGAGATCCTATAATAGAATGTTCGGTACTGTTTTGGGGGGAATTATAGCTTTCGGAATTGTATCTGTCATTCAGAACCACGTTGCACTAAGTATTTTCTCTATTGTATGTATGTTGCTTGGGATTTCATTTACCCAAATCAATTACAAGATTAGCGCGACATTTGTTACAATGTATGTCGTTTTTATCTACGGAATTTTAACTCCAGACATCAATGAAGTTATTCAATACAGAATATTAGATACGCTCGCGGGAGCAACTTTAGCTTTTATTGCTAATCAGTTTTTATGGCCTGCTTGGGAATTCATTAATACACCTATCCACATTGAGAATACAATTCGCGCCAATAGAAATTACTTAAAAGAAATTGCCGATTTTTATAATAAAAAAGGTGAAGTGCCAACTTCATATCGTTTAGCAAGAAAAAATGCCTTTGTTGAAATAGGGAATCTAATGACTTCTTTTCAGCGTATGATGCAGGAACCTAAATCGAAACAAAAAACAATGCCTTTAGTAAATAAACTAGTAGTTTTAAATCACTCGTTATTATCTGCTTTGGCATCGCTATCAACGTATATTCAGTCACACCAAACAACATCTGCATCTGATTCTTTCAATTATATTATCAAAACTATTCTCGCCAATCTAGATCATTCTATTTCTGTTTTAAGAAATGAAGTTGTTATTCAAGATACTTTTTTCGAAAAAGAAGATGTGACTTTACAATTTGAAGAATTAAAGCGTAGGCATTTCACACGTTTGGCCGAAGATAATGATTTAGACAAAGAAACACGTCAGGCCAAAATGCAGGAAGCACAGATGGTTATTGAACAATTAATCTGGATGAGCAATCTGGCAGAAAAGATTCTAAAAAACACAACCGACCTAAAAGCAACAAATCCAGATTAATTCATCTGGATTTGTTTTTTTATATTGAAATATGAGAAGCTTAATTTAATTTTAAAACTTCTGCTGTTTGTTTTCTAAGCTGTTCTAAAAGTTCTGGCTTATCATTTAAAGTCTGACCGTAAGAAGGAATCATTGTTTTTAATTTTGCTTGCCATTCTGGCGTTTTAATTTGATGCGTAAAACATCTGCTAATTAAATCCACCATAATTGCCACTGCTGTAGAAGCTCCAGGAGAAGCACCTAATAAAACCGCTAAACTTCCGTCGTGTGTATTGATTACTTCTGTACCAAATTCTAAAACTCCGCCTTCTTTTTCATCTTTTTTGATAACCTGAACACGCTGTCCTGCTTTTTCCAATTTCCAATCTTTAGAACGTGCTGTTGGAAGATATTCACGTAAAGCTTTCATTCTATCTTTTGGAGACTGACGAACCTGTTCGATCAAATATTTCGTTAATGGAATATTATGATATCCCGCAGCCAACATTGGGATTAAGTTATTAGACTTAATAGACATAGGCAAATCTAAATAAGAACCATTTTTAAGGAAACGAGTTGAAAATCCTGCAAATGGACCAAAAAGAAGCGCTTTCTCTCCATCAATTACACGAGTATCGATATGCGGAACAGACATTGGAGGAGCTCCAACACTTGCTTTTCCGTATACTTTTGCCTGATGTTTTGCAATTACTTCTGGGTTGGTACATTTCAGCCATTGTCCGCTTACTGGGAAACCACCGTATCCGTTTCCTTCTGGCACGTTTGCTTTTTCTAATAAAGGAAGAGATCCTCCTCCTGCACCAATAAATACAAATTTAGTATAAGCCTTACGAGTTTTTCCTGTTGACAAATCTTTAATCTTAATTCTCCAAGATTTATCTTCACGCTGTCTTAGTTTTTTAACTTCGTGATTAAAAAACAAAGAAACACCGTCTAATTTTTCTAAGTAGTTGAACATACTTCTTGTTAAAGCACCAAAATTAACATCGGTACCAATTTCCATATGTGTTGCTGCTAATTTTTCATCAGCATTTCTGCCTTCCATTACCAATGGCATCCATTTTTGAAGTTGCTCAAAATCGGTACTGAAAGTCATGTCGGCGAAGATTGGGTTGCTTTGAAGCGCTTCGAATCTCTTTTTTAAATAATCTACATTTTTATCTCCCCACACAAAACTCATATGAGGCACACTTTTAATAAAATTATCCGGAGAAGGCACTTTGTTTTGCTGCACTAAGTAAGACCAAAACTGGCGAGAAATCTCAAATGATTCTGCAATGCTAATTGCTTTTTTAGGATCGATACTGCCGTCTGCCTTTTCTGGAGTATAATTTAGTTCACAAAAAGCCGAGTGTCCAGTTCCTGCATTATTCCAAGCATCAGAGCTTTCTGCTGCGGCAACATCTAATCTTTCGTAAATTTCAATTTTTATATCTGGTTGTAATTCTTTCAAAATTACTCCGAGAGTGGCACTCATTATTCCAGCGCCAATGAGTACTACATCACTATTTGAACGTATGGTTTCGTCAGGCATAACAGTATTTTTATTTAAAGTGCAAAGGTACTTTTTTAATTGCAAAAAAAAACTAATTTTTAGATGATAAAAGTTAGGATTTTCTAAAAACCATTAAATTATAAATAAAAAATACGACGAACAGTGCTATTTTTTTGCGGAAAGATAATCTTGAAGCAAAATTGTGGCAGAAATTTCGTCTATCAAACCTTTATTCTGACGCTGCTTTTTATTTAAACCACTGTCAATCATTGTTTGAAATGCCATTTTTGAGGTAAAACGCTCATCAACACGAATTACTTTCATGTCTGGAAAGATATTCGAAAAGTGAGTTACAAATCCGTTAATCACAGAAGCACTTTCAGACGGAAGACCGTTCATTTGTTTTGGTTCGCCAATCAAAACTGCTTCGACTTTTTCTTTAGCAAAATAGTCTTTCAAAAAGTCAATCAAAGTATGAGTCGGAATCGTTGTTAAGCCTGAAGCAATAATCTGCATTTCGTCTGTAACTGCAATTCCTGTGCGTTTTTGTCCGTAATCTATTGAAAGGATTCTTGGCATGTCTAAAATTTTCAGCAAATTTAGTTCAAAATATTTTTCTAATTTTCCATTTCACAGAAAATAACCTTTTTCAAAATTTCTTTCAATAAAAAAATCCGTCTCGAAAATTTCAAGACGGACTTTTATCCAAATATTCAAACCTAAAAAATAACTCAATTTATCTTCCAAACAATCGGCTAAAAAAGCCTCTATGCTCCTCCTCTTCTCCTGCATCCTCTTCTTCAGAATAATTAGCAAACTTAGATTGTGACTTTTCATGTTCGTAAATCAGCTCCTTAATATATTCAACGTAAGTTCTTTTTTTCTCTTCCAAGAATCCAATTAAGTACTTTTCGCTAAATTCTACTCCACTTGCTGCTTCGATCTGTAATAACTTTTTATACAAAGGTTCAATATGCAATGCAATTACTTCTTGTGGTACAGCTTGTCTTCTACCAAAAAAATTTACAATAGCGTCGTTTTCATCGCGGGCAATTTCAAAATCTGTAATTACCCAATAGTATCTTCCAGACTTTGCAAGGTTTTTTACAATGGCGTGAAAGTTTTTTCCGTTTTTAAGATTTTCCCAAAGCACTTTAAAAATAACTTTAGGCATATCCGGGTGACGTATGATATTATGAGGCTGTCCCATTAATTCATAGTCCTCGTAACCGCAAACATCTACAAATACTTCATTGGCGTATTCGATTATTCCGTATGCATTTGTTTTACTCATAATAACCTGAGTTTTATCCCAGCTTACTTCTTTATCTATAATTACTCTGTTTTGAAGGTGATTTTCTTGATTCATATTTTACTGCTTATATGATTATTTATGGAATGGAATGTTGATCAACACTGCGAAATTAAAGCGAAGAAAAAGCAGAAATCCTGACTTTTGTCATATTTTGATATAAAAAAAACTTCTAGTGGCAGTAGGATTAATCAAAAACACATAAGACCACCACTAACCTTACAAATAAGAAACAAAAAGTTAAATCTATAACATTTTCAAGCTGTTTAACTTTTTTGCATTTCTACAAATACCTTATCTTTGCCAAAAAATTAAACGTATGAATTCTTTACAGACTATAATTGAACAAGCTTGGGAAAACAGAGCTTTATTGCAAGAAACTACAACTACTGATGCCATTAGAGAAGTTATCGAATTGGTAGACGCTGGAAAATTACGTGTTGCTGAACCAGTTGGTGACAAATGGCAAGTAAACGAATGGGTTAAGAAGGCAGTTGTAATGTATTTCCCGATTCAGAAAATGGAAACATGGGAATCTGGTATTTTTGAATACCATGATAAAATGTTGCTAAAAAGAAATTATGCTGAAAAAGGAATCCGTGTGGTACCAAATGCTGTTGCGCGTTACGGAGCTTACATCTCAAGCGGTGTAATTTTAATGCCAAGTTACGTAAACATTGGTGCTTATGTTGACGAAGGAACAATGGTTGACACTTGGGCAACTGTAGGAAGCTGTGCTCAAATTGGTAAAAATGTACACTTAAGTGGTGGTGTTGGTATTGGTGGAGTTCTTGAGCCATTGCAAGCTGCTCCAGTAATTATTGAAGACGGTGCTTTTATTGGTTCTCGTTGTATTGTTGTTGAAGGTGTTCACGTTGGTAAAGAAGCAGTTCTTGGAGCTAACGTATGTTTAACAGCTTCTACAAAAATTATTGATGTTACAGGTGATGAGCCAGTTGAAATGAAAGGATATGTGCCAGCTCGTTCTGTGGTTATCCCAGGAAGCTATACTAAGAAATTTGCTGCTGGCGAATTTCAAGTTCCTTGTGCATTAATCATTGGAACTCGTAAACCATCTACAGATTTAAAAACTTCTTTAAACAATGCGCTTCGTGAATACGATGTTGCAGTATAATTGATATAAAAATCTTGATACATTAGGGCGGTCTTTACCGCCCTTTTTTTATTTAACACATCAATATTTAAATAAAATCCTACAAATACAAAAAAGTAAGAAAATTATATTAATTTTGCTGTTTTTAAAAATCTTCAATAAAATTTAGAAGACCATTTATTTACATGCCTATTAATGAAAAATTACACTTCCAGCTTACACTTATTTCTTTATAGATATTTCTTAATTTTTCTAATTTATCAAATTTGCAATATCTTTTTTTATGCATTAAATGCCAAGTATTTTGATCATATCACAGTTAAAAATATTATAGGAAGTGTTTTATTTGATCTCTCTGCTATTTCATATATAACATTTGTTTTCTTAATCGCACACGCAATTCCAGGAAATTTTAAGTATCGTCAAACGTATCAAACTGTATTAAAAGTTTCTTTCTTTATAATCAATCTTTTGTTCATTGCTGCAAATCTCATTGATGTTATATATTTCCGATTCACAGGAAGAAGAAGCACTTTTAACATGATTACTGCAAAAGGAATGGAAAAAGAAGCCTTAGGTTTGTTTTTTTCTTTTGCAAAAGAATTTTGGTACATCCTTTTACTGTTCATTATCCTAAGCATCTTTTTTTGGAAATCGATACCTAATTTTAAAAACAAAAACGAAATAAAAAGTTTTACAAAAGAAAAATTCCTAAAACAATCTTTTTATTTTTTAACCTCAGTTTTTCTATTGTTAATAGTTGGGCGCGGCGGATTTCAAAAGAAACCTCTTAGAATTGTAGACGCAGCCAAATACAGTTCTCTGAATAACGCTCCGCTTATTTTAAACACACCTTTCTGTATATTAAAAACAATATCTCAAAAAGAAGATATAGAGAAAGTCAATTATTTTGATAAAAAAGATCTTGATTCAATATATAAACCAATCTTGTCTTTTAAAAAAGCTCAAACAATAAGCAAAAAAAATGTCGTAATTATTATTTTAGAAAGTTTTGGTCATGAAAATATCGGCATAAAACAAACTCCTTTTTTAGATTCGCTGATAACAAAATCTTATTACTTTAAAAATGGATTTGCCAATGGAAAAGTCTCTATTGACGCTGTTCCATCAATTATTTCAAGCATACCTAGTTTAATGAACAACTCTTTTATCATTTCTAGCTATTCTTTAGACAAAACAAATAGTTTGCCTACAATTCTTAAAAAGGAAGGATACACTACTTCTTTTTTCCATGGTGCCTTTAACGGAAGTCAAAATTTTGATCAATATGCAAAGGCAGCAGGATTTGAAAAATATTTTGGCAAAGATGAATACATCGGCCCCGAAGCTTTTGACGGAAAATGGGGGATTTTTGATGAAGAATTTTTGCAGTTTTTTGCTGGAAAATTATCTAGTTTTAAAGAACCTTTCTTTAGCACTATCTTTACCATTTCTTCTCATAATCCGTACAAGATACCAGAAAGATATAAAGACAAATTCCCAAAAGGAACAACAGTTATACACGAAAGTATTGCGTATACCGATTATTCTCTGAAACGTTTTTTTGAAAATGCTAAAAAGCAAAAATGGTACAACAACACCTTGTTTGTTATTTCTGCCGATCATACTTCCTCTAGCGGAGAATCAGAAATAGACAAAACTATAATTGGCAAATTTCATATTCCAATTTTATTTTTTGACCCAAGCAATCCAAATTTTTCTGGTGTAAACGAAAAGAACTTCCAACAAATCGATATTATGCCTAGTATAATAGAATATCTAGGCATAAAAACAGATTTAATTTCTTTTGGAAAGAGCTTTAAAAGCAATCAAAATTTTGCCGTCTTCTATTTGCAGGGGATTTATCATTGTGTTCAAGGCGACTATTATCTAGCCTTTGCAAGCAATCAAGTTATTGGATTATACAATTGGAAAAAAGACCCTTTATTAAAAAACAATTTACAAACTCAAAATACATTCAAGACAATAGAAATTTCAAATTTTTTGAAAGCTTATATTCAAAACTTTAATGAAAGAGTAGTTGACAATAAACTTAGTTTCTAATTATCTTTTTTTGCTTTTTGAAGTTTTATAAGCTTAGCATATTTCATATATGAGAAAAAAGCTTGAATCATTGCGATTGATAATCCGTCAAGACCATTGAAGATTCCTTTTTTAAAGAAATAACAGCGAACAAAAGCTACTGTTCCGTTAAGGACAGGTTTAAAAGCACCAATTCGTTTGCCTTGATCATATAATTGCTGTGCGTGCCATCCAGAATATTGATTCTTTTTAGCAATAATCTGATCAAAAGAATCCCATCCGTAATGCAAAATATGTACAGCAACTTTTTTCTCATTTTGAGCAACAATTTTCTGATGCACTTTAGAATCAGAAGGATGCGCTGTTTGTTTATTAAAAAAACGAACTTTATGATCTGGATACCATCCTGAAAAATCAATTAATTTATCTGCCAAAAAGTTTTTTACTCTAAAACTCATGGCATCGTAGTTTCCTTCCAGATATTTTTTATTCAAAATAAATTCCTCCGCATCTTTATCTAGAAACTCATCGGCATCAAGATTTAAAATCCAGTCGTTTTTACAAAAAGGCAATCCGTGGGTACGCTGCGGACCGTCTCCTAGAAATGCCTGCTGAATAACTTGCGCTCCTTTTTCTTGAGCTATTTCTACCGTACGATCTTTACTGAAAGAATCTACAATAATAACTTCATCACAAACTTTAAATAAGGCATCTATACATTTCCCAATGTTTTTTTCTTCATTGAAAGTAATAACCAAACCGCTAATTCCCATTGTTCATTTTAATTTGTTGAGCACAAAAATATAACTTTTTAATTTAGTTTAATCTTATTAATACCATCACTTGTACACTTCATAAAATAGTTTGTATTTTAGCCTTCTAATTGAACAAATACCCAAATGAGAATATTAGTCATTCAGCAAAAAAGAATCGGAGACGTCTTAACAAGTACAATTATTTGTAACAATCTTAAAGCCAAGTTTCCTGACTCAACAATTGACTACATGTGTTATCCTAACTCGATTGATGTTCTTCTAGAAAATCCGAATATTGATAACATTATACCAGTGACTAATAAAATCAGAAAATCGACTTTTGGGTTTATTAAGTTCATTTTTGAGATGCGAAGAAAAAAATACGATGCTGTAATTGATGTTTACAGTAAATTGGGAACTAGCCTAATCACATTTTTCTCTGGCGCAAAATATAAAGTTTCATACCATAAATGGTATTCTAATATTTTTTACAATTATAGCTATGAGCGTTTTGATGCTATAAAATCAGAATTTGGTCTGGCGATTGAAAACAGACTATTATTACTTAAACCTTTTTTCTCTGAAAAGATAACAAACGTAAAACCGAAAATCTTTTTAAAAGAATCTGAGATTACTGAAGCAAAAAATATTTTAAAAAGCTATAATGTAGATCCTGCAAAACCATTGATCATGTTTGGAATTTTAGGAAGCGAGCATTACAAAACTTATCCGCTGGACGGAATGGCAAAAATTATCGATTTTACAGTTGCTAAAACAAACGCAACTATTCTCTTTAATTATATTCCAAACCAGAAAGAGCAAGCTTTGGAAGTATATAATCATTGTTCTGAGGAGACAAAAAAGCATATTATTTTTGATTTATACGCTACCGATTTACGTCAGTTTTTAGCATTGCTTTCTCAATGCGAAATGCTGATAGGAAACGAAGGTGGCGCTGTAAATATGGCAAAAGCACTTGAAATTCCAACCTTTTCTATCTTTACTCCTTCTGTTAGAAAAGAAACTTGGCAACTTTTTGAAAATGAAGCAAAAAATGCTTCTATCCATTTAAAAGACTTAAAACCTGAAATCTACGAGAAGCACACGGAACAATATATAAAAGAACATACTTTTGAATATTATGCGGAATATCCGTTGGAATTAATGCTTCAAAAGCTAGAGACTTATTTTCAAGAATATAAAAATTGAAAATAGTAAAATGCATCTCTAATGAATAGTGAAAAGCAGAAATTATCAGTTCTGATTATTACGCTTAACGAAGAACAGCATATAAAATCGCTTCTTGGAGATCTTGATTTTGCTGATGAAATCATTGTTGTTGATTCCTATAGCACCGATAAAACAGTTAGCATTGTTGAATCTTTTGCCAATGTAAAATTAATCCAGAATCATTTTATTAATTATACTGCACAGCGAAATTTTGCCCTAGACCAAGCCAAAAATCAATGGGTTTTATTTATTGACGCTGATGAAAGGTTAACATCTGAATTAAAATCTGAAATCGTTACAGCAATTAATTCTAATAATGCGGCAAATGCTTATTTTATCTATCGCATTTTTATGTTTAAAAATAGCCGACTGAATTTCAGTGGCTGGCAGACTGATAAGATTTTCAGGCTTTTTAATAAATCGAAATGCCGATACAATGAAGAAAGAACCGTTCACGAAAAATTAATTGTAAACGGAAAAATTGCTTTTTTAAAACACAAAATCATACATTTTTCTTATTCTTCTTATGAAGATTATAAATCAAAAATGTATAATTATGGCATTCTTAAAGCCAATGAAAAATTAGCAAAAGGAAAAAAGTCTTATTTCTTAATGCAAATTTTCCACCCTCTATATACTTTCTTGTATCAGTTTATAATCCGTTTTGGTTTTTTGGATGGCAAAAAAGGCATAATTATATGTTATTTGAATGCCTACAGCGTATATATTCGCTATAAAGAATTAAGAAAAATTACTTCTTCCAGAATTTAAGCTTCTTTTTTAGGCGTTTTTTTCTATAAAACTTCTCTTGAAAATCTGATGTGTATTTCCATAAAGTCTCAAAAATTTTCTCTTCAGATGCTTCTTTATAATATTTCGCATATTCATTGCTCATTGTCGCAACCATTTCTTTCAACGGTGTTAAACGACACAAGTTTTTCATACGCATTTCAAAAGACATAGAATTGTGAAATTCCATTCTGTTTAAATCTACCAGAAAGAAATCATAATTTCCGATGGCATTCTTTTTAATTAAAGTATTTCCTGGAGAATGATCCAAAAATTCAATTCCTTTTTCATGAAGATCAAAACTAAATTTAGTAAACTGTCTTAAGATATTTTCCCGGTCTGGAAAATCTGGTATTTCTACCAATTCTCTATAAGTAAGATCACATTGTAATTGCTCACTTACGTAAAAGCTTTTTTCTAAACCTAATAGTGATGAAAATTCGGCAAATGCAATAGGTTTTGGAGTTCCTACACCTAATTCTAACAATTTGTTTGCAAACTCAAAAGAGCGTTTTGCTTTTGACTTTCTGAAGTATTTATATGCGATTTTATTGATAAAGTGCGGAACTTTAAACGATTTTATGTTTATCTTTTTATCGTCTAAATCAAAAAGTTTTATCTGATTGCGCTGGCCAATTACAAAGTCCTCTCCTTTTGTATCGAAAAAACGAATATATTCCAGAAGAATATTTTCAAATTTTTCATATCCGCGATTTAATCTTAAAATCATAAAAATTGTTTCAGCAAATTTAGCTAGTTTTACCAACTAATAAAAACTATTTCGTAGATAATGCATATTACTCTTATAAGTTTAGACAACTGGGGACTTAACAAACATATAGCGGCAGACTTAGAAAAACAAGGACATACCGTTCGCCATATCGATTTTAATACTTTCAAATATAAATATCCTTCTGTATTTCACAAAGCGTATAATCTTGTATTAAAAGCGTTCTTCAAAACAAATTTAAAGCACCAGCACTACGGAAAAGAAATCATCAATGAATTAAAGAAAAACGATCAGATTCAAGATGTAATTTTAACCATAAAAGGAGACTTTATAACTCCTGAAAGCATTTTAGAATTTAAAAATTACTCTAAAAAATCAATCGGTTTTTTTAATGACAATATTTATCGATGTCCAAAAATCAAACGTGTTCTTCATTGTTTTGATGAAGTTTTCTCATTTGAAAAAGAAGACTGCGAAAAATTCAATTTAAAATTTGCGCCAAATTGGATTTATAATTCAGAAAATGCAATTCCTAATAATCAATTTGAATATGATGTTTTCAATATTAGTTCAATTGACAAAAGACTACCGATATTAAAAAGAATTGCAGCCAATTTGGCCTCGCAACATTCAAAATTTAAATTCATTGTTTACGATAAAAAGCAAAAAGACAGTGATAAAAACATTACTTATATAAAAAGTCATATGCCTTTGAGTGAAGTAAATGATTATATCAATCGTTCAAAAGTACTTTTAGACATTAATCGACTTGGTCAAATCGGACTTACATTTAGGGTTTTTGAAAGTTTGGGTTTAGAGAAGAAACTTATAACAACAAATACAGATATTAAAAACTACGATTTTTACAATCCAAATAATATTTTAATTATTGACGAAAAAAATCCAGTTATACCAGTAGCATTTTTTGAAAATGAATACGAGAAAATTCCAGATTCTATTTTAAGCCATTACACCTTAAAAGGCTGGACAAATCGAGTTATTTTTCAAGAGAGTTCTTCTTCATAATTGCTAATAAAAATCATTTTAGGCTTGTAAGGATTCATATTTTGTTTAGGATAATTTTAACCCTAATATTTTTGCATTTGAAAATGTTTTCTATTTTTGCTCAAATATTAAAAATCTGTTAAAAAATACCCCAATAAAAAGCTATCCTCTCAAAAAATGACATTAACCTTCTTGCTTTGTTTTTTCCTCATCTTAGTTGCTCTTATTTTTTCAGTAATTATTACCAACAGGGTAGTAAAATTAGATGTACAAGAAGTTCGTTATCCAGAAATTGATGGCTTAAGAGGTTATTTAGCATTTTTTGTTTTCCTTCATCACAGTTACATCTGGCGTTTTTTTCTTCAAAACGGTGAATGGGAAGAGCCAAAATCAAATTTATTTAATCACTTTGGACAGACTACTGTTGCTTTCTTCTTTGTAATCACAGCTTTCTTATTTACTTTAAAATTAATCAATAGTAAAAGCAAGCAAATAGATTGGACTGCATACATCAATGCTCGTTTATACAGACTTTTCCCGATGTATCTTTTTTCTGTTGGAATTATATTCTTTATCGCAGGTTATTTAACCAATTTCAAATCAAGAATTCCCTTTTTTGAAAACCTGCTGCATTTGCTTTCATGGATATTTTTCAACATAAGAAAGGGATTAAGCATTAACGGACTAGAAGACAGCTTTTTATTTAATGCTGGAGTAACTTGGACGCTTCCGTACGAATGGGCTTTCTACTTTTTATTGCCTCTTATTGCGTTGTTTTTTAAGATTAAAGTAAACTACAAGACATTATTGCTATTTATCTCAACTGCAGCTATCATAATGATTATTAATGAATCTTCATTACGACACTTCTTCCCTTTTCTTGGAGGCATTATTGCGGCTTTAGTAATTAGCAAAAATAAATTGGGAGCTGTTTTAAAACAGAAAAAATACGCTTTTCTAGCTATTTTACTAATTGCATGTTCTATTTATTTCTTCAATAGCGGAAGAAAGCCTATTCCAATCATCATCACTACAATTGTTTTTATCATAATTGCTTCTGGAAATAGCTTTTTTGGGCTTCTGTCAAGCACTTTTTCACGCAAATTTGGACAAATCACCTATAGCATTTATTTACTGCACGGCATTTTATTATTCGTCATTTTTTATTTTGTCATCGGATTTGAACAAGCAAAAGATTTAACTGAGTTAGAGTTTTGGTCAATTATAACTTTAGCTGTTTTTCCGCTAATTTTTATCAGCCAGCTAACATTCAAATATATTGAACATCCATTGATGGAATTAGCGAAGGTTAAATTAAAATCTTCTGTAGTAAAATCATAAATATCTACTTCCAGGAAATAGCCACAAAAACTTTAAACGCTTCTATTTTCAAACTCTAAAAAGCTTTTACAAGTAAAATTTATAACTTTGTAGCCTTAATGAAGTAAATTATAATTTGTAAAATGAACGAGGAAATCATCAACGCATACGAAGTTATTAAAAATGGAGGCATAATTCTGTACCCAACTGATACCGTTTGGGGAATTGGCTGTGATGCCACAAATGCAGAGGCTGTTGCTAAAATTTACAAATTAAAACAACGTGCAGAAACACAAAGCATGATTGTTTTGATGAATAGCGAAAAAATGATGTACAATGTTTTTAAAGACATTCCTGAAGTTGCATGGCAAATTATGGATTTATCTGAAAAGCCAACTACTTTAATTTTAGACGACGCCAGAAACGTTGCGCCAAACATCATTGCGGCCGACAAATCTCTTGGAGTTAGAATGGTAAAAGAACCTTTTTGCTACAAATTGATGGAAAGAATGAAAAAACCTTTAGTTTCTACTTCGGCTAATATTTCTGGACAGCCAACACCTCAGAGTTTCAAAGACATTAGCCCTGAAATTATCAACGGCGTTGATTATGTTGTAAAATTAAACCAAGACAAAGTCAACGGAAAATCTTCAACCATTATCAAATTGACTAAAGATTCGCAAGTAAAAGTAATTCGTAAATAGTTTTTTGTTTCAGGTTTCAGGTTTCAAGTTTTTGAAAAAACTTTGAGTATAGTTTTACCGCAAAGCACACTAAGAATTACGCAAAGGTCGCAAAGTTTTTTTTACAGCTATTAAAATGAAAAAGTTCGCAAAGCTTATTTTGACAAAGCTTTGCGAACTTTTTTAACTCTATTTAGATTCTCAATACAAGCTTCTTTGCGACCTTTGCGTTGCCGATAGCTATCGGGATTGCGTGCTTTGCGGTTAAAAAAAACTTAGAATCTCAGAACCTTAGCATATTAGCAACTTAGACCGTTTTCAAACTCTCAATCAGCCAATCGATATCTTCTTTGGTGTTATAATGACTAAATGAGATTCGGAGATTTGGTAATTTTAAATCAGCCTCCGAAAGCATTTCATTTAAAACATGTGAAGGTTTTATACTTCCAGACTGACAGGCACTTCCTCTAGAAACCGCGATTCCTTTCATATCTAAACTAAAAAGCAGCATTGAAGTTTTGTCTGATGAAAACGGCAGAATAATATTGATGATGTTATAGAAATCATCTTTCTTTCCGTTGATTCTAAAATCTGGAAAGTGAATTTCTAACTGCTCAATCAAATAGTTTTTTATTCCCAAGATATAAGCCCTTTCTTCATTTAATTTTTCGTATGAAATAGACAAAGCTTTAGCCATTCCAGCAATCTGATGTACGGCTTCTGTTCCTGCACGAAGCCCTTTTTCTTGTTCGCCTCCAAAAAGCAACGGCTGTAAACCAGAATTTTTTCTGATAAAAGCAAATCCAATTCCCTTTGGCCCATGAAACTTATGTGCGCTAGCCAAAATAAAGTCAACAGGAGTCTTTTGCAGGTCAATTTCGGTTTTTCCAACAGACTGAACTGTATCTGAATGAAACAAAGCATTATACTGCTTGCAAATCAAACTAACTCGATCTAGATCTAAAATTGTTCCCGTTTCGTTATTGATATGCATTAAACTAACTAAAGTCTTTTTTTCTTCAGCCAATAAATTAGATAAATGCGTTAAATCTAAACTTCCGTCTTCATTTACATGTACGTAATCAACTTGAACATTATACTCTTCCTGAAGCACCCAAACGGTATGCAAAACAGCATGATGTTCAATTTTTGAAGTAATGATTCTTTCTACTTTTAAATCTTCAACAGCAGAACGTAGAATCCAGTTGTCAGCTTCCGTTCCGCCAGAAGTAAAAATGATTTCTTGAGCAGTACAATTGAGATGTTTGGCAATGCTTTTTCTTGAAAGCTCCAAGATGGTTTTAGCGTTTCGTCCAAAACTATGTGTAGACGACGGATTTCCATAATCCTCAAGCATAATCCTTGTCATTTCCTGAATTACTTCAGGACGCATGGCTGTTGTTGAGGCATTATCTAGATATACTTTTTTCATTGCTGCAAAGTTAAGAAATATCAATTGTCAAATCTTAAATATCATTTGGCAATTTTTTCACTATTTTTGACCCAAATAAATTTTACGATGAAAAAATATGCTGCCCTCCTGTTATTTGCCCTTCTCTTGAATGGTTGCGATGATGGGGATTTGACTGTGGATGATATAGACTTTTCAGATATTGAAACGTCACAAGCCTGTGATCCTACAACTAATACTTTAATTTATAAATTAAAACCTCAGGAAGCTCTTTTACTTCAAATGCCAGAAGGAGCGATCATCAATGATAACGGTACCAAAACATACACAATAGATTCAAAAGGCAATGGCGCGTATCGTGTAGTTTACAGAGCCTATGATGGAGCTGTTGCAAAAGACAATATCTGTGGTACAATTCCGCCGAGCAATCCAAAAGTAACCGAAGAATGGAATGGAATTGATGGAATAATAGAAATTACCACTAAACAAATAGATCCGCCCAATAGTAATAATGACGGAGGAACTCGAATTACAGGTTACGAACACACAATTGTTTTTAAAAATATAACATTTGCAAAACCGGCTGGAAACCAAACGGAAGCAGAATTTGTGTTTGGAAAATACAATACCTCTATAACACCAGCCAATCTGACTTTCAAAACCAATCCGAATGGTTCTGCTTATGAGTGCGATGAAGTTGCTAGAGTATACAATTACAACAATACGTTTTATTTATCTATTGACGATATCGATCCAACATTGTTTGCAGAGCCCATTACTCCAGGTCAACCTCGTACAAGTTTAATAACAGCAACACAGAATAAAGTATATTATAAAACTGCAAAAGAAGGAACTGGATCTATAACACCAGCTTTTGTTTGTGCCAAATTACAGCCGTCTGCACCTGCAATTGAAGAAACCTGGACAGGACAGATCGGAAAGCCAAATGAAAGTGGAATTATTGAAGTAACCACTACTTTAACTGGACAAATTTATGAGCACACAATAGTGCTTAAAAATGTAATTTTAGAGAAGGGTAATAGCAGCTTTAAATTGGGAAGCAGTTTCGTTCTTGGAAAAATTACCAGACCAAAAACAAACTAAAAAAGTAGATTTCTGAAAAGAAATCAGCAGAAATAATTCTTACAAAAAAACGTCTGTTTTTTGAGATGATTTTACAATAAAATCTAATCAAAAAACAGACGTTTTTTTATGCTTAACAAGTTAGCTTTTTATACGCTTAAAAAGCCCTTTTATTTATTGTTCTGCCTTATATAAACTTCGGTAGCACCAAGACCATACTTTTGATAATTGGCATCTTGAAAATCAATTCCGTCATAACGTCCCAATAAAAAATCAAGTTCAGCTTTCAAAATCCCTTCACCAACACCATGAATAAAAACGATTTTCGGAATGCGGTTTCTTATCGCAAATTCGATATGTCTTTTTGCCGTTTCGGTCTGTAATGTCAAAATATCATAGTTCGACATTCCGCGTTTATTAGGAACCAATTTTTCGATGTGTAAATCAAACTCTGGAACGCCAACTTCGCGCTTATCTTTCTTTTCTTTAACAAAACTTCTCGGTTTTGGCTCTGTTTTCTCTTTTGAAATTTCATCTAAATCAATTCTTTTAATAGAATTCATTAAATTACTGGCTTCTTGAATCTTAAGCAATTCGTTGACTAAAAATGTCATCATAAATCCGTCCTCAGTTTCAATCAAAACCTCGTTATTTTTAACCGAAACTACCGTTCCGTTTATGGCTTCGTCTAATACCGAAACCTTATCTCCTTTTGCCAACATCCTACTCTTCTTTATCGTTATTTTTACTTGGCGTTTTTGCACTCAGCTGCATCATTCCGAACATGAAAACTACAATTGCAGCAATCATGATATAGATATTTTTCTCTTCCGAAACCTGTTCGTATAACGCAACCGAAATCGCAAGAATCATTATTATAATTTTAAAAGTTTTCATCCTTTCTTTATTTTAAGATTTCAAAAATATAAAACTTTCAGATAGCGCTCCACTACTTCCCTAAACGTTTGTCATATTTTTTTAGTAAAATTGCAAAAAAGATCTGCCATGAGTTTAGAGAAATACATGATTCCTTGTCTGTTCAAAACCGTGTTTGGTTATGACTGTTTAGGATGCGGATTTCAGCGATCTTTATTCTTACTTTTTCAAGGTGATTTTTGGGCTGCTTTTAAAATGTATCCAGCCATTTATACCTGCCTTTTACTCTCCGTTTTTATTGCCTTTCATTTTTTAGACAAGTCTAGAAACTATAAAAAGCTAATCTGGAAAATGGCTATTATAAATCTTTTTTTTATGCTTGGCGGATATTATCTGAAGCACTTTTATTTTTAGATTTTAGATTTTCTAAAAGCCGCTTTGCTCCTTTTTTGAATTTCAAAAAACTTTTATTTCTTAATCTGATCCAAAATATCATTCATCATTTCAATTTGCACTTTCTGAATTTCAATTAATTCTTGTTGCTGATGCATAATTAAATGATCAATTTTATCGTGAATTAATCTAATCTCTAACTCCGATTTCAGATTGATCATAAAATCTTTTTTAGCACGATTACGGTCTTTTTCTTCCTGACGGTTTTGACTCATCATAATTACTGGTGCTTGCAAAGCTGCAACACACGACAAAATTAAATTTAAAAGAATAAACGGATAGGGATCAAAACCTTTGTTTAGAAAAATATACACATTCGAGATAATCCAAATCGATATAAATACCACAAACGAAATAATAAATGTCCAGCTTCCTCCAAAATCGGCTACTTTATCTGCCACTTTTTGTCCTAAATTTCGAGTTTCTTCCTCCTCTTCTACAATACTTACAATAGATTTATCTTCTTTTAATGAAGAAATAACATTTTTCTCCATTGCAGAAAGTGCTCCAATTTCGGTAGAAAGGTAATTTGAAATATACTTTTGGCGATATAGATTTAATTCATTTATAGAAATGCAATCTTCGGCACTAAAATCTGGAAACTCTTTTTTTATCAATCCCAAAATAGGGTCATGTATTGCCCTTCCGTAAATTTTTTCATTTTCATCAAAAGAAAGTCCAGAAATTGCACTTGTAAATGTTGGCTTATTTTTCATTTTAGTATATTTTGAAAGCTAATTTACGCAATTAACTTCTTAAGAATTGCATAAATAAGAACAGTTTAGAATTTGCTTTTTATCACAAATCAGACTTTGTAAAGAAAATTTCTTTCGTTAAATCGTGATTTTATTTCCAAAAAACGCCTTACTTTTAACGTTCCAAAATTATTCATTCATTTTTACCATTGTGACAAAAGACAATATCATACAAAACATAAAAGCTTTAAAGAGCCACTCTCACATAAATTACGGCATTAAAACCAAAACGGAAGACTTTACAGAAAAGCTTTTTTACACGCTTTTTGATTCGAATGCGGCGCTTGACGAAAGTATTGACGAACTAGAGTTTCGCTTCAAAGAAATTGCGGTTTTGGCGTGTAAAAAGCCTCAAAATTTATGCGAATCTATTTGGGACCGTTTTTTAGAAAAGCTACCAGGAGTTTTAGAAAAGCTAAATCAGGACGCGGAATATATTCTTGAGAACGATCCTGCTTCAAACAGTATTGACGAGGTTTATCTGGGATATCCAGGATTTTACGCCATTGCAATTTATAGATTAAGCCACGAATTATACCATCTCGATTTATTGCTTTTTTCTCGTTTAATGAGCGAATACGCACATAGAATTACAGGAACAGATATTCACGCAGGAGCCGATATTGCTTCACCATTTTTTATCGATCATGCAACAGGTATCGTAATTGGTGAGACAACTGTTATTAAAAAACATGTAAAAATTTATCAAGGTGTTACGCTCGGTGCATTAAGCGTAAGCAAGGAAATGAAAAATGCAAAAAGACATCCCACAGTTGAGGCAAATGTCTGCATTTATGCCAATGCAACCATTTTGGGCGGAGAAACAGTAATTGGAAAAAACAGTGTCGTTGGAGGAAATGCCTGGATTACCAAATCGATTCCAGAAGATTCTATCGTCTTAAACACCACTACTACTGAAGTTAAAATAAAAGAAAAAAAATAAAATGAATTCACATAAATTATTAAACCTAATTGGCAATACTCCGTTAATGGAAACTGTCAATCTAGTTAAAAATAAAAATGTAAAGCTTTTACTGAAACTAGAAGGAAATAATCCTGGGGGAAGCGTAAAAGACAGAGCCGCATACAATATGATTGCTGCCGCTTTGGAAAGAGGCGACATTAAAAAAGGAGATAAATTAATTGAAGCAACCAGCGGAAATACAGGAATTGCCTTAGCCATGATTGCGCAACTATTTGGTATTGAAATCGAATTGGTTTTACCAGAAGATTCTACCAAAGAACGTACTCAAACGATGCGTGCTTATGGTGCTACTGTTATTCTGACACCGGCAAGCGAAGGAATTATTGGTTCTAGAGACTACGCAGATAAAAAAGTAGCTCAAGGCGGTTATTTAATGCTGAATCAGTTTGCTAATGATGATAACTGGAAAGCGCACTACAAAACAACCGGTCCCGAAATATGGAATGATACTGATGGAACGGTAACGCATTTCGTTTCGGCCATGGGAACAACTGGAACCATTATTGGAACTTCGACTTATTTGAAAGAAAAGAATTCAAACGTACAGATTATTGGCGCGCAGCCAAGCGATGGTTCTCAGATTCCTGGAATTCGTAAATGGCCACAAGAATACTTACCGAAAATTTTTGATGCTTCAAAAGTAGATACTGTTATCGATGTGAGCGAAGAAGAAGCTCGAGCAATGACCAAAAGATTAGCTCTTGAAGAAGGCGTTTTTGCAGGAATGAGCAGCGGAGGCTCTGTTGCCGTTGCCTTAAAAATAGCAGAACAATTAGAATCTGGAGTTGTGGTTGCCGTGATCTGCGATCGAGGCGACCGTTATTTGTCTTCGGATTTATTTGATTAAAAAAGGTTCTAAGGTTCTGAGATGCTAAGGTTCTAAGTTTTTTAAAGAATTATGAATATAAAATCTTAGCATCTCAGAATCTTATAGACTTAGAAGTTACAAAAAAAACTTAGCACCTCAGGACCTTAGCAACTTAGAACCTCAAAAGAAAAAAAATGAACTACAGAAAACTAGGAAAAACAAACTTTAATATCTCTGAAATTTCGCTTGGCACTTGGCAGGTTGGCGGAAAATGGGGATCGGGTTTTGATGATAAAACTGCCGACGAACTATTGAATACCGCTATTGATAATGGCGTAAATTTTATTGATACTGCAGATGTTTACGAAAACGGATTGAGCGAAACTGCCGTTGGAAGAGTCGTTCGTTCTCGCTCTGAACGAATTTTTGTTGCCACAAAATGTGGACGCCAGATAAATCCACATGTTAATGAAGGATATACTCCAAAAGTGCTTCAAAAATTTGTTGAAGACAGCTTAAAAAGAACAGGATTAGAAACGCTTGATCTGATTCAATTACATTGTCCTCCAACAGAAGTGTACTATCGTCCAGAAATCTTTGAACTTTTTGACCGATTGAAAGATCAGGGAAAAATTCTTAATCTTGGCGTAAGTGTCGAAAAGGTTGAAGAAGCATTAAAAGCTATTGAATATTCGAATGTAACTACGGTTCAAATTATCTTCAATTTGTTTCGCCAGCGTCCTTCTGAGCTGTTTTTCTCAGAAGCTAAAAAGAAAGACATTGGAATCATTGCAAGAGTTCCGTTGGCAAGCGGACTTTTAACAGGAAAATTTGATTTAAAAACTACTTTTGAACCTCAGGATCACCGAAATTTTAATCGTAACGGAGAAGCGTTTGATAAAGGCGAGACTTTTTCTGGAATTGATTATGAATTAGGCTTAAAAGCAGTTGAAGAATTAAAAGCTTTATTTCCTGAATCGAAAAACCTTGCCGCAATTGCACTTCAATGGATTTTAAGTTTTAATGAAGTAAGCTGTATTATTCCAGGTGCGTCAAAAACAGAACACGTTTTATCGAATTTATTGGTTTATGACACTCCAAAATTAACCTCAGAACAGATTACAGCAATGAATAAAATCTACAGCAATCTAATTAAACCTTCTGTTCACCAGCTTTGGTAAATACTAATAATACACTTTTAAGATGCTGAAACTACACCAAATTTCAGCATCTTAAAAACATCAAATTATCCTATAAAATTTTCTCACAGTTTCAACGCAACCTTTTCTTTATCAGCACATCTAATAATAAAACTAATCATAAATCATTAACCATGAAAAAACCAAGTTTTATTTTATTTGTTGTTTCGCTACTCTGCTTTTCCTGCAGCAATGATGATAGCACGACACAAGAAGAAGATACTGCAAAACTAGAAAGTATCTACAACGACATTATTACCTATTCTAAAATCGAAACCGAATCTTGCTCAAATCCTGCAGAATGGGGTTTTGTAAAAATGTTTGACAGCCCATGTTCTGCAACTGGAGGTTATATTCTATATTCTAAAAAAGCAGATCAATCTGTTCTAGAGAAAAAAATTGAACAGTATAAAGCACAGAAAGCTTACATTAGTAAAAAATGGGGCTTTTATGCAGATGTATCGCCACCTTGCATAGATAAAAAAGTTCCAACAGGAGTAAAATGTGTTGACAATAAACCGCAATTATATTTTGATTTTGTTCTCTATTAAAATATTAAAGGCTGTTAAGAATAGAGATCTTAACAGCCTTATTTTTTTCTGGAACTTAGATATCAAATTCAATTCTAAACTCCGCACCTTTATTTTTTCCTTCGCTTGATGCGGTTAGTAGGCCTTTGTTTCTTTCAATGATTTTTTTGCACAAATACAATCCAATTCCTGTAGAACCTTCATTTGCGGTTCCTAGACGGCTCATTTTGGTAAACTTTTTAAACAACTCTTCAATTTGATTTTTATCAAAGCCCATTCCTTTATCTCTTACCGTAACTATCAATTTGGAATTTTCTGAAAAGATTCTAACTTTAATTTCACTATCAAAATAAGAAAACTTGACCGCATTGCTTATCAGATTTACCAGAACCTGAATTAAAAGTCCCTCGTCTATTTTTAGCTTTGCTTCATTACATTCTACAGCCAAATCCAGCTTTATGTTTTTATCAAACAGGCGCTGTTCTACTTGTTCGTTAATAAACGGAATGATATTAGGAAATAAAACCGTTTTAACTTCCTGATTTATTTTTACCACTTCATCTTGTTCTTTAAGCAATTTGATGAAATTTTCAATATATCGAAATTGAAGATCAGTCGATTCGCAAATTAATTCGGCCAGATTTTTAACTGATTCTGATGGATTTTCACTTATAATCAACTGCGCTAAACCTTGCGGATTCCCTGCAAAATTTCTCAAATCATGCGAAAGCATATAGATTAAATCCTGTTTTTCATTAATAAAATTCTCTGCTTCATTAATAGATTCCTGTATATTACACAAAAGCAGTCCTGCTTCATCTGTATAGTCTGTTGGCAAATCAGATAATTTTCTTGAATCTCTGTACTCATCTAATGCTTTTGATGCCGTTGCGATAGGTTTTATCAATCTGTTTAAAACTAAAAGTGTAATTGCTGTTGCAAGCAATGTCATAATTAGTGAAAAAATAAGAATTGAAGATGGAGAAATACTATGTTCAAAAAATAAAACGAAAAACAAAATTCCGATTAAGGGAATATGAATTCCAATAAAAGCGACAAATAGGAATTTAAATGCATAACTTTTTTTAAGAAAACTGATTTGAGAAAGTTTATGATACAACTTCATAAAAAGAAGAGAATAAGCGTAGGTTAATAGCTGTTTTTGTTGGGGTAATTATAAAAACAAAATTAGCTTTTATGCTCAATTAAACTAATATTTTAAAGAATTTCTAAATTTTTTCAAAAATTAAATTTGTAAAAGTTTTCAAAGGCTTATTTTTGCGCTATGGGAAGAAAAAATACAGACAAAGTTGTCTTTCATCAAATTCAAGTTCTTGATGCTGGTGCAAAAGGCGTTTCAGTAGCCAAAGCACCTGACGGAAAAGTAATCTTTATTCCGAATGTGGTACCTGGAGATGTTGTGGACGTGCAGACATTAAAAAAAAGAAAGGCTTACTACGAAGGTAAAGCTGTAAAATTTCACGAATTATCTGAATATAGAGTAGAACCAATCTGCGAACATTTTGGAGTATGCGGAGGCTGCAAATGGCAAAATATGAAATACAGCCAGCAGCTTGCATTTAAACAAAATGAGGTTAAAAATCACTTACAAAGAATAGGGAAAATTGAACTTCCAGAATTTGAAGATATTTTAGGTTCTGAAAAACAGTTCTTTTATAGAAATAAAATGGAATTTTCTTTTTCAAATAGCCGTTGGCTAACAGAAAAAGAAATTGGAAGCACTGAAGATTTAGGAAACAGAAATGCTTTAGGATTCCATATTCCGAAAATGTGGGATAAAATTCTTGATATCAACAAATGTCATTTACAAGAAGACCCTTCAAATGCCATTCGTAACGAAATCAGAGCTTTTGCAAACGAACATAATTTAGCGTTTTTTAATCCAAGAGAACATTCTGGATTATTAAGAACTGTAATGATTCGTACTGTTTCTACAGGTGAAATTATGGTTTTAATTCAGTTTTTTGAAGATGATAAAGAAAACCGAGAGTTGATTCTTGATCATTTATACGAGAAATTTCCACAAATTACTTCATTGCAATATGTTGTAAACGGAAAACCAAACGACACTATTTACGATCAAGATGTTGTTCTTTACAAAGGAAGAGATTACATCTTAGAAGAAATGGAAGGTCTAAAATTCAGTATTAACGCAAAATCTTTTTACCAGACCAATTCTGACCAAGCTTACGAATTATATAAAATAACCCGAGATTTTGCTGGTCTTACCGGAAACGAGACAGTTTATGACTTGTATACAGGAACGGGAACAATTGCTCAATTCGTTTCTAAAAAAGCAAAAAAAGTAATCGGAGTAGAAAGTGTTCCTGAAGCAATTCTTGATGCTAAAGCCAATGCAGAACGCAATAATATTACAAATTGCGAGTTTTTTGTTGGTGACATGAAAGTGGTATTCAATGAAGCTTTTATTGCACAGCACGGAAAACCAGATGTTATTATTACAGATCCGCCTCGTGACGGCATGCATAAAGATGTAGTGGAGCAAATTTTAAAAATTGCACCAAAAAGAGTTGTTTATGTAAGCTGTAATTCTGCAACGCAAGCACGTGATTTGGCTTTAATGGATGAAAAATACAAAGTAACACGTGTGAGACCTGTAGATATGTTTCCTCAGACGCATCATGTTGAAAATGTTGTACTTTTAGAACTTCGATAAAAATAGATGAAAAAACTAATCTCTCTTTTACTGCTCTTTACTTTTGGCTTATCTAGCTGCGAGAAAGATGATGTCTGTGATCCTAATACACCAACTACACCTAGATTGGTGATTACATTCTATGATATTTCCAATCCTACCAAAACCAGAAATGTGAGTAACTTAAAAGTTATTGGTGAAGGAATGGAACAGGGAATTGTTTTTAATGAAAGTCTTGCAGTTGATGATTCATTACGATATGTAACCAATGGAAGCACTGTTATGATTCCTTTAAAAGTAAACGACAGTACAACAACCTTCAAGTTTATTTCCAATTCATTTAATCCTGCTTCAATCAATACTGATGTGTTAAAATTTAATTATACATCGCAAAATGTATACGTCTCTAGAGCATGTGGATTTAAAACTATATTTCAGTTAAGAAACGTTCTACCTATTGTTCAAACTGATCCAGACGGTAGTATTTGGATGACCGACGTTGTATTAGAAAACCCTAACATTGAATCTGAAAATGAAACACACATTAAAGTTTATTTCTAGTCTTTCATTATTGTTTTCAATGTTTTTAGGTTACGCTCAGGATGTTCCTGAGATTTCTAAAAATAAAGATACAATAGTGACTAAAAAGCCTCAAACAGAAAAAACTGTAAAGACGGCAAAACCAGAAGTTCAGGAAACCCAAAAAGACAGCGTTGTAAAAACAGATCGCTACGGGCTTCGTGTAGGTGTCGATTTGTACAAACTTACGCGCGGGCTTTATGACAAAGATTATAAAGGAGTCGAATTTGTTGGAGATTGGCGCTTGACAAAAAAATACTATATAGCTGCAGAACTAGGCTACGAGGACAAAACTACCGAGGATGACCGATTAACCTCTTCGGCTAACGGAACGTACATAAAAGCAGGTTTTGATTATAATTTTTATCAAAACTGGTTGGATATGGAAAACTTAATTACGATTGGAATGCGAGGCGGTTTCAGTACTTTTAGCCAAGAACTGATTAATTACAAAATCTATAATCCGAATCCGTATTGGGGAGAATTACCGCCTATAGCAGAAGGTCAAAAATATAACGGCCTTACAGCAACTTGGATCGAGGTTGCCATGGGATTAAAAGCACAGGTTTTTAAAAATGTATTTGTTGGTTTTGGCGTACAGCTTAAACTTCTGGCAACCAATAAAGAGCCTAATAATTTTGAAAACCTTTATATTCCTGGCTTCAATAGAACTTATGATGGAAGTTTCGGAATTGGTTTCAACTACACAGTTTCTTACTTTATTCCGATTTATAAGAAAAAAACGATGGCGTCTGAAACTGCAAAAAAAGAAGAACCTAAGAAGAAGAAATAGTTCTTTTTTAAGATGCTAAGATACTAAGGGACTAAGGGTAAAAAAAGCGGTAAATTCAAGTTGAATTTACCGCTTTTTTTTATGTTGTTAAGAAAACTTAGAACCTTAGTAGCTTAGAACCTCAGCACCTAAAACTAAGTTAACTGAAAATTAATCGCTGCTTGTGTATGTATTAAAGTAGTATCAAAAATTGGAACATTTAAGTCGCCTTCTTTTATGACTAGTGGAATTTCGGTACATCCTAAAATGATTCCTTCTGCTCCGTTTTGAATTAATTCATTTACAATTTCTAAGTAACGCTTTTTCGTTTCTTCTGTTGCAATTCCTCTTCCTAATTCTTCGAAAATGGTGTAATGAATAAAATCTTTATCAGCTTCGCTTAGTGGTATTATCGTTTCAATTTCTTTCTCAGCCAATTTATCTTTAAAGAAATCCAATTCCATTGTAAATTTCGTTCCTAGCAGACCAACTTTTTTCAATTGTTTTTTATGAATTTCAATCGCTGTTTCTTCTGCAATATGAATAAGAGGAATATCAATAGCTTCTTGTATCCTATCAGCAATTAAATGCATGGTATTGGCGCATAAAAGAATAGCTTCTGCCCCACCCGATTTTAAAACTTCAGCAGCTTTTAAAAGCATATTAAAAGTCGAATCCCAATCGTTAGCATCGTTATTCTTTTTAATATCGGAATAATTAAAAGAGTAGATTAGACATTCCGAGAAATTCAGTCCGCCCAATTTCTCATTAATTCCTTTATTAATCAAAGTATAATAATCAGATGTAGAAACCCAGCTGATTCCACCGATAAGTCCAATTTTCCTCATATATTTTCCAAATTATCCTATTTCTTTAATTCCTTTTATAAAAAGCCATTTCATAAAAAGCTTTTCACCGTCTTTGGTTCTTACAGCTTGGAATTTAGGTCCAATAATAGTTCCGATTACAAATGCCGTCATCGGAATCCAGATTCCAGTTAATCCTGTGTAAGCAGCAATCAAATATCTAAATGCAAGAAATAAAATGGCAAAAGCTGCCAATTGGTATAAAAAAGCGCGTAGTTGTAGTTTTGACATGTTTTTTTTAGAGTTGCTAAGGTTCTGAGATGCAAAGCTGCTAAGTTTTTCTTCTTGCAGCTTATATTCTTAGAAGCTTACTATTTATTTTAAATTATTTTTTTTAAGGTTCAGAGTTGCAAGGTTCAGAGAGGCAAAGTTTCTTCTCTTTGTAGTTTTAAAGCCTAGTTCTTTGAACTCATAATCAAATTATATTCTAAATATTCTTTTAGGTTAAAGTTAAGATTTTCAAATCGACAAAGATTTTCACTTTGTCCCTTTGAACCTTTGTTACTTTGCACCTATTCAGAAACCTGAAATTTCGTTCTCTTACTTCCTTCGTACATTTCGTATTTTACCAAACGTGCTTCAAGGCTTCCGTTAAAAAGTTTAATTTTTCTTGAAGGTTTTAATCCTACGAATTTTAAAGCTTCTAGGTTTGCTGTAATAAACCAAGCGTTTGTTCCTGGATAATTCTTCTTTAAGGTATCTCCAATGCTGGCGTAAAATCTTTCCATATGAATATCTAAACGTTCATCATAAGGCGGATTGAAAACAATATGAAGTTTTCCTTCTGTTTCTTTTTCCGTATCAAAGAAATTCTCTTCGTAAATTTTAATATAATCTTCTAAATTGGCATTTCTAATATTGTCTTTGGCTTTGCTTACAGCACTTGGCGCTTTATCAAAACCTTTAATTGTATAATGAAACTCTCTTGTTTTTTTCATTAAACTATCAACAATTGTATCGAACAAATCATTGTCCCAATCTTTCCATTTTTCAAAAGCAAATTCTTTTCTGTTAATGTTTGCCGGAATATTGCAGGCAATCATTGCTGCTTCTGCTAAGAAAGTTCCAGAACCGCACATTGGATCAAGAAAATCACTTTGTCCGTCCCAGCCAGACAGTAAAAGAATTCCAGCCGCTAAAACCTCATTAATCGGAGCAATATTGGTAGCTGTTCTATAACCACGCTGATGAAGCGAAGCTCCAGAAGTATCCAAAGCCACAGAAACCTGATCTTTGTCGATATGAATATTAATGCGTAAATCTGGATATTGCTTATCAATACTCGGCCTTTGACCAGTTCTTTCTCTAAATTGATCTACAATCGCATCTTTACATTTCTGCGAAACAAATTCAGAATGATTGAAATAAGTAGAATGCACCGTTGCATCGATCACAAAAGTCTGATTCGCATTTAAAAGTTTAGACCAGTTTAAACCCGAAATACCTTTGTACAACGCTTGTTCATTATTTGCTCTAAAAGAATAAATTGGTTTTAAGACTTTAAGCGCGGTACGCAAAGACAAATTGGCTTTATACATAAAACCTTTATCTCCTTTAAAACTCACCATTCTCACCCCCTTTTCGACATCTTGAGCGCCAAGTGCACGTAATTCTTTTTCTAATATTTCTTCAAAGCCAAAAAAACATTTGGCAATCATTTTAAAATTTTCTTCCATCTTGTCTTTTAAATTAAAAAAAACTAAAAATTTAAAAGATGCATTCCTGCATCTCTTTGCATAATGCAACAATGTATCGCTGCTAAATAGTAATTTTTCGGCAAAAATACACTAAATTTGCCGGACTTTGAATTAATTGAAATAGAATAAATGTCCGAAAAGCATAACGACTCCATCCCAAATCAAGAAGGCGACGATCAAAACTGGTACTCTTCGTGGTTTGACACGCCTTATTATCACATTCTTTACAAGGATCGTAATTATCGTGAAGCTCAAGTTTTCATGGACAATTTAACGCACTACCTTAATTTGCCTGAGAAAGCAAAAGTATTGGATTTAGCGTGCGGAAAAGGCCGTCATTCTATTTATTTAAATCAATTAGGCTACGATGTTTTAGGAGCCGATCTGTCTGAAAACAGCATTACTGAAGCTAGTAAAAATAGTAATGAAACCCTGCATTTTAAAGTGCACGACATGCGCGAACCTTTTGAAGAAAAGTTCGATGCCATTTTCAACCTTTTTACCAGTTTTGGCTACTTCGAAAGCGACGACGATAATCTAACAACCTTAAAAGCAATTAAAGAAAGCTTATCTGAATATGGTTTTGCGGTTATTGATTTTATGAATGTTGCAAACGTAATTGAAAACCTTGTTCCAGAAGAAGTAAAAACGGTTGACGAAATAGATTTTCACATCAAAAGATATGTAGAAGACGGGCATATTTTCAAAGAAATTGATTTTGAAGACCAAGGCAGAAAATATCATTTTACAGAAAAAGTAAAAGCACTAACTTTGAAAGACTTTCAGGATTTAATGGACGAGGCTGGAATTTTCCTGCTGGACATTTTTGGAGACTATAAACTCAAAAAATTCCATAAAACCGAAAGCGAAAGATTAATCATGATTTTTAAATAAATTGGTTAATCGTTTAATTGTTGAACCGTTTAATCGCTAAACAAAAAAACAATTAACCGATTAAACGAATCAACGATTAAACAAAATAAAAATGAACTATTTACTACCCTTAATTTCTGTACTTTTAGGATATAGTGTGGCTTTGTTTATAAAACCAGAAAACAAAACCAATTTAAAACTGCTGCTTGCATTCAGCGGTTCTTTTTTATTGTCTTTAACAGTAATGCATCTGCTACCAGATGTTTACGAATCGCATAATCACAATATCGGAATCTTCATAATGGTCGGGATTTTATTCCAGATCGTTCTCGAATTTTTCTCAAAAGGTGCCGAACACGGACACGTACACGGACATGCAAAAATGTCTCAGATTCCGTGGCTATTGTTTATCAGTCTTTGCATTCATGCCTTTTTAGAAGGTTTTCCAGTAAGCCATCATCATGGCTTAGCCGTCGGAATTGCCATTCATCATTTGCCAATTGCTGTTATCTTAACAACATTTTTCATTAATGCCGATTTAAACAAAAAAGCCATTTTTGCCTTCATGCTCACATTTGCCATTATGACGCCACTAGGAACTGTAGCATCTGAATATTTGCCTTTTTTAAGTAAATATTACACCGAAATAACGGCAATCGTAATTGGTATTTTATTCCACATTTCATCAACGATTATTTTTGAAAGCAGCGAAGGGCATAAATTTAATATCGCCAAAGTTTCTATGATCGTTCTCGGAATTTTATTGGCATTCTTTTTATAATGTGTCAATTAGAAAATGTGCCAATTAGAAAATTATTATTATCTAATTGGCACATTTTCTAATTATCTAATTTAATTAGCTCTTTTTCTCTCCTCTTGATTTCCAAAATTGCGTTCTTTAACGTTGATCTTTTTATTTCCAAAATTATAAACCACAGACAAACGAACAAATCGGTTGCTATTGTTTTGACTGTAAACTTGCTTTACGCCATTTACCACAGAAGTGAAATCTTTTAAGTAAGAAGTATTAAAAATATCATTTGCCAAAAAGGCAATTTGCACTGTTTTATTAAACAAATCCTGCTTAAAACCAATATCAAAACTTGATGTATAACCTATTTTGTATAAACCGCTTTCATAAGGTGGAGTGTAGCTAAAATCAATTTGAAGTTTAGAATTTTTTCCTAAAACAAAAGTATTATTTGTCGAAAAATCTACTTCTAAACTATTTGACGGAGTTGCATTGATCTCTTTAATAAATTCTGTTTTTGCGCCTAAAAAATACAAAGAATTTTCACTTGTCCACCAATCTGTAAAAGTTGCCGAATATGATTCTCCAACTCCATAATTCAAACTTTTGAAATAATTATCTCTTGTTACAATTTGTGTATTTGTTGCCGGATTTGAGGTAAACAAAACGCCATAGCCATTTGTAATTGAATTGACAAAAACAGTAGTTCGCAATATTTCTTTATAAGAATATCCAAACTCAAAGTTGTCACTAAACGAAGGCTGCAAAAACGGATTTCCTTCTGAATAACTATTACTGCTTATATAAATTCGAAACGGATTCAATAAATCAAAACGTGGTCTATTGATTCTTTTTCCGTAATTTAAGGTAAAAGTATTGTTGTCATTTTTCTTATACGATGCAAAAACCGTTGGAAACAATTTCAAATAATTATTAACCGTTTCCTGGTTTAAAGTTTCAGAGAAACCTTTTGTTTGCGTATTTTCCAGTCTCAAACCAACTTGAAAATTCCATTTTTCATTGATTTTTTTATCTCCGTTAACATAAAACGCCTGATTATTTTCCGTATAATTAAATCGGTTTGATTGTAAAGGATCTAATTCTGGAGTTCCCGAAATCGTATTATAATAAAGTACATCACTTACACTGTTTGTAAAACTCATTTTCGCGCCATAAGATAAATTCAGGACTTCAAACGGATGTTCCATATCTGCCTTAAAACTCCAATTATGAATATCTTGGTTTGAGATATTTTGCCCTGACTGATTCACTGTAACAAAAGTTCCATCTGCTAAATAGTCGTTTGCGATAAACTCACGATCAAATTTTGAATTGTAATTAAAGTAATCCACATCAAAAGACAATTTTCGGTTCAGCGAATCCAGTTTTGTTATCAAATGCGCATTATACGTTAAACTTCCCGATGCTCTGTCTGCGTAACTTTTATTGATTGTATAATTTTTTAATTGATTCTCAGTATCATATCTGTCTATCACAATATCCGATTGAAAATCCGGATTATTTCTATCGTTTATAAATTGAAAACCCGCTGTTGTTTTTTCTGAAAAATCATAATCTAAAGCAAATTTCCCTGATAGATTTTCATTTTTCATTTTTGTCGTCGCACTCATATTTGAAATTCCGTCTTCAAAATATACTTTTGAAATTTCATCTATATTCATATATCCTGTTTTTCCGTTGACGCTTGCTGAAAGACGAAACTTATTTTTATTATAAAAGAAATTATCTCTTAAAGTATAAATCCCGTATTTATTCTGATCGTAAGAAACTGTTGTCGAATTTTTCCACGAATCACGAACTCCTTTTTTCATGATAATATTTATCAATCCTCCAGTACCATCGGCTTCATATTTTGCTGGCGGATTGCTTATAATTTCAATATTCTTAATGTCTGCTGCAGAAATCGATTTCAAGAAATTATTCAATTCCTCGCCAGTCAATTCAATCAAACGCCCGTCTATCATGACGCGTGAAGTTCCTTTTCCTAAAATGGTAATTACATCATTTTTTACCACAACTCCAGGCGCTGTATTAATGGCACTTAAAGCATCGCCGCCAGTTGTTGTAACATTGTTTTCAAGGTTATAAACTAAGCGATCTGTTTTCTGTTCGATGGTTTTCTTTTTAGATTGAACTACAACTTCAACTAATTTGGTTTCATTTTCTTTGAGAATAATAGTTCCTAAATCGGTATTTTTTTCTAGCGAAATTTCTTTTTCATAATTAGTAAATCCTAAAAGATCGATTTGTATTTTATAAAAGCCGTTTTTAAGTTTTATTTCAAAAGAACCATCTTCTTTAGTTGTAGTTCCATCGATAATTTTTCCTTCTTTATTTAATATTGAAATTTCTGCCCATTCTAAAGCTTTTGTTTCACTAGCTACTTTGCTTTTTAATGTTGATTGTGCTAAACAAAATAAAGGCAATAGTAAAAAGATTAGGAGATTTAATTTTTTCATGATTTCTAATTTTTAACTTGTTCGATTAATTTGAAGCAAAGTTGCCTTAGAAAATTTGCCTATGCGACCGACAAAAAAAAGTCGAACCATTTTCTAAAATAGAAATTGGTTCGACCTTTTTTTGTAATGCGTTCGACTTTTTACAAAGCCTTTATTTTTAGCTATTTCTGTACGCTGTCGGTGTTAAATTTGTATATTTTTTGAACGAAGTATTAAACGATGATTTCGAATTAAAACCTACTTCGTACAATATTTCTAAAACTGTAAACTGATTTTTTGAAGAGTCTTTCAAAATAGTCATCGCCTTCTGAATGCGGTATTCATTCACAAAATCAAAAAAATGCTGGTCCATATGATGATTAATCAAAATAGATAAATCTCGAACAGGCATATTAATTTGATTTGCCAATTCCTGAATTGTAAGCGATGGGTCTAGAAATGGCTCTTTTTCAACCATATAATTTTTTAATGCTGAGATTTGGGCAGAAACAGCTTCATCCTGATTGTTTGTAATTTCGATGGCTTCATTATTTTCTTTAGGAAGAAAGTCTTTAGTTAACGTCAATCTTGAATTAATTCCTCTAAAAAGCTCTGGGTGATTTAATGCTTTCATAACAAACCAGCATATTACGCTTAAAGCCATAATCACCATTAAAACATTTCCCCACAAAAAAGTATCTCTGGAAGCGGTATAGCGCAATAAATTTTTTGAAGCTGTAATAGAATGCATAACTACAAAAACACAATTCATCTGAAAAAGCCATTTGTAGGTAGACGTACTAGGATTCGTATAATTTTCGAGATAAATTCTTTTGTATTTTCTTAAAATCAAGAATATACTCACAATATAAAACCAATACTGAAATTCGATTAGAATTTGAAAAAAGTAAATTTCAAACATTGTACTGTAATGTTCTAAAATAAACTGCTTTTCAGCACCCCATTTCAAATAAATTCTCGGCATTAAAACAAAATTCATCACTATAAATGGAAGTGTATAGATTAAATGCCTCCATTTTAGTCTAAAATCAGAATAACAAACTGCCAAAACATAGAGATAAATCAAAGGCATTTCTAACAAACACACTGTACTTCTAAACAAATCTATATTTATATATTCTATAGGAAATGAATAATCCATTAATCCGCTAAAATCAATCGCTGACAAAATAATAAAACAAGCAAAAAGTCGGTTAGCCAATTTATTCTCCGTCTTTACAGTAAGTAAAAAAAGTGCCAATAATAACGAAACAAAGACAGCAATACGGGCAACGCTATCTAAAAATCCTAATTTATCCATTTATCTTTTTATATTAAACAAATATAATATTTTAGTTTATGTAACAATGATGAGAAAGAAGCGTCTTTATTCAAAAAAATAAAAGAAAATGAAGATTATAAAGCTTTGAACTTTGCGAGATTGAGATAAAATATATTAATTTTGGCGCGTCTAAATAACTATAAAATGACATTTACAAAAACCACGGAACAAGCATCAAAATATGAACATTTAGAGAAAATGTCTGTTCATGAATTGTTATCTAATATTAATCAAGAAGACAAAACTGTTCCTTATGCTGTCGAAAAAGCTTTGCCACAGATCGAAGCTTTGATTCCGCAAATAGTCGACAAATTAAAGCTGGGTGGTAGATTGTTTTATATTGGAGCGGGAACTTCTGGCCGACTTGGTGTTGTTGACGCTTCTGAATGTCCGCCTACATTTGGAGTACCTTTTGATTTAGTAAATGGTATTATAGCTGGTGGAGATACCGCTATCAGACGTGCTGTTGAAAACGCTGAAGACAGTACAACAAATGCTTGGATCGATCTTCAAAATCATAATATAGATTCAAATGATGTTGTAATTGGAATCGCGGCATCTGGCACAACTCCTTATGTAATTAGTGGTTTAGAAGCTTGTAATGAAAATAATATCATTACAGGATGTATTACATGTAATGCCGGAAGTCCCTTGGCATTGACAGCTCAATTCCCTATTGAAGTTGTTGTTGGACCAGAATTTATTACAGGAAGTTCGAGAATGAAAGCTGGAACTGCTCAAAAACTGGTTTTAAATATGATTTCTACTGCTGCAATGATTCAGCTAGGAAAAGTAAGAGGCAATAAAATGGTGGATATGCAGCTAAGTAATGTTAAACTGGTTGACCGTGGCGTAAAAATGATTATGGACGAGATTCCAGTATCGTATGATGAAGCATCAGAATTATTAAAAAAATACGGCAGCGTGAGAAATGCTGTCGATAATTATAATAAGTAAAAAGTTTTCTTTGAAATGTGAAATGTTGTTTCAAACTGCAATTTGAAACTTGAAACAAAGAAAACTTGAAACAAAAACAAAATGGCAACAAACAGACAATTACTAGGAAAAGGAATTAAATATTTAACAGGTGCTTTGCCTTTAATGTTTCTTGGTCCATCGTTAATTTATAATGCTTTTCAGAATCAAAGCAACAACTGGCACTATCTTGTTTTAGCAATCGGAATTGTAGCTTGTCTAAGCTCTATGGTTTTGATCTTTTTGGGATTGAAAACCATTATGAAAGGTATATTTAATGACTAATTTAGTCTTCTAAAATAAACCTGACGGATTAAAAATACTGTCAGATCTCATTTAAACTTTTAAGCTAAATAAAACATGGAAGGCATAATTCACATTCAGAAAACATTTGACAAAGTTGTTTATATTGATAAACGAATAAACAATCGGGAGTTTGAAGATTGTGTGTTTAAAAATTGTGATTTTTCCAACAGCAATTTTAGTTCTAATACTTTTCTTGACTGCGAATTTATTGACTGCAATCTCTCTATGACAAGTTTGGCTGGAACAAGTTTAAAAAATGTCACTTTTAAAAATTGTAAACTTCTGGGAATCGCTTTTAACGAATGTGACGATTTCTTATTTCAGGTATATTTTGAAGATTGCGTTTTGGATTATGCGCTTTTTTCGAATAAAAAAATGCCAAAAACCAAATTTATCAATTCTTCTGTGCGTGAAGTAACTTTTATCGGAACGAATTTAACGAGTTCTATTTTTGATAATTGCAATCTTGATGGCGCTATTTTTAACGAAACACAATTGGCTGGAGTTAATTTTAAAACAGCTTATAATTATAAAATCGATCCTGAATTTAATCCGATGAAAAAAGCACAATTTTCTACAGACGGAATTGTTGGATTATTAGACAAATACGATATCAAAATTGTTTAAAAAAACGCCTCGAATTACACGAATTAACACGAATTGAGATTTCGATCAATTTGCGATACAATTAAAACTTGTACTATTTGTGGCAAAAAAAATAGCTATGAAATTATCTGAATCTTACCTTGAAAGTGTCAAAAAGCAATTTTTATATTATAAAATGCTTGGAGAAAAAGCTATAGAGCAGCTTGAGCCTTCGCAACTTTTTGTATCGTTTAATGACGACACCAACAGCATTGCTACCATTATAAAACACATTTCAGGCAACATGCTTTCGCGTTGGACCGATTTTCTGACTTCTGATGGAGAGAAAGAATGGCGAAATCGTGATGCAGAATTTGAAAACGATTTACAGTCTAAAGAAGAAGTTCTGGAAGTCTGGAACAAAGGATGGAATTGTCTTGAAAATGCTTTGGGAAGTCTAAAACCAGAACAGCTTTCAGATATCATTTACATTAGAAATGAAGGTCATACGGTTATTGAAGCTATAAATCGTCAATTGGCACATTATCCTTATCATGTTGGTCAGATTGTTTTTTACGCCAAACAATTGAAAAACAGCGAATGGAATAGCTTATCGATTCCGAAGAATAAATCGGGAAATTACAATGCTGAAAAGTTTGCCAAAGAGAAAGAAATTAAGAACTTTACCGATGATGAATTAAAGAGATTGAAATGATCGAATATTATGCAAATTTTGGCGGGACATGTTGGTGGATCTTAATTAAATTCTGCAAAACAAATTTAACCGAAGAGCAGAGTTCTAAAAACAAAAAACGAAATTTACTTTTTATAGCTTTTATAACTCTTGTAATTTTCTTTTTATTCTTTAATTGAAAAAAGGACTTTTGAAAACCAAAGTCCTAGCCCCGATGGTAGCGACATCCTTTTGTGGTGGGGTTCACCACAAAAGATATAGCGGACAGCGGGAATCAGCTCCTAAAAAAACTTATTTAAAATGAAAAAAATAATTTTCTTATTACCTGTTTTGGCTTTAGTTTCATGTTATAACGCCGAACACAATTGTAAAGATTTTAAAACCGGAAAATTTAAATTTGAGACAGAAGTCAACGGCGAGAAAAAAACAACTTATTTTGAACGCAAAGACGATATCGAAATCGAAACTTTTGAAGGAAAAACAGATACAGCAACCATTCGTTGGGTAAGTGACTGTGAATATGTACTACAGAAAAAGCATCCAAAAAACATGGCTGAAGAAAAAGCAATCAGCATGAAGATTTTAACAACTTCTAAAGATTCTTATACGTTTGAATTTGGCTTGGTTGGTTCTGAAGAGAAACAGCGAGGTACTGTTTATAAAGTTGATTAAGATTTGATTTAAAATATTGAAGGCTCCAATTTTGGAGCTTTTTTTATTACAAAACTTTGTGGAGCTTCTTACGGAGATCCCTCGTTCCTCGGGATGACAAAACTGTGCAGAAAAACCTTTATCCCTTTGCCCCTCTGTTTCTTTGCAACTCAAAAAACAAAAATGTTTCTTTTACATTTCTATTTTAAATAGTACATTAGAACTCTAATCTAACCAAATGAAAAATACCATTTCGCAACGTGTTGCCGACTTTTTAAAGAATTATCCGCCGTTTAATTTTTTGCATCAGAGAGATTTAGAAAAGCTATCTGAGCAGATTTCTATTATTTATAAAGAAAAAGATTCAGTAATTTTTGCCGAAAATGATAAAACGCACGATTCTTTTTATGTAGTGCATAAAGGTGCGATCGCATTGAAAAAAAGCACTAAAAACACCGTTTTAGACATGTGTGACGAAGGCGATATTTTTGGACTTCGTCCGCTTTTGGCACAAGAAAATTACATTATGGAGGCTGTAGCGCATGAAGAAAGTATTCTTTACGCTATTCCTATTGCGGTTTTTAAACCTTACGCCCTTGAAAACAGAAACATTGGCAATTTTCTAATTGAAAGTTATGCTTCAAATACTCGAAATCCGTATTCAGACATTCATAAAGATAAATTATATGGCGATGATCAGTTAAATGAAAACCTGCATTCGAGCAATCATTCTTTTGATTTAGCACCCATCAAATATTCAAAAAAAATCGTAACCTGCGGTCCGACAACGACTGTTAAGGAAGTGGCTAAGATTATGAATAAAAAGAAAGTTGGTGCTATTCTGATTGTTGATGAAATGCTTCCGATTGGTATTCTAACTGATAAAGACCTTCGAAATAAAATTGTTACCGGCGATTTTCCAATTACGACAACTGCCGAAACGATAATGACGAAACCTGTTATTACATATCCGAAAAAAATGACGGTTACCGAGGCTCAAATGGCGATGATGAAAAGTAATATCAGCCATTTGTGTTTAACGAAAGATGGAACGGTAAATACTAAAGCGGTCGGAATTTTATCGAAACACGACGTTATGGTAGCGCTTGGAAATAATCCTGCGGTTTTAATAAAAGCGCTGAAACGCACTAAAAAAATCAAGGAAATAAAACCAATCCGCAACCGAATTATGCAACTGCTTCAAGGTTATCTGGATCAAAATATTCCGATGACTTTGATTACCAAAATCATTACTGAATTGAACGAGGCCTGCACTACTCGAGTTATCGAGATCTGTTTGGAAAAAATGAGCAGTCCGCCGCCTGTAAAATTTGCATGGTTGGCGCTTGGAAGCCAAGGACGCGGCGAACAAATGTTGCATACCGATCAAGATAATGCAATTGTTTATGAAAATGTAAATGAAGTTTTTAGAGATGAAACGAAAATATATTTCTTAAAATTTGCCGGTCTTGTCAATAAAGGCCTATTTGAAATTGGCTACGATTATTGTCCTGCCGATATGATGGCTTCTAGTCCGAAATGGTGTATGAGTCTGGATGAATGGAAAGCTCAGGTGCATCATTGGATTACAAATCCAGGGAAAAATGAGGTTTTACTTTCCTTTATTTTCTTTGATTACAGTAAAACTTATGGCGATTCTGAAATCGTTAACGAATTGTCTGATTCCATTTTTGAAAATGTAAAAGCTAATCCGATTTTTTATATGCATTTGGTGAGCGGTGCTTTGCAAAGCCCTTCTCCTACTGGCTTCTTTAGACAATTTTTAGTGGAACAAGATGGCGCAAACAAAGATAATTTCGACATCAAACGAAGAGCCTTAATGCCTTTAACAGATGCAGCGCGTGTTTTAATTTTATCCCATTCGGTAAAAGGAATCAGCAATACGGCTGAACGTTTTGAGAAATTGGCTGAACTGGAACCAAATAATAGAGAATTGTATTTATCATGCTCTTATTCGTTTAAAGCTTTACTGAAATTTAGAACCAAACAAGGATTATTACACCATGATTCGGGTCAGTTTATCGAATTGGAGTCTTTAACAAAAATGGAAAAAATTAAGCTGAAACGTACTTTTAAAACCATCAAAGAACTTCAGGAACTTATTTCGGTACGTTTTAATATTTCAAATCTGGTATAATTATGAGTTTATTCAATTTTTGGAAAAAAGAAGAGACTAATCTATTCGATGAAAATATTACCATCGAAGAAACTCGTTTTGTTGTTTTAGATACTGAAACTACAGGATTTGATTATGATAACGATCGTATTTTATGTATTGGCGCATTGGTTCTTCAAAACGGAATCATTAATGTTCAGGATAGTTTTGAAGTTTATCTCGAACAAGATCATTATGATAAAACGACTGCTCAAATTCATGGTATTTTAAAAGATTTATTGATTAAACGTCCGACCGAGTTAGAGGCTTTAAAGCAATTTTTAGATTTTTTAGGAGATTCTATAATCATTGCGCATCACACAATTTTTGATGTTACCATGATTAATAAAGCTTTAGAACGAAATGGCCTTCCGCATTTAACCAATAAAACTTTAGATACGGCTTATTTGTACAAAAAGACTTTGATTCAATCGCATTTATTCGAGAGAAAAGATCATTATACCTTAGATGATTTGGCTGACAAATTTGATATTTCAAAAAAAGACCGTCACACTGCTTTGGGTGATGCTTATATTACTGCGATTGCTTTTCTTAAGATTGTAAAAAAGCTAAAAGAGAAAAAGGCGGTCAATCTAAATCAGCTTTTTAAACCGCTTTAAGATTTTTTTTAGGAATCTAAAATTTACATTCTAAACTTTTAATTTACCATTTAGTAATACAAGACTTATAAAAGTTAGCAAAAAGAAAAAATACTCATAACATGTATTTTGTTTTTGAAAGATAGCTTTGCTCTAATCAAAAAAAACACAAAAAAACACTTTATGAAAGCTAACTTCTTAAAATCGATTACCTTGCTTGGAATTGCAGGTCTTACTGCAATTGGCTGTCAAAATGATGACAAAGATTCAAAAAACGATGTAAACGCAAGCATCGATTTTACTTCACATTCAAAAATACCTCCTTTTGTTTATGCTCAGACAGGTTTTGAAAACTTAAAAATCAGCACTTTAATTACAAGCGCTGATGTACTTCCAGATTCTCCATCTTTTGTTTATGGCGCACAGCCTGACGGAGCTGGAATAATGAAAGATCCTAAAGGTGATGGATACATTATGATTACTAACCATGAAATTATTCAATCGGTATCAAGAGTATATTTAGACAAAACTTTCAAGCCTGTAAAAGGAGACTATATCGTTGATGGTGTTGGAGGTCTTACTCGTTTGTGTTCTGCTACTTTGGCAACTCCAGAAATCCACGGATTTGGGCCAATCTTTTTAACTGCTGGAGAAAGCGGTCAGGAAAGTATGGTTCACGGAATTAATCCTCTTGGATTATCTACTGATAAAGCTAGAACTGACAGAGTGTTGCCAGCTTTAGGAAAAGCGAGTATGGAAAACGCTGTTCCGCTTCCAAAAGAAGCTTACCCAGGAAAAACAGTTATTTTAATTGGAGAAGATCAATCTTATGCAACTTCTCACGTAAGTGCTGGTCAGTTAATCATGTATGTTAGCACAGTTGGCGATTTATCTAATGGAAAATTATACGCTTTAAAAAGAACTGACGGAAATCAAGTTGAAACAACTATCACTTTAAACAATTCATATCCAGTTGAATTTGTTGAAATTCCGAATGCTAAAAACTTAACTGGTGCGGTAATCAATACAACAGTTAATGATTTAAAAGCAATTCGTTTCTCAAGAGTTGAAGACGTAGATTACAGAAAAGGAAGTGCAAGCAACAATAGAGAAATTTACTTTACTGCAACTGGTCAAGCAACAAATAATGCTCCTGTTGAAGGATATACAATGTGGGGAAGAGTTTATAAAGTAAAATTAGATGCAACAAACCCATTAAAAGGAACTTTAGAATTGGCTGTTGAAGGAGACAGTACTCCTGGAACTGGAATTATCAATCCTGATAACTTATGTGTGACTGAAAACTATGTTTACATTCAAGAAGATGGTGATAGCTATTATGCAGATGCAAAACACGATTCTTACATCTGGCAGTACAATATTGCTACAAAACAGAATAAACCGTGGTTAAACATGAACCACAAAAGAACAGATACAGCTTGGAATACACTTTATAACCAAACTGGCGAAATGAGATTTGGAAGCTGGGAATTTGGAGCTATGCAAGACATTTCAGATATCATTGGTGTTCCAGATACTTTCACTGTAAATATTCACCCTCACACTTGGCAAAGTGATGCATTTAAAAATGCTGACGGTTCAGGAACTCAAACTAACAAAGAGGGAGGACAAACTGTAATTATTAGAAACGTACAACGCTAATAATTTCTACCAAAATCTATTGACAACCCTTATTTTTCGATAAGGGTTGTTTCTATTACAACTCCACTATGAAATTAAAATATTTTACTTTTCTATTTATACTGCTTTCTTTTTTCTATTCATGCAAAGAAAGCGAAGCTTCAAAACCAACGATCAAACAAGAATTACTTGTAGACTTAAATAAACTTAGTAATGAAATTTCACAATTTCAAAAACTTGTAACCAGCAATTCTTCACAAAAAGAAATTGTAGCACAATTTAAAAAGTCACGTCTAGCATACAAAAAAGTCGAATGGGCAATTGAATATTTTATTCCTGAAACTGGTAGATTTATGAACGGTCCTGCTCTTGACGAAATGGAATTGGAAGAAAACAGATCTTTTGAACCCCATGGTTTTCAAGTTATGGAAGAAATGATTTATCCTGAATACAATCCTGAAAGTAAAGAAGGTTTAACGAGAGAATTGAATATTTTTCAATCGAATATTAAACAACTCAAAAGCACTTTTGAAGTTATTACCATTAGTGATGATTACGTTTTGGATGCTATGCAGCAGAATGTTTTTAGAGTTATTGCTTTAGGAATAACTGGTTTTGATAGTCCGATTTTGCAGTCTTCAATTCCAGAAGCTGGCCAGAGTTTAATCTCAATTCCAGAAACGCTTGAAAAGATTGATGCTGATAATAAATCAGTATCTGAATTAAAAGAGTTGACCAAAAGCGCACAAAAATACTGCACTGAAAATAATAATTTCAATGCTTTTAATCGTGCTATTTTTATATCTGAATATCTAAATCCGATTTCGAAAAAACTGAAAACTTTTCAGAAAGAAGAGAATATTAAAAATGTAAAGAAAAGCAGTCCGCTGAAACCAACAATTGAAACTTTATTTGATAAAGATGCTTTTGATGTGAATGCTTTTGTTCTTTCTAAAGAATATAATTTTACTAAAGAAAAAGCCATTTTAGGCGAAAAATTGTTTTATGATACAAGTCTTTCAAAAAACAATGATCGAAGCTGTGCAACTTGCCATAATCCTGAAAAAGCTTTTACAGACGGATTAAAAACAAACATTTCACTTACTGGAATGAATTTACCAAGAAACACTCCTACTCTAACCTATGCTTCTTTGCAGAATGCTCAGTTTTGGGATATGCGTCAGTTGGATCTAGAAAAACAAAGTGTGGATGTGATTCAGAATAAAGACGAAATGCATGGCTCGATGGAAAATATTCATGCTAAAATTCAGCTGGACAAGGAGTATGTAAAACTATTCAAAAAAGCTTATCCAAAAATATCAAAACCAGAAGCGTGGCAGATTCAAAATGCTATTGCGAGTTATATACGCTCTTTAAATGCTTTTGATTCTCGATTTGATGACTATATGAGAGGAAACAAAAAAGCTTTAAACAGCCAAGAAATCGAAGGAATGAACCTTTTTATGGGAAAAGCAAAATGTGCCACTTGCCATTTTACGCCATTATTTAACGGAACAGTTCCGCCAAGTTATTCCAAAACCGAACATGAAGTTATCGGAACTCCAAGTGAAGCTTCCGGAAAAACTTTAAGCCCAGATAAAGGCCGTTACATCTACAACCAAATGCCACAATTAGTTGGAGCATTTAAAACGCCAACTGTCAGAAATGCTGCTGTTACAGCGCCATATATGCATAACGGAGTTTTTAAGACGCTCGAAGAAGTAGTTTCTTTCTACAATAAAGGCGGTGGAATTGGTTTAGGCTACGAAGTAGAAAATCAAACACTTCCTTTTGACAAACTGAATTTGACTATAAAAGAAGAAAAGGCTCTAGTTACTTTTATGAAAACGCTAACGGATAAAAAATACCAGTAAAACCAAAATAAATCCCCAATTAAGCAAAACGCCGAAAAGTAGTTTTTCGGCGTTTTTTGTTTTATTCTTCTATGAAAAGACGATAAGGAAATACATTTGATGACCTATTTTTTAAGTTCTTTATAAAACTTTCAGACAGATAATCCCATTCTGTAGCGGATAGATAGTTTCTTTCTGTTGCATCAATTTTTAGATAAATATCTACTGTTCTGCTAAAACCTGCTTTTACAGAAATTTCTTTTCGCGTTCCTTTTTCTATTCTAATATCTGTTACACAGCTTTTAAAATGATTAAATCCAAATGCTTTTATATCTGCAAATGTTACAATTCTGCCACGAGTCAGTAAAGCATTTCGATAAGCTAAAATACGATCTTTATTATTCTGCTTGTTCATACCGCCTACTGTATTGGTGACCAAAACTGCCTCTTTACTTACAAACAGCATATCCTCTTTAGATTCTAAAACAGTTCCTGCTTTGATATCATTTCCTTCTTCTGCACAAGTAGACCAATAATGTATACAAAATGACTTTCCTATAGATTCATCAATTTTTGGTTTAATCATGAGATAAGGATCATTATTTTTAGAAAAACTGCTTTCTCTCGCTTGCTGTTCGACAGAAGCTAAAAGCTGGTTTATTTCAACCAAAGAGCTGTTCATAAAGTCTTTACCCAAACCTGCAAAAGAAGAACTTTCGTCCTTTAACAAGTCCAATACATTTTGCAGTAATTCTGAAGCACTTCTAGAATCGAATCTGGATACGCCGCCTGTTCTTAATACTGCATTTCCTTCTTCAAGTACTCCATCTTTAAATTCCTTTATTTCATAATGATTATTGAATCCGTCGACAACCTTATCAACATCCAGATAGAAATTATTGTCTGTTTCTAATGCTATATAAGACAAGAAATTCCCCAAGGTTTTACTAATAATATGCTTCTTTTTGTTAATTACAGGAAAGCAATTTGCCGCAAAAGAAACATTATCTAATATTTGCGGAATTAACGATTCTGGAAAAACCATTTTTATCCAAATAATCGGATTATCATTTCTCTCTGTTACAGCTTCAAAACATTTATATTCTGAACTGTATTCATTAAAAGGTTTATACTTTAATGATCCTTTCAGCGTATAAAAATTATCAAAATAAAACTCATTCACTTCCTGCATAATTTCACTCAAATGCGTGTAATTACGATTGATAATATTTTCGATATCAATATTATTTACAGGAACATTGTAACCTTCTTCTACCCCAATTTGCACATCATCCTGAAAACATTTCATCTGTTTTAAATAGTAATGAAACATCTCTTTCTGATGTATATTTTTAATGTCAATATATAACATCAAATCTTCAATGTCTTCGACCTTCGGATCTGTTAATTCAAGTCCTAAAAACACGACACCAGAAGGTAGTGAATTCTTATAGCCTCGTATGGCATCTTTGTAAAAAAGATTCGAAATCTCGAACAAATTACGCTCATACGCGACATATTTTACCTCTGCACATGACAGCTTTACTTCTAATGTTGGCGACAGGGCAACTTCTTTAATAATTGGCGCTAAAGGATTGTAAATATTATGAATTCTTCGATTTGCAGTCATTTGATTCTGCAAGGAAACTTTCATATTATTCTCTATTGGCAACGCATGCAAAATTGCTCTTGCAGGTTTTACTCCTGTCGTAACTTCAGGAAACATAATTTCCAAAACTCTTTCTACTACTCTTGTTTTAGAGTCTTCAAGTTCATGGGCTACTTTCTCCAATTCGTAAGACAATGCATTAAGCATCATTGATACCACAGGATCAAATGATGTTTCCATCTCAACATCTGAAAAGCCCCATGATCTAGCTGCTCTTTTTAGCACTCTATCTTTTATTCGATCTTGTCTCATTGCTTGATTTCTTTAAACCTGTTAGAATTACTGAATGATTTTTATTTAGAGAAATCACTGTCGCTCTTAAACATAAAAATGGTATTTTTTTTTGGCTTTTTATTTTTATTTCCCTCTGCAAAATCAGGTTTTCGTAACATGATCTTAACAGCATAGCCCTGCCGTTTTAAGTTTATAGCACAATTGGAATTTGAGTTTACTTCTAACTCAAAATATCCAATGCTATCTGTTCTTGTGACATTCCCAATAATATTTACCATAACATTTTGAATTGGCTTTCCGGTATCATAATCATAGACATAGCCCGAAAATTTGTTATTGGTACAACTGCTTAACAGTAATATCGCTAAAATTAATTTTGATTTCATAAAGAATTAAAAATTAAGATTGAGTAATTTATTAAGATATTTCTGTTTGTTTAGTACTGAATTTAAATTTTATAAAATATCAGAAATAGAAATGATGCTATACCATTCATCAATCATATTTCACAAACGAAATTCCAATCATAAAGATTAACTTTATGATTCTGTGATTTTAAATCTTATTTATGTTTATTAGTCTTATTTCAAACTAACTGTTTCTTAATTGGAGCTTTTATTAAAGTCCATCATTGTAACGTTTTTTTTAAAAGATCAAATTGTTGAAAGTCTCCGATTTTAAACAATTTGATCTTTTAAATTTGATGTTGTAGAATGGCACAAAGTCACAGACATTTGCATAGCTTTTGACAAAGAACACTTTGCAGAGCGGGGGAGATTTTTGGAATATTTTTTGTCAATTATTTAAAATTTAACAATCCAAATCAGCAATAAAAAAATCCATTGAAAAATTAAAATTGCTAAAATCCCTTTCCTGCTAGGTTCTGTACAATTATGCAAAGCATTGATAATTTTTATTTTCACAACCTCTTTAAAATCAACATGATTCTGACTAAAATCAACATCATCTAATTTTATTTTTTTCAATCCAAACGACAATACTTTTTTTAACAATTTATTGCCTTTTTCAGACTTTACCTGATTTAAAAGTTTTATTTTAGCCAGTGCCAAATCGGCTCCTTTTTTAATTCCATCAGGTTGCTTATTTTTAAATTTGGTCAAAACAGTATCCAATAGTGGTGTGATCGTACTCTCTGATTTGTCTTTTACCAAACGATATACAACTTTACTTACAATATATTTGTTCCCTACTATTATGTTTAAAAATGGCGCTAAAAAGATTAGCGCAAACAAGATTGTTCCAATAGGATTACTTGAAAAAAACACTAATAATATCAATGCTCCCGAATTGGTATGTGCTGCATGACCAATATTTGCCGACAATAAAAACGCTCCAATTGTACAGCAGATTATAGTATTAATGAAACCTAATAAATTAATTTTCAAAAAACTGAAAACAGCTATTGATGTTATCTTTGTAAAATATTTTAATTGTTCATTCATGAATCATAGTATTTTTATCTATTATTGTTTAAATGGGAATTAAATTAAGATATAATTTAATTCCAATTTAAAACTTAAAATATTCCTGCCCTTTATCATGCACGATATGAATATATTCTATCTCACCTTCTGTCTGGCGATACATTATATTATAAAAATCGGCTTTGGTTTGTTCTTCTGGGCTACTAAAACCATTAAAAGAGGTAAAATAGCCATTTGACAAAGTTGTTGTAGAGCCATCTTCATGCTTGTTATTCATATCGGCATCCCAATACTTAATGACAGGCAAATCTGCCGCCATCCTTTTTTTATTAATATCGGACACTTTCATACCTTCTTTAACTTCTGCTCCCTCTATGTTTAACGATTTACTATAAATCTTAAATGGATAAATAAAATTTTGCGGAGCATCTGAACCTATTGTTATCCTTTTTTCCATCTCGACATAATCTGCATCAGAAGTAAACCATCCTGTTCTTTTGTCTTTTTCCTTTATAAATGCTACAGATACTCTTCCTTTAGCTTCTTTCAGTTTTCCCATCTGACCTAAAGGACTGTCAAGATTCATAAAAAAAATATAAAAATCTGGTATAATTTTCTTTTTCCCATCTTCACCATGTTCTTCTACAGCCAATCCTAAATTATCCCAAATATAGTCCCGACGTACAACTCCCTCTTTTCCTAAAGGAGGATTAACTCTATCATACTTACCAAAAACTTTTACCCATTCTGTGACAGGTTTACCAAAAGGCAATTCTTGTTTTTTGTAAGTAATATTATGTTCGCTGATGTAGAAATCGGTTTCTGGCATATCCGTATTTTTACTTTGGCATTGTATTAAGATGATGCTTAAAAAAAATATTAAAAAACATTTCATTTCTTAAAATTTAGAATACTCCTGCCCTTTATCATGTACAATACGAATGTACTCTATCTCGCCTTCGGTTTGGCGATACATGATATTATAAAAATTGGCTCTGGCTTGTTCTTCGGGAGTCAGGAAACCACTAAATGTTGTAAAATAACCATTGGACAAAGTAGTAACAGAACCATCTTCTAGTTTTGTATTTAAATCAGCATCGTAATACTTGATAACGGGTAAATCTACTGCTTCTCTTTTCTTATTAATATCTGACACTTTCATACCTGCTTTTACTTCTGCTCCCTCTATATTCAACGGTTTTGCATAAATTTTAAAGGGATAAATAAAATTTTTAGGAGCGTCTGAGCCATTTCTCTCGTCATTTAACATCTCAACATAGAATTCAGGATCTGTTTTTTCAGGAAACCATCCATCTTTATGATTACGTTCCTTGACAAACTTTACTGACATTCTACCTCTAGCTTCTTCTAATTTTCCCATCTGCCCCAAAGGACTGTCAAGGTTCATAAAGAAGATATGAAGTTCATCAATGTTTTTATTTTTCTCTGATTCAGAAACATAAATTCCTAAATCGTCCCAGATATATACACTTGTTTGATATATTCTACTATATTTTCCAAAAATTTTCACCCATTCGCTCACAGGTTTACCAAATGGCAATTCCTTGTTTTTGTAAGTAATACTATGTTCACTAATATAAAAATCGGTTTCTGACATGGATTCTTTTTTTGAAGTTTGACATTGCATAAAAAAACTACTCAATATTATTATTACGAATTGTTTCATTTAAAATAATTTAAAATTTCCTGCACTTTTTTGTTGCTAATCGCTCTTTGTGTAACCTTCTCAGCATGGTCATATGGAGTAGTACTCTGAAGTCTCTTAATAACCTCTATATCATTTTTTTTTGCCCATTTATTAACTGCTTCATTAGCCCAATCTGTAACCTGATAAACGGGATGCAAAGTATATTTATTTATCACATATTTGGCAAGCTCTTCGCCTGTAGGATCACTCCCCGTTTTCCAGATATCCAGAATTCTTGTCGCGACATCTTTTACTGCTATTTTAGCAAGCTCAGACGCAAGTGGGTTTAATGGATGGTTAAGAGCATCTTTGGCTACTTGTGTATGCGTTGGGTCGGTGCCATAATTTTTATTGCTATTTTCTGTTTGTTCTATTTTTACATCATCATCTACTGACCCCAAGAGCAAATTGTATGCGATATTATTAAAAGTCGTTAAGGAATCTCCCATATAACTTAACCCTTTGTCTATTGTTCTTCCTAACCAGCCAGTATATTCTACAGCAGCGGCCTTGGTATCAATCAGTTTTAAATAATTTTTATACATAGCAAGCAAGTCCGAACTCTTCATCCCCATATAAACAGGATCTTTCTCTAGGCCATCTGTCTGTTGCCCAGTAGATAAATCTTCTAAAGTGGTAAGTATAAAAGCATCTTGAAAAGTTCTATCACCAGGTTTTCGCTGTACATAATCCTGTATACCAATTGGAAACATTTTTTCACCCGCTTTAGGCAACACACTTGCCATAGTGTCATCTAATAAAAACTTGCCTGTTATTATAGGTATCGTACTATAATCCTGCCCCTGCATACCTTGTACCCAAGGGTAAACCAAAACTAATTCTTTGCCTAAGGTACTATTCTCGTTTTTGTCAAGAAGCATACTTCCTGCCTTTATTAAAGTTATTTCTATAAAATTAGTGTGTGAGAAAAAATCTTCAAGTACATGAAAAGCTGCTCCCAAATGTCTAAAACCATCTTTATTTCTACCGTACTGTACCGCAAGTTTTAGCTGTTGAGTCATATATGCATCAGATGTTGGCCTTTCAGGATCTGTCGCGCCACCACCTTTTGTAGCTATATAATTTTTTACGTTCAGTTCGTTTATTGCAAGCGATTTAGCATCTTCTCCTGCATACAACTTTCTAGTAACAAAGCTTCCTTTGGCATGTTCGTATTGAAAAGAAACACTTAAACTACTAAAATCTTTAAGACCTTTCGGATTGTCTATATGTTCTTCTGGTCGGTATATACCTAAAATATCTTTAGTAAGCACCCCATACTCTTTTTGAAAAGCCCTAACATGGTTTTTATAATTAGGAGTAAATTTATCAGACCCAAATACAAATTCTTTGGCCGCCAATATTTCCAAAAGCTTTACCAAACCCTCGTGAGACATTTTGTATGGATTCATTTTTAACAGCCCATTAAGATGCTCAATTCCACTCTTTTTTATTTTATCAATATCAGGTTTTTCAAGTCGTATTGTACTTTCTAATATAATTTGAGAATAATCACGTAGCCAGTTTCCATAATAAATTTGCTTTACTTCTAATTCGGTAATCTTTTTACTTCTAACAAATTCCTCTAATGCCTCTTTTTCTATCCCTCCATGCATTCCGGCCTCAAACCCTGCACCAAAACCTTCCTCATCTTCTTTTGGGTTGGCATCATATTGTTTATCCTCGCTTACATACTCTTTTACTTGTGTATGTAGCTCAGAAAAATCTATTATTAAATCTCCTGTAAAGTTTGGGGTTTCTGCTTTGGCAAAACAAAGCTGTGTTTCTTTAAAAATATCAAAATTAAATAAAGCATAGGCAAACTTCGCACCTTCGTCTATATAATCTGTATCTTCCTTGCCATTAGTTGCGAGTTCTGTTCTTAACAAATTATCAATATGATGACCATATTCTTCCACCAAAGCCGACATTAATTCTGCCCTTGCATCATTGTCTTTTACAGCTAGATCGATAAAATGTTCCCATACCAGTATTTTTTTCCTACTATTGCTGTAATTGGCTTTTCTTCCTCGAGCAGGAAATTTTGTAACTACAATTTCTGGTGAAATTATAGACTTATCACTAAGTCCTCTGTATAATTTACTTAATGCACTGGCTTCAATTTCTTCACCAAAAACTCCAACCATAAAAAACATAAAAGGCAATTCATCTAGTTGTTTTGCCAAAGCTGAAAGCTGTTCATGTGCATATATACTTTCAAGTTTATATTTGCTCTCAACAATTTCTTGTCTTGGAGGATTTTTCGGCTCTCCATAACTAATACCTACATCACTTGTTAAACTAACTGACGTACCAGAATTATAAACAATATTGCCTTCCGAATAAATATTATGATCTCCTCCAGTAGTTTTTGTTATAGTGCCTCCTACAATTCTTATTCTGCTCATACATTAGTAAGATTTAGATTTTTCGGCACTATTAACCTGCATTTCTTTTTTAGAGTGTTTATTTATTCCACCTTCACTACTATTATCAATTCCTTTAACTGCAATTTCTTGTCTTTCTTTAGCAGTATGCGATTCCAAATTACCCTCAATATTTTCCATAAAATTCCCAGTAACTGACAACATATTATCACCACCAACAGTAGTATTAAGCATCATACCTACAATACTCATTTTATCGGCTCCAGCACTTTCTGTAATATTCATTCCAGCATTAGCCGTAATATTCTGAGAAGCATTTAGATTAATATCTTTCGCATTAAAATTAATCGTGTTGTTGGCAGTAATATTAATATCTCCTGCAACAGTATCAATTACTATTTCGTTACTGTTTTTGTCGGTAATTATAATACTTTCATCTTCGGTAAATTTTATTATATGACCACTTCTAGTATGAATTGCTTTTACATTATTCTGTGCATCAGCATAACCGCTTGAATCTTGTCCGTTATACTGTGCTCCAATTACATACGGATTCTGCACATTATTGCCTTCAAAACCAATTAAGACTTCTTCTCCAATTTCAGGAATAAAATAAAATCCTTTTCCTGCACCAGTATAAGGCTGTACCATTCTTATCCAATCTGTGACTGCCGTACCGCTTGCACCGTAAAATTCTACTTTTACACGTCCTAATCCTTCTGGATCATTATTGTCTTTTACTCGTGCTGGCTGCGTTTCTGCTTTACTGTAAACAAATACATCGGTATAATGTGGTGCAGATACATCTGCTGGAATTGCTTTAAACTCGCAAGAGTAATTTCCGTGCACTTGAGAATGATGTATCACTTCAACAGCTATTAATTCGTGCTGTACCGTTTGATTTTGAATTGTAAAAACCTGTCCTAGACCAATTGGAAAATAAGAAATACCGCTGTAATATATACTGTTGGCATCATTGCCCGCAGTTTGCAGTTTTACCATCTCATCGAGTTCGTCTTTATTTACGGCATTTGTAGTGTAAGCAGCATTGTTTAAATCAGAATTTGCTACTGTTCCTTGATTGTAACCTACAATAGTAGCGAAACTGTCTTTACTGCCAAACGAAGTTTTAGTCGCTGCTTCCCGAAGAGTCGATACGTTTTTATAATCGTAACCGTTCAGCGAAATTTTATGCGAACTCATATTAGCCTGTATCTTAAAACTATGCAGCGAAGCGCCATTAATCAATTTGGTCTGGCTATTTTTTGTTTGTCCGAACTGCATACGCATTCCATCAAAATAAAACCATTGTCCATGGCGTTTTGCTAGTCTTTTTAGAAACTCAAAACTGGTTTCGTTGTATTGCAAAAGGTTTTTAAATTCTTTTAGATAAGTTGATTTAATAGACTCCCTTTGATAAAATTCTCCTGGGCCTTCAGCAAAAATACTCAGCACGATATCATCCATACTGCGCTCTTTAAATGTTCTTGCTTTTTTCATATCATCAATAACGATACTGTGACTTATGCCAGAAACGTGCAATCCTGCTGGGCTTCCATCAACATCAATAGAAGAAAGTTCTGTAATTATACCTTTGCTCATTAGTCTAATTCCTGTAAGACTTTTAAAAGTAAAAATTACCTCATCTCCAAGATAGGTTCTAAGTGCCTTGGCTTGGTCAGCAGGCTTAATTACCGCTTTGCCAGTATATTGCCAAACGAAAGAAAAATGATGATGGTCGGCCATTTTTTGAGATAGCTTTAGATCATAATAAACAACGTTTTGGGTGAAACCTCCTATAGTTATATGTACTTGTTCTGAAAAATGTGCCATAATAATATGTCCTAATTTTTAATTAGCTTTTAAGAATTAATCTAAAGCAATCCAATTATTTGAGAATTTAGCATCTCCAAAAGTCAACTCTTTTGCCACTAATTCCATAGTAATTCTCATTGGAATTTCGGTAGTGCTTGTAAACTGTTCGTCATAAGCAATACAAAATGCTTTCGTAAACGTAAGTTCTTTCATTTTACTTAAAGCATCTCTTCTATAAAAAACAATTTTCCCGTCTTTGGTCAAATCACCATTTAACATCCAAGATAAAAAATGACTGTTTTGACTTGCTTCAATTATCATTTTTATAACTCCACCTTTAGCATTTCCCGTAGGTTTACTTGTTGTATCAATTTCTTGTTTAAAACCAATATTAAATTCAAGAACATTAAATTCTTCTCCGTCTATTTGTAATTTAGATAAAAAACTCATTTTGTAGATTTGTTTAGATAATTAATTTAGAAAGTGCGAAAATCCAATTCGTAACAATTTAAAACTGGATACTCCAAAATAGAAAAACAAAAAAAGGAAGTCCCATTATCGGACTTCCTTTCAGTTTCATAAAGATTGATAAAGTCCAAAGGATTATACCCAAGCATTATCAAATTCTCCTCCACCCATCGAAATTTTGCGAGCAGAAATCATAAAAGTTTCAGTTAATGGATTTTCACTGTTATGATCAAAGTTTTCTTTGTACTTAACCATGTAAGCTTCTGTAAACTTTAGCTCTTTTAAAGTAGCATTTGAATCACGTTTGATAAATTTTACAGACCCATCTTTTCTTTCGAAATTGTTAGTCATCCACTCAAACAATTCAGTGCTTCCAGTTGATTCAACCTCAATCATAATTCTTCCTCCACGAGTTACTGTAGATGGACGCCCAGAAGCATCTGTTTCTTGAGCTAAATCATAACTAACGTTTAATACTTTGTAATCTTTTCCTGCTACTGTTAATGATGTTAAAAACGACATAATGAATTTTTTTTAATTATTAATTTATTTATGTCGTAAATATATAAATAAAATCTTACATTAATTTGATTTTTAATAAATTTTTATCTATAAATTAAATATCACAAGTAAGCAAATTTCTAAAATCAACAAACTCTTTTTTAAGCTCTTGAAATAAAATATTAAAAAAGCATTTATTTATAAGATAATGGTCCGACAAAAAAGTAACCCCTAAAGTCAAAATCACGGTTTGTACTTTTTATAGTGGCTTCTAATATTATATCAACTTTCTTTTTTGACCTGCTGACATCATCAACGAAATACATGGTTTCTGATAATTCAACAATAAGCTCTTTTACTTTTATTCTTTTTTCATGAAAAGCCAGAGTCTGTTTCATGGTTTTTGAAATAATTTCTTTTAGCGTATTTTCATTCATCAGTAAATCAAAGTCGATTTCCCAAATTTTTGATCCAAAGGTTTCATCAAACTTGCACTCACCAAATGTCGTCGTGGCCAGTAAAATGATCTGTTGCGCGATAGAATGCTCGATAGAGGTTTTTTCAAGCTCTTTTTTTTGCATTACGCTATTAAAATCTATCGGAAGTTTGTAAAATGCTCCTTTCATAATTTATTTTTTAAATATAAATCAACTTATTAGCTCGGCCTTTTTTATCTGTTTCCATTTCCTTAGAAATCTTCTTGCGTTTTATGATGTGCAGTTTAACTGATGGCGTGAGTTTTAGAAGTTTTTCTCTGTATAAGATATCGCCAATAAACCTCTGCCCTTTTTTCTCATCCACAATTACAAAATAGCTTATTCCCTTCTCCACTTTTAGTGTATTAATATCACCCGCAAAAAGCTGAATATTTTGTTCTTCCTTCTGAAAACTATAGGTAAGTTTATCTTCATTTAATTTTCTATATCTTGAAATATCATACGTTTCCATTTCTTCTTTTAAAGGCTCAAATGGGATGTTTTCAAATAGAAAGTTATTTGGAGCTAAAAACTTTAAGCCCAAAAAACTCCACAATCCTTTTTTCTTTGTCTGTTCTTTATAGAAAAAAGTGTCACGGGTAACTTTATATACTTCTTTCTCGTTTGTTTTATCATCTGTAACGATCATTTGATAAACCGGAACTTCAATTTCAGCAGGAATTTCAGCACCTTCCAAATACGTTTTCAAATAAACAGATCCCACCTCCTGTTCCGAAATGGTGATATTGATAGTATGCTTTTTTAAAGCAGAATCTGTTTTTACAATTACTTTTCCTTCTCCGCTTCCTGCATAAAAAACAGAACCGTCGTTATCTGTAAGCCCTAATGAAAGGTTCAATTCTGGAAATGGCATATTTTGTTTTTTTAGAGATTATATTGAGGTGATATCAATTTTCCACAATTTATTTTATTTTTTCTTCCTCACTTTGTAGAGCTTTAAACAGTGCAGATAAAACCTTATATTTTGATTGTCAACTTCTGTGGGACTAAATTCATAGTCCTTTTTAAGCGTAAAAAACTTTATTGTGTTTATAGAGTTTGACATTAACTTTTTAATATCCTTTCTTCCAAGCTGTAAAGCTGCAGTTCCGTCACAATTAACGTTAAAACTATTTTTTAACAAATAGCGTTCTCCATTTTTAAAATATAACTCCAGAGGCTGTTCTTGTTTTACACAGACGTTATCTGTGAAAATCTTAAAATATAGATAGATGCTGCTTTTTCTTTTACCTAACTGAAAAACAGCATATTCGTAATCTTCATTGTATACACGAAGTAAAATTGGTGTCGCACTTGCAAATAACTTTCCTGAAAGCAATAAATCATTTTGCGTAATAGGACAGCTTAAAGTATCAATTTGATTTACTTTTTGTGCTTTAATCGAATTTGATATTGAAAACAAACCGACTAAAAGTAAAATTTTAAGTACGTTCATGAATTTGAATTATTTGGTTTGATCATTCAAAAGATCAATGTTTTGTTGAAAAAGGAAGCACAATTTTATGTGCTTCCTTTTTTTATTTACTGTACAATTATTTTTGTTCGTAATCTGTATCCCATTCTGTTCCGTCATCACCTTTGTGACCATCCATTTTAATAAGGAAGTTTTTAGCCGGGAAATACGGTTTCATATGGATATCCATATAAATTCTGTCTTTTTGAATTGGATCTTGTTCGAATCTGCGGATTTCAAAATTCTCAATTAATTTATCTGGACCAGTGATTCCGTCAAGGAAAGCAACGATCTGATTCATAATTTCTTTACGTGTTTTAGCAGTAAAGTTTTCGAAAGCACGACGGTTAAGGAAATCCATTAATACTTTAGTCACATAGTCAAAAACACGAACTACAGAATAAGTTTGTAATCCTAAGTTATCTCCGCTGAATAATGTTTTAGCAGAGAAAGCCATTACTTTTCCGTATTCATTTACCATCGGAACCAATCCTAAGTTTTCAAGATTAGCGATTTCGCTTTTCTTAAGATCAAATTTCACTCCGTCAACTTCATTAATTCCTCCAAATTTCTTACCCGCAGTAACTTGAGACATTAATGTTTTGTAAATTTTTCCTGCTAATGCTGCAGAAGGCGCAATGTGCAAATCTTCGTTTTCTTCAATTTGATCAAATCTTCCACGCCCAACAAGCCAGTTGCAAGTCATGATTACGTTAGAACGGTACACATCTCCTCCTGTTAAAGAAGCAGCGTCAAACATTTCCATTACATCATCCGGTTCGTCAAGATGTTCGAAATCTGTAACCAACATTACTTTGTTTTCATGCGCAATTTTCGCCCATTTTTCGATTACTTTATTTGATCCTAAATAGCCTGGAATTACCAAAATACCGTAGTTGTTTTTAAGATCTAAACGATCGTAATTATCTACTAATTCTGAGTGAATTGCATCAATAAAACGAGTATTGTCAAGATCTTTTAACTGATCTAATTCTGCGTTTACAATCGTAACATTTTTTACTTTATCAGATTCTGTATTTTTAAAGAATAAAGCTAACGTTCTGTAAGCTGCCTCAATTTCTCGTGTATCTTCAACAGCTTTCGCAAGGTTTTTTTGCAATAAAGCTTCAGATTCTTTGCATTTGTCTTCACTTTGCGCTACCATGTCAGTCAAAGCTTCATTATTGCTTAAAACCGAAGTCCAAAGTTCTAATGTTTTTAAAAGTGTTTCTCTTTCTTTTGCTTTGTTTACTTCACCTAAAAAGATTTTTCTTCTTGCTTTTCTCTCTGGATTAAGGTTCTGAACTCCTTCAATTGCCATTTCTAATAAATCAAAACCGCCGTATTTAGCCAGTTTTTCAACATTTCTTTCAATTGAAATTCCTTTTACTGCTTTTGGCTCTAATACTGCTGTATCTAGATCACCTTTATATGCTTCTTTACTTGACATATCTAAAATATTTTAATTTCTTATTTGTTCTCTTTTAACTCATTGATCAATGCTCCAAGGCTTTCTAATAAAGCTTGTTTTGCTTCTCCGTCTTCTAAAGCCGCTTTTAAAATCTTATTTGATTTTAACTGACGGATAATTTTTTGATACTGATCTTTTTCTGTTTCAAGATCAGATAAAAAACTACTTTGTGTTGTGATTCCTTTTATGCCAAAATCTCCTAAGTTTTTAAAGTTTAAAGGCTCAACTTTAGTAGCGCCATCAGCAGTTTCAAAATTTACTTTTACTTCTGGCTTAAAATGTTCGAATGCTTTTTCAACGCTTGTAATTCCTTCTACCAATTCTGGTTTTACCGGAGCATCTACTGTTAATTTTTGAGCAACAAGTGTTCTGTTCTGAGGGATTGCAGTGATCGCTTCATCTGCATCAATTTTTACTTCATTACCTCCAATTCCATAGTTTGACAACATAATTTCAAATTTTTAAATGATTAGTTTATTAATTTCTTTACTCTAAATTTCTAATTATTGATTTTGGTAAACCTGACGACATACATCTAAGTCTCTGCTTACTTTTTCTAACTCTTCTTTGTAGGTTTTAGCCGACTGGTTCAAACTGTCTATTAGGTGCGAATTGTGTGTAAGGCTTCTAATTTGTTTTTTGTAATCAATGATATTCTTGTAGGCTAGAATAACATTGTTATATAATTTTTTGTTTTCGGTAGTGTCTTTGGGAACTTTTTGATAAATATTGGCGATCATAACATTTGCCAGTCGCTGCTGAAAATCGTTATCTACTTTTGGCGAATTGATTGAATCGATTGTCATTCTGATACTGTCAATTTTAACCGAAAAATTAGTTTGATAATCGTATTCTCTTTTCATCATTTCATTTTCTGCTTTCAGCATTTTGTTTTCTGCTACGGGCATGTAAAAGTTGAACGAAACTGCAATCAGCATAACCAAAAAAGTCAAGATAAAGGCAATTAAAAAAGCAATAAATGCTTTTTGGCGTTCTTGTTTATTTAATACTTCCATAATTATATTACTATTTTATTTTTTAGTCTTTTATAAAGAAACCGTGACGTTTCGGGTTATGAACGATGTCTTTTTTCTCTGTTTCAGCAACAAACAATTCAATATTTTCTTTTTTCTTACCGATGTAATCCAGTTTGCTTAATGTTTCGAATAATCTCTCTATTCTATTTAAAGCATTTATAGCCAGTGAAGCTGTTTTATCGATATGCACATGATCGTAGCCAGCATTTATAAGCGTGGTAAACAATATTTCGAAATCTCCTTGCGAGATATCACACCATTCGGCAAAATAGTTTAACAGCTCTTCTTTTCCTGCTCCTGATTTTGAATCGATAAAATTCTTCATTACTCTAGCAAATGCAACCACAGTGCTTAACATCGAAGCTGGATGCTGGTGCAATGAAAACCAGCGGAACTGAGTTAAACAGCTGCCTAAGTAGTATCCTGTATTGTCTGCCAATTGCATTACCGTTTGTGGTAAAAGTCCTGTCTGCTGTCCTCTGTTTATTTTTTGAGAAATCTGAACTGAGTAAATCTCAATCTGACCAAACGAACGGGCAATCTGCGCTTGCATATCAACCAGTTTTGGATGACAGGATACTGTTACAGAAGACGGAATATAGTCTTCGTCTAAAACTGTAGTATCTCCAATTAAGATTTTACCAATTGCGAGATAAAAACCACCGTATCCAATTCCTGAGCGGAATTCTTCGGCTTTAATTAAATGCAGTTTGTATTCTGGCTGTGTGTACGGATATCTTGGCGGTACTTCATCTGGATCTGGTTCGCCAAAAGGAATTCTCTTTTTAGAATTAACCGAAATACAAGCCAATAAAACCAATTGTTCGCCGTCTTTTATCTCATAAGTATCTTCTGGATACGGAATCTGAAGATCTAATGTGTCCGTATTGCTTTTACTGATTTCTATTCTTGATCCGTTTGGCGTTATGGCGTGGCATTCTTCTACACGAACGCGAAGCAGTTTGTGATTATCGATTCCTAAAGTGATTTTTGTAGCCTCTTTATTTTGGTTTCCAGAATCCAACAGACCATAACTTATAGGTGTGGTATGAATACCAATTGCATCATTTACCAACTCAGAAACATTGTCCTGAATAGATAAAAAATGACTCTTATTTATCTTCATCCCATCAATCCAGTTTACGGGAAAATGACTTAATTTTTCTATCATGATTTTTTATTCTTTATATTTTTTTGATTTACTCCCATAGCAAAATGCCTCATGTAATTGGATTACATAAGGTTTTTGAAATAATTACTAGCAGTGGTGGTTAGTAATTAGTGCTTATTTGTTTTTGGAAATTGTAGTTTGTTAGTATATTTAATATTTGAAAACTTAATATAATAAATCTACATGAAGTTTTCTTTTCGATTTGAGTCTTTATAACGCTCTAATTCTTTTTTAAACTGTTCGATTTGTAAAGAATTTAAAATTTTATGCTTATTTAAAAAAGTTGCCTCTCTTTCAAGTTCTCTATTATAATAACTGCAAAAATCTTTATTATTGATATTTCCAAAATTATCAAAATATATACACATATTTCTTAAAAATTCTTCTGTTTTCTCTCTGACATCTTGACCCAAATTTTCATTAAGATCTAAAATAGAACAATAACTTGGAGATAATAAAACATTTTCCTCTTCATCTAATCTTTCATTTAGAATTAGTGACTTATAAGTATCAGTTAAATTTTTTTCAGATATTATTAACTCCTGGTTGATTTCTTCATTTCTTACAAGTTCAATAATTTTATAATATCCATTTTCTCTAAATTCCACCCCAATTTGTATTATAATCTCTCCTTTCGCTAGAATAGGAATTTCGACGCTTGAAAATTCTTCAAATTCTTTCATTGGCTTATTGTAATCAATACTATTATTCAAGTTTGTCGTGAATAAAACTACAAGTTTACCTTCCTCTCCAACTTTTGATTGATATTTCTTGCAATTAAACTTTCCAATACTAAAAATACCATCTACAGGCAGTAAATTTTCACACTGAATATCGGTTTGTGATGTCGTTGTAGCCAACACGTATTTTTTATTAAATATTTTTCCCTGTAAATTATAAGTTTTACCTTCAAATTGATAACAAAAATCTAAATAATCACAGTTTAAAAAACTTGATGATTGATCGTATTGTAAACTAAAAACTGGCGAATCAATTTTATCACTAAAAAGTAAAGATCTTAGTTCTGTAGTTTGCCCTACTTGGTAGACAAAATGTTGATCACACATATACCTTTTTAATTGCGCTTGTAAATTGATATTTGTTATGAACAAAAAAACAATTATTTTCCATTTTACACTTATTGTCTGCATACTAATTTTGTTCTCGAAAAGCTTTTTATTCTTTTCCTTTTTTAGATTAATATTAGTCTTATCCTACTATATTTCTCAGAATTGAAATACTCTAAACTTTATAAAAACAAATCTTTTACCTTTTATAAAATTTATAATTTCTACTCATCCTAAAACATTCAAGATTAACATTTTTTAAATGCCAAACGAAAGGACTCTCGTGAGAATGGGGTTATTGTCAATTTTTAATTGAAAAATGTTATTAAATTTTGAACATCCTCTTACCGGAGAAAAGACTTTTATTCAACAATTGATTTTCATTTTTTTTCCTCAATGAAAATCGAATTTGCAAATCCGTTTTTTGTTCCATCTGTTAGGTCTTCAGAAACACCATTTACCCATAGTTTTGCGACCGTTCTATCTACATCATTTGTCTCAAATCCTGTGATATAAATATTGCTTTTATGGACAAACACTGAAGTAGCATAGGCCCTTTTTTTACCATTTGTAATATATTTAGGTTTACCATTTATAAATAACTTTGCTGTTTCAACTCCATTAATAAATTCACTTCCAACAATATATGCAGTTTTTTTATTTACATATATTGCTCTTGCAGTTGAATTGTTTGGATTATCAGAAAGGTTTTGAGCCTTTCCGTTTATCCATAATTTTGGTATATATTTATTGTTTATTATTTCATAACCTACAGTATAAACAATGCCTTTTTCTACATATAAAGATAGTGCGTAAGCATTATTCATTCCATCTGTAATATTTTGTGGCTTCCCGTTTTTCCAAATTTTCGCTGTGGATTTATTCATTATATTTTCATATCCACAAATGTAGATATCTCCTTTGTCTACAAAAAATGAAGAAGCATCCACCCAATTTTCTCCATTAATTTCATCTATGGGAATCCCATTTTTCCAAACTTTTATAGTATAATTACTTTTATTAAACTGGGCACCTAAAATATAAACATTGTTATTCTCTATGAACAAAGAATTGGCATAAGCAGTTGTTTTACCATCTGTTAACTTTTGTATTTTTCTGTTTTTCCAAATAACTGCAATATACTCCTTGTTTGGTCTAACAGATCCGACGACATAAACATCTTTGTTGTTTACAACTACTGATTCTGCGTCTGAATATAGTTCTTTACTTTCTAAGTCAATATCTTTCCCGTTTTTCCACAATTTTACAATATGTTTCATGCCTACTTCATCAGCCATTTCCTCAATTGAAGATTCAAACTTACTGTCATTATATTCATATCCTGTGACATATATATTGACATCTTTTGTACTACTACTTTCTTCAACGAGAGATTTATTTATTTTGCAAGCTGTAAATAAGGTTATAATAGCGGTGGTAATAACTATTTGATTTAAGTATTTTATATAATTAGAATTCATATTTTTGTATTGGTTAGTGTTTATTAGAAACAAAAACTCCAAGTTTGCTCCTCTGCTAGCGGAAGTGTCTCTCTAGATAGTCCCTGAGGTGCTTAAAATACAATCTAATACAAATTATCACGAACGAGATGCTCGCTCTATCAGGGAAATTTGCATTAAACTTCATTATTATTTTTTCGGTTTTGTTTGACTTAACTTTAGCAAAAAATCTTCAGTAACATCTTCAAAATTAATATCATTAAAATCTTTTTTTGTCCAAGTTTTTGATGGTATTTTTTTATCGTGATCGGCTTTGTCAAAGTAGGTTTGACTGTATTTATGAAGAAGTATTTTGTCCTTAAATACGTTGAAAGTAATATAAGTTGAAATAGATATATTATCAGAACATATATAATCTTCTATTGTAAAATAATTCCCTTTAAATACAATTCTATTAAATCCTTCTGCAGCACAGTTAAAATCGTTCTTGGAAATAATATTATTATTTTCATACCACGTTTGAAAAGTATTATTTGGCAACCCATTTTTTATTTCCATTGAAAGTCCAAAATGAATTCTCTCAAACTCTCCTTTTTCTTCATCATTTGTATAAAGTATAATTTTATCTTTTATTCCGTCTTGATCTAAATCATAATCATAAAAATATGCAATGTTTCTATTCTCATTTGAAACCTGATTTTTCTTATTTGAAACTTGCCCATTACATGAAATTTATTAAGAGGCTTAATATCAATATTTTTAATAATAATTTCATAATTTTTCATTTAATTCCCTCAGCTAATAAAAGGATTGCGCTTTTGCTAGCTAGGGCTTTTCTTTTCAATATATCAAGGAACCTTAATTATTAATTCAAAGAATTATTTAATCCTTTCATAAACTCTTTGAGGTACTTTCTTTATATCCTTGTTTTGAATTTCCATTAAATGAATATATTTCTGATATGATAATTTAGCATCCTTTTTTCTATTATCTCCCCATTGAGCATCTGCCAAATTCAACCATGCCACAACCCTTTCAGGATTATCATCTATAATTTTATTTAAAAAAAATATAGACTCTTTATAAGCTCCTGACTGCTCTAAATAATACGCCACATCATTTAATTTATCTGTATCTATTATTTTAATGTCTTGTATATGTTTATCTTCATTGAGTGGAGCTTCTATAAATTTATCATCATTTGTTACTGTAAAATTTAGAATACCAATTTTTTTATAAAAACTGTCATATAGATTTGTGAAAGCAAATGATTTATTTTTTGTAAATGAGTCATGTAAAGAACTTCCTATGCCTTCCAAATCACTATACAACTGATTAATTAGTTTATAGTTTTTCAAATACACTTTATTAGATAAAAAACCTTCTTTACTATATTTTAGAATTTCTTTAGATGTTAAATAAACAGCATCATTTTTACATGTAAAACTATAAACTTGTTTCATTTTTGTGGAAGATCCATTATATTCATATGTTAAAACAAAACTTCGCTTATCTACTTTTTCTAAACTTGTAGTCAGTGACATTTTATTAATTATCAAACCTTTATACTCCTTTTGATTTACAAATAATGACGTATTCTCAATCCTTATTAAATCATTGTTTTTTAGTGAACCAACTTTTTCACTCCTATCATTTAAAAGCAAATTATAGTCGATAAAAGAATAAATTACAGGCTTATTTCCTTTGATATACTTTACAATTCCCCAATTATTTTTTAAAGAGTTTATATTTAGATTGAAGTTTTCATTTTCAAAATAAACATTTCTGGATTTTAATTTTATGAGATTATTACCTAGTTTTTGGGATATCTCCGAAAAATAAGCGTTGTTATCGTCGGCTATAACATAAAAATTCTTTTCCCCCATAACTTTTTTAAGGGAATCTATTTCTTTTAGACCTGGCGTATAATAATACACTCCGCTTTTTGTTATAGTCGCTTGAACACGACTATTTGTAATTATGTTGGCATTTTCTTTCTCTTGTCCTTTACAGGAAGTAAAAGTGCTTAAGATTGATAAATGAATAATTATATATATATATTTCATTTTATAAATATTTTTTTATTGAGTAATTTCAACATGATAAACAGCGTTCTCAATTAAAACTTGATCTACTTCTGACCTTTTTTGAATCTCTGTTAAAAAATCATTTGGATTACTAAGTCTACTAATTGATATATCGAATACATTAATTATACTAGAATTTGCACAATGTTTTGAAACTGTTGATGGACCTAAAGCATTTATTTTTGCTTCCATTAAACCTATAACCTGATCTCTAGGTTTATTTACATTTGCAATAAAAGCATAAAACTTTTGCTAGCCATGGCTTTTCTTTTCAATATGTCAAGGAGCATATATGCTTTTTTATATTATTCAGATTTAATTTTGGTTTTATAAACATATCCTTTCTTTCCAGAATTTGTTTTTATCAGCCACCAATTTTCTGAATCATTTAATATTTCAACTCTTTCGCCTGATTTAATTTTTTCAATTATAGCTGATGTACTATTTTTATCTTTTCTCACGTTAGTGTAGCCATCAGGATCGATAACTTTACCATAAGAAATCTCATTTTCTTCTGACATTAATAAGTACTTTTTAGTATAACTGTCAATTAATGGATATCCATAAAATTTTTGAGATTTAAATCTGTCTAACATCTTAGGATTTTGAATATAAAAATTATTAAGCAAACTGTAACCTTTATTATCATTCAAATCCTTATCTTCATAATGCTGCAATTCAACTTCTATTAAAAAAGCTAGTGTGGCATCAATCAATGAACCATCTGTTTTCTCTTTAATTTTATTAGAATTGTTTTTCAGAAAATAAGCTAAATCAAAAATAAAATCAGGCTTTTTATTAGCTATATCTTGCAATATTTTTTTTCTAATTACATCTGGTTTTGTTTTATTATTATACCATAGAAGATGCCATTTAAAACTTTCATTATAATTGTCAACCTTCTTTATATTCTTTACAAATGAATTATTTAAAAGATTGTTTTTTTCATAATTTAAATACACAACAATATCTTCAACTTTATCTTTATCTAAGTTTACTTTTGATATTGCAGATAAATCATCATTAAATAAAATCTTATTGTAGTTTATAAAATCAATATTATAATCATTATTCAGTCCATCTTTTAAAATATCTGCAAAAGCATCTCCAGCTCCATCAATTACACCTCTATCAACTTGATAAGTATCTATAAAACCTTCATAACTCAAAGCTGTATATCCAAGCCCACTTTCTAAATAAACATCATTAAATTTTGCATTATCAATATCAACTCCGAAATATTCAACAACCTTATTCTTAAATTCACTATGCTCTAGGAATTTATAACCATTGCCTTTTAACAAATCTCTCATTAATGGTATATATTCGGCATATAACTTATCTTCGTTTTTTTTTATTGACCCTTTAACTTCCATTTTTTTTTCCTTTGTTTGAGAATTACAACTAATAACTAACATCGTTATAATAGATAAAATAATTGTTCTTTTCATTGAATTATTGTTTTGCATTTTTACTATAATTTCTTCTTTTATCTTTGGGATCAACAACCATATCGTAGTCTTTGTATACATCATCCATAGAATCTACTTCTTCAACATAGACATAAATTGTTTTTCCTTTGCCCTTAACTTTATTATAATTTTCAACTAATTCTTTCATGTCAGCATTATATACTCTAATGCATCCATAAGTAACCATTAACGGGCCATTATCATTTATTCCAACTTTAGTAGTGTGTCCACTATGAATAGCAATTCCATCTCTTTTCCCAGGTGCAGTAGCTTTTTTTGCATCTCCAGTCATTCCATCTATGTGAATTAAACCATAATCTCCATAACTCGCTTCACCAATGTGAGTTTTTGAATAAGAAGATGACCAAAGTCCAGTAGGGGTACTTCCTTTTCCATTTCTCTCAAAGAAATTATTGTTAACTGTTCCCATTGCTAACGCGTAACCTTTCTGCACTATTTCTGTGTCATCAAAAAATACAAACATTCCTTCTGTTCTTCTATCCTTAGGAACAATAACATTAATATATGCGGTTTTTGATTCTGCTGAATACTCATTATCATATGTCGAAAATTTCCCCTTTGTTTTAGGAATTTCAACTTTTTCTCCCCATTTACAGTTATCAATTTTAAATGCTTCAGATGTTACTTCGTTAAATGCTTTTTGCTTTTCTATATAATTTGATGAAGACTTACCTTTTTCATCCTTAATTTTTACATCATTACCAACTTTAGGACAGATTTTATTTACTACATCATGTGTTTTATTTGCGATTGTATTCAAATTCTTCCACTTAAAGAAAATCATAGAACTCAATATAGATAACTCAATGCTTTCGCCTATTAAGTCTGGTTTTTTAACAACATCTAAACTATTTTTTTTTGTATATAAATTACAATACTCATAAAAACCTTTTCCTGTTACTTGGACTAATCCTCTACCTCTATAGTTCCAACCATCATTTGCTTCAGTATTCCCTATTTCTTTTGCTTTTTTTGCTGGAGGAGAATATGCCCAATTAGCTATTTTTTTTTGATCCTCTAACGAAACTCCTGGCTTTTTAGGTCTGATTGTTGGTCTACCCCATAATTTTGCTTTTTCTTTCCCTTCTTTGGTTTGAAATGCTTTAAAAATTGATAAACTCTCATAATAATAATTAAATCCTTCTCCTTCTTTTAATTCTAAACTTAAACCGGACTCAACTCTTGCCTGAGCAAATAAATGTGCTTTATTCCAACAAGTATCCATTCCTAAATCTTTCATATATTTAGTATACGTTGCGGCTACTTTCTCTAATTTTGCTGAATCAGCTTTAGGGAAAATATCTTTTAATTGCTTAGCTGTTATAGGCTTAGTGCATTCATCACAAGTGCCCTTTTTCTCATTTTTCCCGCCACTCTTTTCACCCTCTCCAACCTTCGCAGTCTTATTAGTCTGCTCTACAGGATCCTGTTTAAAAACTTCAGCATCTACATCTACGACCTCACTCTTTTTTAAATCATTTGCCTGCAACACTTTTACTTCTGCAAACAGTTCCTGTTCTGCACCTTCAGTCCAAAAATTTCCTCCAAGGCTTCGAGGAATTGTATCTAGAGGCACAACAATCGCATGCAAATCAGATTTTAGCGTAAATTCCTGCTGAAACAGTAAATCGTTGCTAGCTACATCTTCGTCATATAGTTTTAAGCTGATATCCTTTCCTTTTAACCCTGTTGAGTTAATCCAGACTTTAATCTGTTTTTCTTTAAACGTTCCTTTAATCTTATTTCCAGCTGTGTCAGTAAGATTCACTGAATTGATTCGCCCCTTTTCTTTTTTAGCACCTGATGCATCTTGCTTTGGAGAATCTTTCTTGGTAGGATTGCTTGGCTTTTCAGCTTCTTTTGGTGTTGTCGTTGCCTTATAGGGCGCAACCGGTGCTTCAAGGTCATGCACATTCACATTGTTACTTGCAATTTTTTCTTTATTAAAATCTACAGTAACATAATACTCATGAATATTGCCTTCGTCTTTACTTCTATTTGCTATTTTAGCAAAACTTGGTCTCAGCAAAAAGTCAACATCTGCTTTACCGTTTGCAACAACTCCTGAGAGTGTTTGTATTAGATTCTTTTCGTTTGCTTTGTTATGTCCGGCACCAGTAGCATCATCTTCCCACAAGGTAACATATACCTTTTGTTTTTCCATATGAAGACAGTGAGCCCTTGCTTTTAGAGTCTGTCCGTAAGAAAGCGGTTTTGCTGGTTTTTGTCCGTTTTTATCCAGTAATTCAATACTCTCAATTTTTGGTTTTTCGGCTGGATGTGTGGTTACATTAAGACGTGCCACATCTTGCCCTCTTCTTGCCAAAATACGGATACCTTTTCTATTTAAACTCTTTTGCAAGAATGTATAAGAAATTCTTTTTCCCGTTTTATCATTTTCTTTTGTCTTGCGCCATCTTCCATTTTCAAGAATGTATATTTCCCATTTTACTGGCTGTTCAAAACTATTGCTAGAAACTGGGTTTTGAAAAGGCAGAACATTGGGTAAAAAAGTATTTACCGAATAGAATTCTTCCTTACCTACAACAGGATCCGGATTTCCAATTATTTTAAAATCTGACATACTATTTTATTTTATTTACAAATAGAATCACTCTCTTCTAAACTCTCCTGAAATTTTGAGGTATTAACCAAAGGATTTATTTGATTATTTACCTGCGGTTTCGCTTTTTTAGCATTTTGCTTGCTCGCTTCTGCTTTTTGACCATGTTTATCAACTTCTATACAATCTGGCCCTCCAATAGGACAGGTTCCTTTACTGTCTTCTAGTAAAATCTTCCCTTGATTACTCAAGGTTACTTTTTCGTAAAAAGCAATCCACTTAGTAATTGTGGCCTGACACGGCAGATAATCACCGCTTCCGTTTGGCTGCATTTTGCATTTCCCAAAAGTATTTTTCTCTAAAGTCTGTCCAATTTCTTTGTCGGTCGCAATGAGTTTTTTCTCAGCATCTTTATCATTAGCATAATGCTTATTCTGCGATTTTACTTTTAATATATCTTTTTTAGGTTCTACGCTAAATTTACATTTTAGTGAAGCTCCCTGAACTACTATATGTTTCTCACTCATTGCCTTACCATTATAAATATTATATTCACTTAACTATTCTGTTTTAACTCTTTACTTCTGATTTTCTTCTTTCTTTAAAGATTCAATTTGTATGATCACTTTTATTGGTTCATCATACTCAATACTGCATTCTAAATCTATCTTTTCAATACAATAACTATGTTCATCCAGAAAATACGAAGCGTTGAATTTTCCTTTCCACGGGTCAAATCCAAAACTGGTTTCACCACCAGAATCTACAAAATCTCCTTTTTGCTCTACTTTCACCAAATTTGAATCATCTAAAATAGAATCTATCTTTTGCTGCACCGCAAACTTCGATTCTTCTTCTTTTTCTAATGGAAAAAAGACTTCTTTTTGAAACGAATAATTTGAGGTATAACCAACGTAAATGCCGTTAAAAAAAGCTCTCAAAAAATAATCTGAAGCAAGAGAATTAAATAATGTTTCAGAATTTTCTAAAGCATATTCTGAATATTCAATATAATTTTCGGCAACCTCCCCTTCAAAATAATCCAGAACTTCTTCTTTAGTATCTTTCCATCGGCTTTCTATTTCACTATAATTGTAAATATCAACCCACTTTCCAGATTCATCCACCACAATTTTTAATGGATATAAAACAGCAGCAGTTTTTGCAGCCAGTTCATCCATAATGGTATCTGGTATACTATTATTTACATAAATAGATCCTTTTTCTATTTCAAACAAATGATAATTGTTTCTATCAGTAGCAAGCCATTTTACACTTACTTTCATTTCTATTGTATCAACAGCATCTCCAAAAACAGTGGTGTAATTAACGTGGAAATCATTATTAATTTTGTCTGCAACAAATGGCAATGTATAATCACTTCCCAAACTTACTTTTTGAGCATTTTTCTCCTCTTTTTCTTTTCTTTCTTCAATATATTTTTCCGGTGCCAGAATTAAAAACTGAGAATAGCTTTTGAAATCTGCTTCTATTAAATCCTGAATCTCACAATACATATTATGATACCATCTAAGCTCATCAGCCTCAACACCAAGATCTTGAGCAACACTTGCCAGAGTATCTCCTTTCTGGATTTTATAAGTACGAAACTTATTGTATGGGGATTCTTCGGGTTTGTCTTCGTAATACATATTTTCTCAGCAACATTAAGCTTCAACCTCTTTTTCTTTATTTTCAATCTTAGGTTCGAACATAAACCCTTCTTTATCCTTACCTTTTTTATTTACTTTGGTTTCTTCTTTTTTCTGTCTTTTACAAATAATCACCGAATTCTCAGTAATACCATTCATACCTAAAGTATATTTTGCATCTATATATTTGGCTGTTTGATACCATTTTGGCTGTAAAAAGAATACCCAACTGCAATTTTCACCGTTTTCTTTTAAATCAATTTTACTTTCAGCATTATGCTGATTATATCCTGAAACAGTATGATAGAACAACGCCCCAAAATCAATTCTTACGGGACCTTTAGATCTTATAGAAGTATATTTAGTGTCACTTTCTTTTTTCTGGATTAATAAGGTAATCAACAACAAATCTTTCATTTGAACATTTTCTATCTCAGGAAAGGGATTTTTTCTTTCTGGAATTTTCCAAGTCACATATTCTTTAGGAGGAATCTGCATCATGTAATTAAAAGCAGCATAAACTCCAGTTGGCACTATGAATATCAAAAAATGGGAGCACATTAAAAATGTTAGTGCAATTCCGTTTAAGGCGGTATAAATAATCACAAATAATACATTTGAATAAAGTGTTACTAAAAATGAAAACAATAATTCGATACCCACAACGCCTTTTAGGTTAAACTCGTTAAAGTACCATCGATATAAATACACATTAAGGATTCCAAATAACAGCGAGGCAATTTGATAAAATCGAAACTCGTCTGAAAGCTCTGTAAATAATTTATTGTAGCCTAAAAAGCCAACCAATGCATAAATCAATACAAATGAAAAAATATAGATGTAAAACTTTCTTTTATACTGTACTGCAAATTCTTTTATTTTATCGCTGAATACCATCGTAAGTATAAAGCTTACCGCTATAATTACTACTAAAAATACAATAAGCCTAATATCAATAAGGGCTAATAAATGCTTCTTTACCATTACTAAATTCGTGTTGTATACCCTAACACAGGTTCTTTACTAAAATTAAACTCTTCTGTTTCTTTATTAATCAGTAAGACTGTTTTTATGTCAACTTCCATTGGAAAAAAATGTTCGCAAAAACAATCTATAAATATTTTTATGTCCCCGTTTTTAAGATAATGCTGATAAGGTTTATTGGTTATTGGACCAATTTCTATCCTTACATTCATGGAATAATCCATGTAATCTTTTCCAGTAATAAAATCAACTCCCAATCTGTTTTCTCCTAACCTGACCTGTTCCCCTTCTTCGCTATATTCTTTAGAACTTGTTGTTGTATAGGTTACTTTTTCTTCAATAATACTTGATAAACAATGGCAGGCAAGCTCAATGTCTCCCACTATTTTGTACGCATATGGCAGCAGCTGTATAAATTTTGAAACTAAAGTTTCAGGGTAAATGTGTGATAATCCCCAAAAATCATAGAAAAAATCCAACGGTTTGCTTCCGTTCAGTTTATATAAAAAGTTCCTTTCAATACTTTCTACTTTAGTGCGATAATGAAAAATTTCATTTTCAAAAGGAGTAAAAAAAACACGAGCTTCAGCTTCTTGCTTTTTCTGATGTTTATGCTCCCTTATCATCTGTTTTACAGACTTATCAGAATTATTCTCAGTCAAGCTATGCACAAAACCTTCTGGAAGCGCATCATACATACTATCTCGTGATAATCGTATATTTAAATATTCCTGTTTATCATAATTATCATCCTGAATTACCGCCTCCAAAATGTCGCTTCTGTAGGCACGCGAAAATTGCCCCTGATTAGAAACCGTAATTTCATCCTGCACAACTGCCCCGGACTCAAGAAGTTCGTTAGCAATAACTTCAGCCCTAATGTCATACGAAATATTTTCAATTTCGAATGCAAGATCCTCAAGACTTTTTTTACTTCTTCTTTCCATCCTCATTAATTCGCCCTGCGCCTATGTATCGCAACTGAAAATATTCATCATTGAAATTATAGATCTCAAGACCTTTCTCTGTACAAGCCAGAATTCTGTCATTATGCAGGTACAAACCAACATCAGATATCGGATGGTCTTTATCGTATCGAAAGAAAACAAGATCACCTTCGGCAAGGAAACTGCGGCCAGTAAAAATTTGTATAGATTTAGACTTCCACATACCTGCAGGATCTTTCGGAAGCGTAACCTTGTAAACGTCGCTATATAAAGACTGCAGAAAATAAGAACTGTCGATTCCTTTTTTAGAAAAGCTTTTTTCTTTGTATGGTGTATTAAGCCATGGGTCTATATAAGAATACAATTTATAGTTGGTGATTTTATTTGGAATAACAGCCAGAATAATGGAGTATTTTTCTTTTAAGGCAAGTACTTCATCACTTAAATTCTCTGAATTATCATTAACGATAATTCTATTTTTCAAACCTGTTTCATTCATTTGTGTCTGCTTTTTTAACAGCTCTAAAGAATAATCATATTTGAAGGGAATTTGCGAAATATATTTTTGAGCATGGCTTTCTGTAAATAAATGCATTACCAGAATTATTATAACAAACTGCTTCATAAAAATATTATTTAGTCTTTCTTAAAAATTCAACATTATTCAAACCTCAAAACTTTTCAGTTTACTTTCTTTTTTAATATACGAAAATTCTTATTTTTGAAAATTATTCATTTATTACAACTTTACTTACTTTTTGATTGAATCGAACACAAACCTAGTGAAATATTTTGTAAGAATACAAATAAATTTGTAAAAATTATATTACAAAATTTAAGTTTTTTAAAATAAATAAAATTACATTTGCTTTTTATTTTTATTAAAATTTATCTTACATAGAAAAATGTCGAAATGAATCAAAAAAATATTGATGTTAGGGTTTTATTTTTTTTTACACTTCTCTTACTAGCTGGAGTCATTGCGTTTATCATACAATTTTTTAATCATGTAGACTGCGAAGACGTCAAGTTTTACATTTTCACAGATCATTCACAATCAGAAGAATCGATAGAGTTTTATGACAAAACTCCTAATGCAAAATCATGGGTTTGGGACTTTGGGGATGGATCAGAAAAAGATATCAGAAAAAACACGTTTCACATCTATAAAAATGCAGGAAAATACTATGTTACTTTAACAATTAATGGTAATTGCACCCACACAAAAGAAATCACCATAAAAGACAAATTTGCTGCTGATAAAATGGGCACGCCAAAAATTATTGCGCCAAAAACTATTACAGTTGGACAACCCGCTTATTTTAAATCCATTTCAGATAATGCACGAACTTGGGAATGGGCGTTTGGAGAGAATAAAGGTATTGATGAAACCTCATCTAATCCAGTTTACAGTTTTATTACTCCAGGTGAAAAAACAATCACTTTAGTTATAAATGGGGACTTTAGCCGCGTGGCAAAAAAGATTATTTATGTACATCCAAGAGTTATTAAAAAGACTAATCCTCTGGACGTAAATTCATATGAATTTGAAAAAAGAGCAGAAGATTTTGCATTGCCACGGGGATCTGTAAAAAAGGATCCTCTTGAAGAAATGCTTCAATATGTTCCAGTTGCACCAAAAACCAAAACGGTAAAAGACAGTACTGCTGTAATTAAAAAAGCGCCTAAAATGTCTGAAGATCAGTTTGAAATTTTATTCAAAAAAGTAGCAGAAGGCAGTAAAGTAAAAGATGATTTTGCCGATTTTTTGTGTGATGACTTAGACATTCCTGTTGTAAAAAATGATAAAGATTTAATGACTTTCTCTCAATTATGTTCTTCTGTAAAAGGTAAAAAGATAAAAATCGAATCAATACGTTTAAATAAAGACAAACAAACTAATTGCATTAAAGGATTGAATATCAGCTATAAAGTAAAAAAATACCTGATCTGGTCTAAAGATTAAACTTGATATGGAAGAAGAAAAAAATGTTTTCAGTGCAGAACTATTAAGCGCATTAGAAATTGCTAAGAAAATTGCTAAAAACAATTCAAATAAATACTATTCGGCATCCCATTTATTAAAAGCCATTTTAAACAGAGATTTATCACTTTTGAAACGGCTTGAATCTATGGGCAAAGATGTTTATTATCTTGATGAATGGGCAGAAGTTCGAATCGAAGAAGAGCCCAAAACCATTCATGTACTTGATGCTGAGCCTAGTGATTTGATTGATGATGTCATAAAAGAGGCAGAATCTGTGCGAATAGCTTTGAATGAAGATGAGATTAGTCTTTATTCCACTATAATTGCTTTAAGTTCTCCCGGCGTAGGTTTCAATTTTGATCAAATGAAATCTTACCCTATCTCAAGAAATGAATTATTAGAGGATCAAATTATACTTCCGCAAACTGATAATGGTACAAAACAAGAAGTTAAAAAAGGTTTTTTAAGCAAATATTGTGTTCATAAAAACCTTGAAAAAATTAAAAAAAGAGCATCTGCGATTGGTCGTGAAACCGAATTGAATGCCATAAAAGAAATACTCTGCCGATTTTCTAAACCAAATGTTCTGCTTATAGGCGATCGCGGCATTGGGAAATCAATTTTAATCGACACTCTTATTCAAGATGTAATAGCCAATCAAGTTCCAGATGTTTTAAACAAAGTACAGCTTTTTGAACTTGATTTGTCGTCACTTATTGCTGGAGCTTCATACAAAGGCGAAATAGAAGATCTCTTAAAAAACTGTATTCAGGAACTTAAGCAATATCCAAAAGCCATCTTAATTATTGAAGAAATTCATGTTTTACTTGATAAACATGGAGGAGATTCAGGTGTTTCAAATGTTCTTAAAGGTGAGCTGGTAAAGGGGTTAAATATTATTGCAACCTCTACAATTGATGAATATTCCAAAAGAATTGAAAAAGAGCAAGGGCTTGCTGGAATGTTTGAAATTGTAAAATTAGAAGAAGCGGATGATCAAACTCTGTTTCGCATGATTCGTGAATCTATCAAAAGCTATCAAGAACATCATAAAATACAAATAGATGATGAAACGATTTCAGAATCTATTCGACTATCTAAAAGGTATTTAAAGGAAAAAAGTCTTCCTGAATCAGCAATTAACTTGATCGACCATACAATGTCGGTTTTAAAAACTTCGGGAGAAACTTTTCTTAATGAGAAACAGTCCATTACCAATAAATTAAATCTTTTAAAAGAAAATAAAGACAATTTATCTGAAAATCAATTGCTAAAGGAATATAAGTGGTTTCTTCATGATTTAACAAACAAAACAGCATTTTTGATAGATATTGATGAACAAAATGAAAAAATAAATTTTGAAACATCAGAATCTATTCTGAATTATATTGAGAACCTAATTAGCACGCTTGAGGAAAAAGCGCTTGACAAACGCTCCCATATTGAAGCTTTTGATTTGTCATTGATTATTGCTAAAAAAACAGGAATTCCCGCAGGAAAACTCAAAGAAGAAGAAAAACTAAAACTAAATACTATTGAAGAAGTTTTATGCCGAAGGGTAATCGGTCAAGATCATTGCATTGAGACTGTTGCTGGATCTATTTTAGAATCACGTTCGGGACTTAGCAAAGCAGGTCAGCCAATTGCTTCTTTCTTTTTCTTAGGGCCAACAGGAACAGGAAAAACAGAATTGGCCAAGTCATTAGCTGAATTTCTTTTTCAGGATGAAAACGCTATTATTCGTTTTGATATGTCTGAATTTAAAGAAGAGCATTCGGCAGCTTTATTATACGGCGCTCCTCCTGGCTATGTTGGTTACGAAGAAGGTGGGTTATTAGTAAACAAGATTAGACAAAAACCATATTCTATTGTTTTGTTTGATGAAATTGAAAAAGCACATCCTTCTGTCTTTGACGTATTTCTACAGATTATGGACGAAGGAAAACTGCACGATAGATTAGGCAAAGAAGGAGATTTCTCCAATGCCATAATTCTTTTTACCTCAAATATTGGCGCAGATCATATCGTCAATACATTTAATAATGGTGACATTCCAACTTCTAGTTCTTTAATGGAAATTATGGCAAATTATTTCAGGCCCGAATTTTTAGGGCGATTGACCGAAATCGTACCCTTTGCTCCAATTAATAAAGAAAATGCGCTAAAAATATTTGAGATTCACCTTAGAAAAGAATTCATTGATTTATTAAACAATAGTAAAATTACAGTAGAAATTCCTTTAGAAACTAAACTGTATTTAGCTGAAAACGGCTATAATGCTAAATATGGCGCAAGACCTATCAAAAACATCATTAGGACACATTTAAGAAGGACTCTAGCTAAAAAGATTATCTCTGGAGAAGTTAAAGACAACGACAACATATCGGTAATTATTGAAAACAACGAAGTGAAATGGATTATAGCAGAGTCTGTCGTGATTGAAAATTAATTTAACTCTATAAAAAAAACGCTAAGAAATTAATCTTAGCGTTTTCTTTTTTTATTCTAAAACCAAGCCTATCTGGCCGTCGTCATCTAATTCTGTCTCCACAGAATCATCTTCTGGAATTTCTGGTTTTTCAGGAACTTCTTCGACTGGCTCTTCATAAGGAAGCGGATCTAACAAGTTAACTTGCCTTAATTTATCTGTTGTCAATTGATTCCCTAGAGCTTTAAAACCTTTTACGGCTATAAAGTCTTCTACATCAATATGTAAATCGTCTTTTTGGACTCCTTTTACTTTTGCAAATATCAATTGCGCTACTGGACGATAATCTGTAGAAACGATCTCTAGTTGTGAATTTGGATGGTCTGTAATAAAACTCTCTTCTTTTCCTTCATTTTCTACCAGAAAGCGTTTCAAGAAATAACGCTCTTTTTCACCATCATAATAAATAGCAGAAATTGGTTTTTTAGGCTTCCATTTTTCTAGGACAATCATATCTTCCTCAAAATGAGTTGATAATTCTGGAATAATAACTTTTAATTTACCGCTTTGGCTGATTACTAAAATTTTATCGCTTGGCTTAAATTCACCTAACAATTCGCCTCTTGCATCAACATTTAAACGTTTTACAGTATCGTCAAACCAAACTTTTCTTGGCAATAAAGTTGAAATTCCTTTTTCTTTTAATTCGATTTTCTTGATTGGATATTTGGTCACCAAATTTCCTTTAGAGCCACGGCCTTTAATAGCCAGTTTAGCAAAATCAATATCGAATTTCAGTTTCTTGATTGTTCCAACCTGACGAAGCAAAATAGTCACAACCTCAGCTTCTCCATTTGGATTGTGCGAAAAATAAACAACTTGCGAACCATTTGTTCCGTTAGTCAAATCGTAAGCTTTATCGCGCGTAACTCCCGTAACATTAAAACGTTTTATATATGACGGTCCAGATTTACCATCACGGTACATCATATTGTAAATAGTACGTTTATCGTTTTTATCGAAAACTGCAGCGTGTATAATGTCTTTTCCAATAAAGGTTTTGGCATCGACTTTTGTAATCATCAATGTTCCATCTCGTAAAAACACGATAACATCATCAATATCAGAACAGTCTCCTACGTATTCATCTTTCTTTAAACTTGTTCCTACGAAACCTTCTTCACGGTTTACATATAGTTTTGTATTTCTTAAAACTACTTTCGTAGCTTCAACGTTATCAAAAACACGAAGTTCTGTCTGGCGTTCGCGTCCTTTTCCGTATTTTTCTTTTAATTTGGTAAAATAAGCAATTGCAAAATCTGTTAAATGTTCTAGATTATGCTCTACTTCTTTCATTTCGTCTTCTAACTTAGCAATTAAATCATCGGCTTTATCAGAGTCGAAACGTGTAATACGAATCATCGGAATTTGAGTCAAACGCTGTAAATCATCATCATTAATTTCTCTGACAAATGATTTTTTGAAAGGCTCAAAACGATCGTATAAATATTTGTATAGTGATTCTCTATCTCCATATAATTTGAAGTCGATATACATTTCTTCACGAATGAAGATCTTTTCTAAAGTAGAAAAATGCCACTTGTTTTTTAATTCTTCTAACTGAATTTCTAATTCCTGACGAAGTAAATCGACTGTTCTGTGCGTTGAAATTTTCAACATTTCAGAAACTCCGATAAACAACGGCTTGTTATCTTCAATAACGCATCCTAAAGGTGCAACAGAAGTTTCACAGGCTGTAAAAGCAAACAGTGCGTCGATTGTTTTGTCTGGGGAAACACCTGGGAAAAGGTGAATTAAAATTTCAACATCGGCAGCCGTATTGTCTTCGATTTTCTTGATCTTGATTTTACCTTTTTCATTGGCTTTCAAAATACTGTCAATTAAACTCGATGTATTAGTCGAAAACGGAATTTGCGTAATGACCAATGTATTTTTGTCTAATTGAGAAATTTTAGCACGCACACGCACACGTCCGCCACGCATTCCATCATGATAATTTGACACGTCAGCAATACCAGCAGTCATGAAGTCTGGATAAAGCGTAAACGATTTTCCTTTTAAAATCTTGATCGAAGCGTCAATCAATTCATTGAAGTTATGAGGCAATACTTTTGTAGAAAGTCCAACTGCAATACCTTCTGCACCTTGTGCTAAAAGCAATGGGAATTTTACAGGGAGATTGTTTGGTTCTGCACGACGACCATCATACGAAACACCCCAATCGGTAATTTTTGGAGAATATAAAACCTCCAAAGCAAATTTAGATAAACGTGCCTCAATATAACGCGAAGCAGCTGCTCCGTCACCCGTTAAAATATTTCCCCAGTTTCCTTGACAGTCAATCAATAAATCTTTCTGACCAATCTGCACCATGGCGTCACCAATACTCGCATCTCCATGTGGATGATACTGCATGGTGTGACCAACAACATTGGCAACTTTATTATAACGACCATCATCCAACTCTTTTAAAGAGTGCATAATACGACGCTGAACAGGTTTAAATCCGTCCTCGATAGCAGGAACTGCACGTTCTAGAATTACATACGAAGCGTAATCCAAAAACCAGTCTTTGTACATTCCGGTTACTTTCGTAATAACGTCTTCTCCTTCTTCTTCCTGATTTTCGTAAAAATGCTGTCCTTCGAAATGCTTCGCATCTACATCGATAATCTCATCGTCATCTCCATTTTGATTGTCATCAATATGGTTTTCATCTTGATTATTCTCGTCGTCGCTTGGAATTATGTTATCGTCTTCTTCGTCTTTCATATATTTTGTTCAGTATAAATACTAAAAAATTCTTCTATAATTCTTTCTTTTAAACCTCCTCTAGCTCATCAATCTCAACCTTCAGATTTTTGATAATAAAATCTTGTCTGTCAGGTGTATTTTTACCCATGTAGAAAGATAATAACTGCTCGATTGAAGTATGCTTGTCCATCATAACCGGATCAAGGCGGATCGTATCTCCAATAAAGTTTTTAAACTCATCTGGAGAAATCTCTCCCAAACCTTTAAATCGGGTAATTTCTGGTTTTGGTTTTAATTTTTCGATGGCGTCTTTTCTTTCTTCTTCAGAATAACAATAAATGGTTTCTTTTTTATTACGAACCCTGAAAAGCGGTGTTTGTAAAATATACAAATGTCCTTCTTTGATTAATTCTGGGAAAAATTGTAAAAAGAACGTAATCAAAAGCAAACGAATGTGCATTCCGTCGACATCGGCATCGGTTGCGATTACGATATTATTGTAACGTAATTTTTCTAATCCGTCTTCGATATCAAGCGCTGCTTGCAATAAGTTGAACTCTTCATTTTCATACACGATTTTCTTTGTCATTCCGTATGAATTCAAAGGCTTACCACGCAAACTGAAAACCGCTTGCGTATTTACGTCACGCGACTTTGTAATCGATCCAGAAGCCGAATCTCCCTCGGTAATGAAAAGCGTACTTTCTAAGTTTCTTGGGTTTTTGGTATCTGGAAGATGCGCACGGCAGTCTCTTAATTTTTTATTGTGAAGATTGGCTTTCTTAGCACGATCTGTCGCCAGTTTTCTAATTCCAGATAATTCTTTACGCTCACGTTCTGCCTGAAGAATTTTACGCAATAAAGCCTCGGCAGTTGCTGGATTTTTATGCAGGTAATTATCTAGTTTCGTTTTAATGAAATCGTTAACGAAAGTACGAACAGAAACAGCAGGCGTTCCATCATCAGAACCCATATCTGTAGAACCTAATTTTGTTTTGGTCTGAGACTCAAAAACCGGTTCCATTACTTTAATACTAATCGCACTCACAATCGATTTACGAACGTCTGATGCTTCGAAATTCTTATTGTAAAATTCACGAATCGTTTTTACAACCGCCTCACGATAAGCGGCTAAGTGCGTTCCTCCTTGTGTTGTATTCTGACCGTTCACAAAAGAGTGGTATTCTTCGCTATATTGCGTTTTACTGTGAGTAAGCGCAACCTCAATATCATGTTCTTTTAAGTGGATAATTGGGTATTCTAAATCTTCTTCGCTGATTGTTTCTTCTAATAAATCACGAAGTCCGTTTTCTGAATAGTATTTTTCTCCGTTGAAAATAATAGTCAAACCATTGTTTAGATAACAATAGTTTTTAACCATTTTAATCACATATTCTAGACGGAATTTATAGTTTTTGAAAATCGTTTCGTCTGGCGTAAAAGTTACTTTTGTTCCTTTACGTTTTGTGGTCTCAATAACATCTTCTTCTAAAACCAAATTTCCAGCAGAAAACTCCGCTGCTTTTTGTTTGTCTTCACGAACAGATTCTACGCGAAAATAATTTGAAAGTGCATTTACTGCTTTTGTTCCGACACCATTTAAACCAACTGATTTCTGGAAAGCTTTAGAATCGTACTTTCCTCCTGTGTTCATTTTCGAAACTACATCGACCACTTTCCCCAACGGAATTCCACGTCCGTAATCACGAACCGAAACCGTTTTATCTTTTATCGTTACCTCAATAGTTTTTCCAGAGCCCATTACAAACTCATCGATACAGTTATCTAAAACCTCTTTTAAAAGAATATAAATACCATCGTCTGGAGAAGAACCGTCTCCAAGTTTCCCGATATACATTCCCGGACGCATACGGATATGTTCTTTCCAATCAAGTGAACGAATATTATCTTCGGTATATTGATTTTGCTCTAGCATATATGAATTTAGGATTTTTTGCTAATGTACCATTTCTTAGCAAAAAATGAAAGCGTATTTTCTTTTTGTTATGAATAATAACAGTTTGAAATCTATTTAAATTGATTTTAAAATAAAATGGAATGTAAAATTATAAAAAACTGCTTTTTTGTCAAAAAAAATATTATTTGATTCCGAGCACTTCTTTTGCTAAGGCAATCATTTCGGGCGTTCCTGTGTTTTTGTTTTTCTCGTCAGAAAGTTTTACCACTCCTTGCCAATGCACATTATCAGGTTTTGTATCGGTTAATTTTATAACCATATTCATAGCAGGAAGTCCAACATCATTAGTGAAATTTGTTCCGATTCCAAATGACATTTTTATTTTGTCTTGACAGAAATCGACAATCTTTTTTACTTTATCGTAATTGAGTGAATCTGAAAAAACAATAACTTTTGATTTTGGATCGATTCCCATTTTGTTATAATGAGCAATTACTTTTTGAGCAAACTCAATTGGATCGCCACTGTCATGTCGAACGCCATCAAAAAGCTTAGAATATTTTTTATCAAATTGGTTGAAAAATATTTCTGTAGTATAAGTATCCGTTAAAGCTATTCCGAGATCACCGCCATAAACTTTTGTCCAGTTTTCGAGGCTTATAAAATTCGCCACCTGAAAGCCATATTGCGCGGCATGAAACATAAACCATTCGTGAGCATGCGTCCCTAAAGGCCTTCTATTGTTAACCATTGCAAAATGCACATTACTGGTTCCAATAAAACTGTTTCCGCCGTAAGTTCTTAAAGTTTCATTGACTAAATCATGAACATCGTAAGAATGACGTCTTCTAGTGCCAAATTCTAAAATCGAAACTCCTAATTTATTGTAATTATCGATTTTCTCTTTTGTCAGCTCTTTTATGGCTTCATCATTTAAACGAATTAAATGATTTGATTTATAAAAAAGCTCTGAAATAAGCGCCATTAAAGGAACTTCCCATAAAATAGTCCTATACCAATAACCTTCTACTGTTACTGAAATTTCTGAACCTTCCTGACTAATCTCAACCTCAGACGGATCAAAACTATATCCTTGCAGAAAATCTAAATAAGTCGGATCAAGATAAGGACAATAATGGGCTAAATAACTTTTTTCTTCTTTTGTTAAACGAAGCTCAGATAATGCATCAACAGATTTTCGAAGTAAATCTGCAAATCCTTCTGGGAAGACATGTTTACCTCGATTTATAAATCCGTAACGAACTTTTGCTTTTGGAAAAAGTTTAATTACAGCATGCTGCATTGTAAATTTATAGAAATCATTATCTAAGATTGATTTCAGAAAAGTCGCTTCCATAGTGTTCAAATTCGGATCATTCTGGCTAAGATACGCCAATTTCAGAAAAGATGAAAATTGCTGGTTTCTTAATCGATTATTTTGAAGTTATTTTGAAAGAAACAACACTATTACCATCAACAAAAACAGTAATATAATCTCCAATATTGTTATCAATGCCAATTTGGAATTCTAATCCTCCTCGTTTTTCTTTTGGGTTTTGAACTTTTACTGGCTGATTTCTTTTATTTAAATAAAAAACCTGATTGGATTTTGAGAGATTTTTAATTTCTACAGTAATCTTATCACCATTTCTAGCTTCGATTATTCCAGAGTCGGGCGATTTAATTTTATAATCTTTTTCAACTGTTGTATTGTAAATTAACGGACCATTCAGAAAATCATCTTTACTTAATCTATTACCTAAAAAAGTTCCAGAATCAGGAAAATGTTTGGCAAAGAAATAATCGGGATCAGTATCAAAATAAGCAGGATTAAAATCGTTGACCATTCTGCCTTTACTGCTGTCATAATAGCCTTGTCCCCAAGTCACATCAATTAAGCGCCATTTTTTATCGATCAAAACGATATTCCATGCATGATTGGATGAAGTGTTTTTTCTACCTATATCTCGGACTGAAATCTTAGAATCGCCACGAATAATTTCGCATTTAATTCCCATCAAAGAAGCTAAATGCTGATACAAAGCTGTAAACCCTTCACAAACCGCTTTTTTAGATTTAAAAGCTTTCTGAATTAGATTATCATTTAATTGTTTAATTTTTCGCTGTTTTTCGGCTTCAGAAGAATAGCTGAAACCTTGTGTTCTTGGCGGATTCAAATACGCATTATAATCGTATCTTATATTGAAGGCAATCCAACTGTAAATAGCGCGCGCACGATCATAATCCGAATCAAAATCTTTTTCGATTTTGTCAGCTAATTTCTCTGTGCTATCAAAGCTTTTTGGGTATTTTGCAACTATTTTATCAACTTCGCTGATCTTCTGAGAAAAACCAAAATTGATAAAAATACTATTTAATAAAAAGAAAATAAGGGCAATCTTTTTTTGTGGCATTTAAAAATTTGATTTAATAATATCTTTCAATTCCTGATCCAATTCTGGATTAGAGATTTTATTTTCTTGCAAATCAAAATTCGAGCCAAATGCTGGCAATGAGAAACTGCCTTTAATTTCTGCCCCGTAACGAGGGAAAAGATTCTGCGCAATTCCTAAAACAGATGCGCCTCCTCTGCCTCCAGGCGAAGTTGCCAATAATAACATTGGTTTGTGCTGAAAAACGTCTTTTTCGATTCGAGAACTCCAGTCGAAAACATTTTTGAAAGCAACCGAATAATTTCCATTATTTTCTGCCATTGAAACCACCAAAATATCGGCTTCTTTAAGTTTATTCAGGAATGCTTGCGCCACTTCATGCTGACCTATTTCTTTTTCAAGATCTACACTAAAAACTGGCATTGCAAAATCGTTAAGATCTAAAATTTCAACTTCGGCATTTTCAAACAAACTTGATGCATAAGTAGCTAAACGTTTATTGATTGAGTGCTTACTGTTACTTCCTCCAAAGGCTATTATTTTCATATTTGTGGTATTTGTTTTTTTAACCATATAAGTAACATAAGTTCATTTAAATTTACTTTGCCTTTAATTAAGTGAAAACTTAAATTTTCTTATATTACTTATATGGTTTACTATTAATTTTCTATTTCAAAAATCTCTTTTTGTATTTCTACAGAATAATCATTTGGCGAAATACTTCCACCGAAAGCTTTGGCATAAACTTTTGTAAATTCTGCTCCAAAATATAAAATAATAGCCGAATAATATACCCAAACCAAAATTATAATCACAGAACCCGCTGCGCCATAAACACTTGCAACGGTTGAATTTCCTAAGTAAACGCCAATTGCAAATTTACCTATCATAAACAAAATCGCAGTGCTGGATGCTCCAATAAAAGCATCTTTCCATTTGATAATGCCGTCTGGTAAAGTTCGGAATATAATAGCAAAAAGCAATGTAATACTGGCAAAAACAATCACCAAATTAACCACATAAAAAAAATAAACTGTTGTGTCTGGAAAATAAAGTTTTAAACGGGCATTTAAAACGTCGAGTGTAGCATTGACCATTAAACTGACCAACATTAAAAATCCAACAGAAACGATCATCGAAAATGACATTAATCTGTTTTGAATAAATTTTTTCAAGCCTTTATTTGGTTTTGCTCGAAGTCCCCATATATAATTAATTGAACTCTGAATTTCTGCAAAAACTCCTGATGCTCCAATTAAAAGCATCACAACTCCAAATACGGTTACAAAGACATTACTGTCTGATAATTGAACATTTTTGATTGCCTCCTGAATCTGTACAGCAGCATTATTCCCGACCAATCGATTTATCTGACCATATAATTGACCTGTGACTGCCTCTTCCCCAAAAAAGAAGCCACAAATGGTAATTATAATGATCAACAAAGGAGGCAAAGCAAAAATGGTATAATAAGATAACGCCGCGCTTAACTTTATCGCATTGTCATCGTTGAATTCTAAAAATGTTGTTTTTAATAAATACCAAGTTTTCGAAAAGATATTATGATTTTTCATTTGCTTATTTTTGATATTCACTCAAATTTAAGCATTAATGAAAATTCCGTACTTCTTGGATTTTAGCCGAATTTTATATTTTTCCCATGTTTATTTAGATACCTTTTTATATTCCTGATCGTATCCTAAATGTTTAATTTTAAAGATCTTTTTGAATTCGCTTCTTGCTGGTTTCATCAAATACGAAATAGAATCAAGCTTTTTTGCTTTTATTTTAGTTACAGAATCAAGTTTTTTCAAATCTTTCAAATCGTACAGATTTTTAAATTTGATTGTGTTTTTATCAAGTGAAACAAATCGAACTTTCCAAAATATAGAATCTTTTTTACTCAAAATTAATTGTCCATCAATTCGCTTTGCTTTTTCATAAAGAGAAAACCTAAACAGCGTATCGATACTTTTTTGAATTAATTCAATTGAATCGCCTTTTGGTAGCATATCATAAGTATATCTTGTCTCCTTCACCACTAATTTGCCATCAACAATATCGCATTCAGCCTTTAGTGAATCTAATTTAAACTTATGAATTTTGAACTTCCAAAAATATTCTTCTAGAATTCTATCTTCTTCAATTCTTATAAAAGTTGAATCATTGTTTACATACAATCCTCTAAATTTACTCGGAAAACGATCTAACTCAGAATCATTGTCAGGCTGTGGCTTTTCAAAATAAAAAGTCGCGCATCCTTCTACGCATTCTGCTGGTGCGTCTACTTTTTTACAAGAAATGCTTACTGCTAGTATTGCTACAATTAAAACTATCTTTTTCATAGCAGAATCATTTATAATGACAGAAAATCCCTTTATCATAAACCGTCCATAAGCTTGCTTTTTGGTTCGCTGCTTTTAAAGCATTATTTGCCCAAGTATTGCAAGTATAAAAAAGGCTATAACTTCCTTTAGCTTCATAAAAAGCATCTTTTTTTCCGTAACTGTGACCTTGAATCCATTCTGGATGAATTGAATCGCTAAAACTATTAGAGATGTAATTAACTAAATTTTGATAATTCTCTTTAGAAACTAAAATACGTTTACAATCATCCCCTTCTCTTAACTGCTTAAAAAATGTAGCATGTACAGCAGATGAACTGATTCCGAAAGCGGCTTTAAAAGCTGTGCTCGCTTTTAAATCTGCCCATTCTGGAGTTTCAAGATAAAAACCTTTATCACCCCAACCAAATGCGATATAATTCATCAACGAATCTTTTGATTGGGTTTGGCTGAATTGAATTTCGTTTCGCCAGTCTTTGATTTCATTTTTTATCGGAACAACAATATCAGTATGGACTCCGTTTGAAAGAATGTAAATGGGAATGGCATCTTGCTCTTCGACTTTTGCAATATCTGAATTGACTGTAATTTTTGAAATAATTAAAACAGAAGAAATGTACAGAGCAAGAAAACTGAAAATTCCGAAAAGCGTCCAGCCTAGAATTTTGAATGATTTTTTTAGCATTTTGATTGGTTGATTTTTAGATTAGTAATTGGTTAATTTTTCTGTAACCAATTTTTGAGCCAAAAATTTTTCAGTTGCTAAAATGGGACGCGGATTTTACAGATTCGCTTTCGCGAAAGCGCAGATTTAAACGGATTTTCACCTTATTTTTTTGTCTTCCTGAGCGAAGTCGAAGGACACGTAAGAAGCTCCATAAAACATTTCCATTCTTTGTGCGGGCTTCGACTTCGCTCAGCCTGACAAAGCAGAACTTTAATTTTAAGCACAAAAAAAACTGCTGAATCTCTCCAGCAGTTTTAGTCTATTATCTTTCTTCTTGTCTCTTTCTTCTTTAAAAAGACTAAACGTTAAAACGGAAATGCATTACATCACCATCTTTTACGATATATTCTTTTCCTTCAACTCTGAATTTTCCTGCTTCTTTTGCTTTTGCTTCAGAACCATAATGAACGTAATCGTCATATGAAATTACCTCTGCACGGATAAATCCTTTTTCAAAATCGGTATGGATAACTCCAGCTGCTTGTGGTGCAGTTGCTCCAATATTGATTGTCCAAGCGCGAACTTCTTTTACACCAGCTGTGAAGTAAGTTTGCTGTTTTAATAGTTTGTAAGCCGCACGAATTAAAACTGATGCTCCTGGCTCTTCTAATCCCATATCTTCTAAGAACACCTGACGCTCTTCGTAGCTTTCTAATTCTGTGATATCTGCCTCTGCTCCTACTGAAAGTACAATAACTTCAGCCTCCTCATCTTTTACTAATTCACGAACTTGATCAACATATTTGTTTCCGTTCACAGCAGAACTTTCGTCAACATTACAAACATATAAAACTGGTTTTGCTGTAATTAATTGGAAAGCTTCCATCAAAACTTCTTCATCGTTGTTTTGAGGAACAATTGTTCTTGCAGATTTTGCCTGCAAAAGAGCTTCTCTAATTCTGTTCAATAAAGCTTCTTCTGCCTGAGCTTCTTTATTTCCTGTTTTTGCAGCACGTTTTACTTTTTCTAAACGCTTTTCAACAGTTTCTAGATCTTTTAACTGCAACTCAATATCGATAGTTTCTTTGTCACGAATTGGATTTACGTTTCCGTCAACATGTACAATATTATCATTGTCAAAACAACGCAAAACGTGAATAATAGCATTACACTCTCTAATGTTTCCTAAAAACTGGTTTCCAAGACCTTCACCTTTACTTGCTCCTTTTACCAAACCTGCAATATCTACGATATCTACAGTTGCCATTTGAACGCGCTCTGGTTTTACCAATTCTTCCAATTTATTGATTCTTGGATCTGGAACGTTTACAACACCAATATTAGGTTCGATAGTACAAAACGGAAAGTTTGCACTCTGCGCTTTTGCATTAGATAAACAATTAAATAATGTTGATTTTCCAACATTTGGCAATCCTACAATTCCTGCTTTCATCTGTTTGTTTCTATTTATTTTAATCGGCCTTTAAATACTCAGACCTGTTATATGCTTTTTTGGGTTATTGTCAAAATGAATCGTTTCGGCAATAAAATTTTGCAAATATAAGATTTAATAACTCTTTAGCGAATTAAATATTTACATTAATGCAATTTGATAAAGAGTTCTTTTTCTGCTCCATCGATTAACGTTATTTCTAAAAAAAGAAAATCCCGAACAAATGAAGTTCGAGATTTTTCTTTCCTATTTATTTAATTACAATTTAAACTCTAATGATGCGATGATTGCTTTTTCTTCATCGGTAGCCGTAAAACCAGATATATCCCAGTAATTCGTTAAGATTTTATTCTTTTTATTGAAAAGTGATTTTTCTTTAAAAACGTCACTTTCATTATAAGTAAAATTCTGCTTATTAAAACCTGTCGTGACAAAACTATTTCTTACCTGTATATTTTTATTTTTGTCCTTTAAAACAACATTATAACCAATTTCTTCATTTGAACTTAGTAAATAATAATCGGTTCCATCCCATCTGTAATTTACTTTGACAAACGATTTTGTGATGTTTTTTTCACCTTCTTTTGTCTTCTCTTCCACTTTATCAAGAGTAGCAGGAGTAACAGAAATAGTATATTCTACAATAATCTTTTTTAATGGATCATAAATGATTTCGAAATTATCAATCGCTTCTTTGGCCTTATCCAACGGAACAACTGACATTATGTAGTAATTTTTGTTTTTTGAATGTCCTTTGGTTGTAAAATCATATTCCTTTTTGGCTTTTGGATCTAATAATGGTTCTAAGTATTTAAAATTTAAATAATTCTCCATTATATTATTCAGATTATATCCTTTTAAATCGGCACTTACATCTGCTTCTAATAGTCCGTAGGAGCGATTTTGTTCAACCAATAAAGTGGTTGCATTATTATTTTTATCAAATTGAAAATTTACCAATCCATCATTATAATATGTATACTGATTGTCGAGCATAAAAAACTCTCTCACATATACTTTCTGCCTATGGGAAATACTGATTTTCTTTGTAGAATTGTTAACCAATTTCTGCAGAATTTTTTCTGGAGATTCCTTAGACAAAACTACTTCATCTAATTTATTGTTTTTACTCTTTAAATAAATAACAAATTTTTGATCTCCATTTAAAGAAGTCCAGCGCACAGTCAGATCTTCATAATTAGTTTCAGAAACCTGAACATTCGATCCTCCTGTCAGCATAAAAGTAACTTTTCCTTCTTCATTGCTCAATAAAATCTGCTGGGTTTTCATTATTTTAACCGTGGCATTTTGTATTGGCTCCAAAGTTTCTATATCTTTAACAATAATAGAATACTCTTCCTTTTGTGCAAAAACGCTTACGTAGCTGAGCAAAACAATAAATAAAAGTAGCAATTTCTTCATAGGCATTGTTATTTTTTCAACTAAAGTATTATTTTTCTAACAATTAAGCAATAGTCTAAAAATAAAACATTCACTATCAAGAAACTGACTTTCATAAATACCTGAAATCAGGGTAAAAAAAATCCTGAGTTTTTCAACTCAGGATTCTATACTATTTCTACAGCAATTTTTACTCGTTATGTAAAAAAGCTTGTCTTTCTAATAAAGTTTCTTCGTCTTCAACGTGATTGTCATCAGGTACACAACAGTCAACAGGGCAAACAGCAGCACACTGCGGCTCATCGTGAAAACCTTTACATTCTGTACATTTTCCTGGTACGATATAATAAATTTCATCAGAAATTGGAGTTTGCGCATCATCAGCGTCAACTTCAGTTCCGTCAGGTAAAACTATTTTTCCAGAAAGACTTGTCCCGTCTTTATATCTCCAATCATCTGCTCCTTCATATATTGCTGTATTTGGGCACTCTGGTTCGCAAGCCCCACAATTGATGCATTCGTCAGTTATAATAATTGCCATCTTTTTAGTCTTAAAGTTTAAAAGTCATAAAGTTTAAAGCCATAAAGTTTGAAAGGATTAAAGTAAAAAGGATAAAAGCCTTTTCAACTTTGGACTTTCGACTTTGGACTTTTTGTCTTTCGACTTAATTATGCTTATTTTTGTGCAAAATTACAATCAAAACAATTCATAAACAAACATTATGACATTAGAAACAAAAAAAAGTGTTTTTGTTGAATTAGGAAAATTTTTAAGTCAGTTTTCTGAAGACTCTTCTTCGCAAAAATCTGACGTATTATATAATGATATCTTTTTTGATGATTTCAACAACCTGATTCATTTATCGCAATCTCATAATGGATGGTATACTCCTGAACAAGTGTATTTCTCTATACAATCTTGGGCTGAAGCTTTGACAAAAGAAAACATTGACAAATGGCTTTCGGCTTATAAAATTGATGAAAATAATGAAAATCCAAAAACCGTTGCTTTAATTTTAGCTGGAAACATTCCACTGGTTGGTTTTCATGATTTCTTATCGGTTTTAATTACAGGAAACAGAGCTTTAATCAAAACTTCGTCAAACGATCAGCATTTATTGCCATTTTTAGCTAAATATTTAATTGCTGTTGATGAAAATTTCAAAGATAAAATCACTTTCGTAGAAGGAAAACTTGAAAACTTTGATGCCGTAATTGCAACGGGAAGCAATAATACTGCTCGTTATTTTGAATATTATTTTAAAGATAAGCCTTCAATTATTCGTAAAAACAGAAATTCGGCTGCGATTTTGACTGGAAAAGAAACTACTGAAGAATTGGAAGCACTTGGAGAAGATATTTTCAGATTTTTTGGTTTAGGATGCCGAAATGTTTCTAAACTTTTTATTCCAAAAGACTACTCTTTTGAAGCATTTTTTCAGGCAATATTCAAATATCAAGATATTATTCATTATGAAAAATATGCTAATAATTATGATTATAATAAAGCTGTATTTTTAATGAGTAATTTCAAATTATTAGACAACGGATTTTTGACTTTAAAAGAAGATTCAAGTTATGCTTCGCCTATTTCGAGTGTTTTTTACGAATATTATGAAAATCTTGAAGAATTAGAAAAACGCCTTCAGGAAGACACAGATCAAATTCAATGTATTGTTAGCACTAATTTAATTGCAAATAGTACAGCATTTGGCGAAACCCAAAAACCGCAATTGTGGGATTACGCAGACAATGTCGATACTATAACGTTTTTGTTAACAACAAAGTAATAAATTGTTTAATTATTTCGAATATTTTAACGCTTTTTCGGCTCTTATTGCCGAAATTTGCGTCTTTAAAATTTTCGACTATTAACAACAACCATGAAAAAACACAACTACAGCGCAGGACCAAGTATTTTACCTCAGGAAGTTTTTGAGAAGGCATCAAAAGCAATTTTAAATTTTAATGATTCAGGGTTATCTATCCTTGAAATCTCGCACCGAAGCAAAGATTTCGTTGCAGTTATGGAGGAAGCTCGTTCCCTTGCTTTAGAATTATTAGGTCTTCAGGGAAAAGGTTATCAGGCTTTATTTTTACAAGGTGGTGCTAGTACAGCATTCTTAATGGCACCATACAACTTAATGAAAGAAAACGGAAAAGCTGCTTATTTAGATTCTGGAACGTGGGCAACTGCGGCGATCAAAGAAGCTAAACTTTTCGGTGAGACTGTTGTCGTAGCTTCTTCAAAAGAAGACAATTATACTTATGTTCCAAAAGGTTACGAAATTCCAGCTGATGCTGATTATTTCCACTGCACAAGTAACAATACCATCTTTGGAACTCAAATGAAAGAATTTCCAGCAACAAATGTTCCTGTTGTTTGCGATATGAGTTCTGATATTTTTTCACGTGAATTAGACTTTTCTAAATTTGACTTAATCTATGCTGGAGCTCAAAAAAATATGGGACCTGCTGGAACTACATTAGTAGTGGTTAAAGAAGAAATCTTAGGCAAAAACGGAAAAACTATTCCAAGCATGCTAGATTATGCTAAACACATTAAAGGAGAAAGTATGTACAATACTCCGCCTGTATTTGCTGTTTACGTTTCTCTTTTAACATTACAATGGATTAAAGAAAAAGGCGGAATCGCTGCTGTTGAAAAATTAAACAACGCTAAAGCTGAATTACTTTACGCTGAAATCGACAGAAACCCATTATTCAAAGGTGCGGCTGCAGTAGAAGATCGTTCTAACATGAATGTGACTTTCTTATTGAACAATCCTGATCACACTGAAACTTTTGACGCTTTATGGAAAGCTGCAAATATTTCTGGATTGCCAGGACACCGTTCTGTTGGTGGTTACAGAGCTTCTATCTACAACGCTATGCCAATCGAAAGCGTTCAGGTTTTGGTTGATGTAATGAAAGCGTTAGAATCTAAAGTTTAGTTTTCAGTCTCAGTCTCAGTTTACAAAAAAGAAAAATCAAATAGCTTGGTTATCGATTAAACGATTAACCAAATAAACAATAAAATACAATGAAAGTATTAGCAAATGATGGAATTTCTAAAAGCGGAATTCTAGCCTTAGAAAAAGGTGGTTTTGAAGTTATCACTACAAAAGTAGCTCAAGAACAAGTAGCCAACTATATAAACGAAAACAACATCGACGTAATTTTAGTTCGTAGTGCAACTAAAGTTCGTAAAGATATTATCGATGCTTGTCCTGGTATCAAAATCATCGGACGTGGTGGTGTTGGTATGGATAATATCGATGTGGATTATGCTAAAAGCAAAGGAATCCATGTAATTAATACTCCAGCTTCATCTTCAGAATCTGTTGCTGAATTGGTTTTTGGACACTTATTTTCTGGTGTTCGTTTCTTACATGATTCTAACAGAAATATGCCTCTTGAAGGAGATTCAAACTTTGATGGTTTGAAAAAAGCTTACGCAAACGGAACTGAATTAAGAGGAAAAACTTTAGGTATTGTTGGTATTGGTCGTATCGGACAAGCTACTGCAAAAATGGCTCTTGGTTTAGGAATGAAAGTTATCGCAGCTGATAGCTTTATTCCTGAAGTTGATGTAAAAGTTGAGTTTTTTGACGGACAGTCAATTACAACTAAAATCGTTTCTCAATCTTTAGAGTCTTTATTTAAAGAATCAGATTTCATTACATTACACGTTCCTGCTCAAAACGGATACATCATTGGAGAGAAAGAATTTGAAATCTTGAAAGATGGTGTTGGAATTGTAAACTGTGCTCGTGGTGGTGTTATTGATGAAGTAGCATTAGTAAAAGCTTTAGATTCTGGAAAAGTTGCTTTTGCTGGTTTAGACGTTTTTGAAAGCGAGCCAAAACCAGAAATGGCAATCTTAATGCACTCTAAAATCTCTTTGACTCCTCATATTGGAGCTGCAACTGGAGAAGCACAAGACAGAATTGGTACAGAATTAGCATCACAGATTATTACTTTGTTAAGCTAATTAACTATAATTAAAATACTTAAAGGGATTTATTAACACAGTTTAATAAATCCCTTTCTTTTTTTGTTTAAATTTGAGTTCTAATCTAAATCCTAAATATCATGTTTGAACAATTAACCCAATTAGTACAACAATATGGAGGTGATGCAGTTGTAAACAATTCTGCTGTTCCAAATGAACATAATGAAGCCGTAATTAACGAAACAAGCAGTTCTATTTTTGAAGGCTTAAAAAAGATTGTTTCTGAAGGAAACACAGATCAAATTGCCGGTTTATTCAGTGGAAGCTCATCTATTGATAGCAGTAATCCTGTTGTGCAACAGATTCAGCAGCAATTGAGCGGAAATCTTGGAGAAAAATTCGGATTAAGTAGTGCCGATTCAAATGGAGTTGCTTCCAACTTAATTCCGCAGATTTTAGGCTCTTTAGTAAATAAAGCAAAAGACCCAAACGATAACAGTTTTCAAATTTCAGATATTATAAACTCCATTTCAGGAAACAGCGGACAAGCTTCTGGAATAATGGATACCATTTCAAAATACGGAATGCAATTCGGCCTCGACCAAAATAACGACGGAAAAGTTGATGTTGCCGATGTTCTTGTAGTTACCAAAAGTAAAGGAGGAATTGCAGGTTTTATTGGAAAATTGTTTGGGAGTAAATAGTTAAGACACTAAGGTTCTAAGCTTCTAAGATACTAAGTTTTTAAAGCTGTTTGCTTCGCAAACAGCTTTTTACTTTTATGCACACAACCAAAAAGAAAGCTTAGAAACTTAGCACCTTAGAACCTTCAAAAGAATGTTAAACCTTTGTTACTTTGAACCTTTGCCTCTCTTAACCTAAAAAAAATATCGTAAATTTAGGCTATGAAAAAATGCATTTCCATATTAATTGTTTTACTTACTATTATTGCTTGTTCTTCTTCTTCTCAGAAGGTTGCAAGTACGGATAATGTCGCCGCAAAAAAAATAAGTGATACTGTCAGAATTGCAAATGATTCTCTTGAATACGAAGTAATAATTATTGACAACGGATTTAGCAATTGGCTTGTTTCCAGAGCCTACCCTCGAAATTATCATTCATTACAATATCTTGAAAACAAAAACATTTTATATGTTACAGAATGGAATAATCGTGTTTTACAGCCACAGCGTTATAACCCAAATTTGTATGAAATGTCAATAGATTATCGTCCAGACATTCATTATGGCTACGAAGTAAATTACTTAATTTACAATTACATGATTTATTTTCAAAATACTTACAAACAAAAGCTTTGGGGTTATGTTCCATCAAGATAATACACTATATTTGTAATCATTACAAATAGCAATGAACAGATTAAAAAAGCGTTGGGGAATCACCTCCAATTTACAAGCCGTAATTATACTTATCGTTTTTGCCATCACAGGATCGGCATCTGCTTGGCTGTCTAAACCTTTCTGCGTTTGGCTAGGAATTACTAAAGAAGATTTTGGAGGTTGGTTTACACTTATCCGCCTTATTATTATCTTTCCAATTTATCAGGTTTTATTGGTAGCCATCGGAACAATTTTTGGACAGTTCAAATTCTTTTGGAACTTCGAAAAGAAAATGCTTAAAAATATGGGACTTGGATTTTTATTTAAAGATTAACCTTCCTCTTCTTCTCTTTTAAATTTCAAAAACTGTTCTGGTTAAGATTTTCCTTCATTCTTATTTTTTAATTCCTTTTCATTTTCTTCAATTAATTATATTTTATAAGCTTTATTTTGATCAATCCCTATATTTATCAGATATCGAGTATTAAAAAAATTATCGCAAAAGAAGAGAATACTATTGTTTTTAGCTAGATTTCACAATAATGCATCAAGCAGAACAGCATTGTGCAGGATGGTTTTATTTTAAGTAATAATAAACTTTACAATAGTCGAAATTAATTATTCATAACTGACAATCAGTCTTTTAATTTCTTCGACATAAATTATTGCTTACTAACCAAACCACAATTTGACATGCTGAAAAATTACTTAAAACTCTCCGTAGTAGCGGCAGTAATCTGCCTAATTACTCCGGTAAACAAAATTTTTGCCCAAAATCCGGTTGTAAAAATTGATTTTGATCAGTCAGGAAGACCTAAAGCAGAAGTAAACGACCCTGATTATACCGCTTGGGTAATCGCTTCTGGCAACACTAGCGCCTATACTGAAAATGGAGTTACATTTACCATTACTCGCGTTGGAAACAACGGAGATGCTTTAGGAACCAACTGGTATAAAGCGGGAATTCAGGCTCCTTACTATGCCAGATTGGTCTGTGACGGACTTACAGTAAAAGGCACGACCGCAAATCTAGGTGCTCAAATCGAACTTAAAATAAGCGGTTTAGCTACAGGAGAACATACATTATTAACTTTCTTCAACAACGTTGACAGCCCAACGACAAGTACCTTCAGTCCAATTGATATTTCTGTTAATGGAAATTTGGTAGTTGATAATCTAATTCCGACCGTAAGAGCTACAAAAACTGCCGATGCAGCATCTAGTTATTTAAAATTTCAAGCTACGACAGGAAACGATGTTGTAATTCTAATCGCCGCAGAAACTTCAGGAACAGAAAGTGTTAAAAACTTCATCTTTAATGGTTTTGAATTAAATACACCTAATATTTCGCATCAAGCAACAAATCCGGATCCGAAACAAAACGACGAACATGTAGAATTAACATCTACTGGGAAATTATTGCAATGGACTGTCGGTTCTGGTGCTGTTTCTCATAATGTCTATTTTGGAACAGACCAAACAGCTGTTGACAATGCTACAACATCTTCTCCAGAATTCAAAGGAAATCAAGCTCTAGCCAACAATTCTTATCAAGTAAATGGATTATATACAGGCGCAACTTATTATTGGCGTATTGACGAAGTTTTAGCAAACGGAGTTGAAAAGGGAAATGTTTGGCGTTTTCGTCCAGCCCAACTCGCTTTCCCTGATGCTGAAGGATATGGCCGTTTTGCACGTGGAGGACGTGGCGGAAAAGTAGTGGCTGTAACTAATCTCAATGACAGCGGTCCAGGAAGTTTTCGCGAAGCTGTTACAAATGATATTGGTCCAAGAACAATTGTTTTTAATACTTCTGGAGTCATTCAATTGCAATCTCGACTTGTTTTAAGCCAGCCTTACGTAACTGTAGCTGGACAAACTGCACCAGGAAAAGGAATTTGTATTCGTTCTGCTCCTTTTGGCGTGACAGGAAATGATGCCGTCGTGCAAAATCTAAGAGTTAGAATTGGCGCTGGACCAACTTATGACGGAATGGGACTTACAGGAGCTGATAATAGCATCATTGATCATTGCTCTATTAGTTGGACGATTGATGAATCTTTCAGTTCAAGATCTGGGAAAAATATAACTCTTCAAAGAACACTTATTTCTGAAGCTCTAAATGCAGCAAATCACCAAAATTACCCAGCAGGAACAGAACACGGTTATGCTGCCACAATTGGCGGCGATATAGGAAGTTTTCATCATAATCTATTAGCACATTGTTATGGTAGAAATTGGAGTCTTGGTGGCGGATTAGACGGCAGTGGCGCTTATACAGGACGAATGGATATTACCAATAATGTGGTTTACAACTGGGGAGGAAGAACAACTGACGGAGGAACAAAAGAAGTTAATTTCGTAAACAACTATTATAAACCTGGAGCTGGATCAAAAATATTCGTTGCTTTCAATCAGCAAAATGAAGGCGTTGGAACAGGAATGCAGCGATGCTATTTTAACGGAAATGTAATGCCCGGATATTTCGATGAGAACAATCAAACCCTTGGAAGAAAAGCCTCAGGCAATACAGTTCCCTACGATAACTTCGTCAATACACCATTTTTTCCTTCTTATGTAACTACCCAATCTGCAAAAAATGCATATAAAATTGTTCTTTCTGATGTTGGATGCACACAGCCTGAATTTGATGATCATGATCAGCGAATCATCTCAGAAACATTAAACGGAACATATTCTGCAGTTGGAAGCGTAACAGGAAAACCTGGATTCCCTGATAATGAAGCTGATGCTGGAGGTTTTGAAAGTTATCCAACAGAAGTTAGAGATTCAAATTGGGACTCAGATCAGGACGGACTGCCAAATTGGTGGGAAAACATCATTGGAACAAATGTAAACTCTGCAATTGGAGATTTCTCAGACGCTAACGCAGATCCTGATTTAGATGGTTATACCAATCTAGACAAATATTTACAATGGATGTCTTTGCCTCATTACGAATCTCCAAACGGAAACAAAATAGACATCAATATTCAAAAATTATCTAGAGGTTTTACAAATGGTGTTTCTTATGCAATTTCAAATGCAATAAACGGAAACGCAACTCTAAATACTAATGTTGTTGCCTTTACTCCTGCTTCAAACGGATTGTGCTCTTTTGAATTTACTGTAACCGATTCTGAAGGAGGAACTATGAAAAGAAAAGTAAACGTCATTAGCGGACAAAGTTTAACTTTGGGAACAGACGATAGTATTAAAGAAAATAAAAATAATGCTTTTAACGTTTGGCCAATTCCAAGTAAAGGAACTTTCTCAGTACTGATTGAGAGCGAAGAAACAGAAGTTTCAGATTTAAAAATCTATGATCTTTTTGGAAAAGAATTGCTAAAGCAAAAAATTAGAGGAAACACACAAGAGAATATTCAATTACACTCAAAAGGAGTTTTCTTGATTAAAGTCGTAAATCCTCAGACAAAGAAAACACAATATGTGAAGAAAATCATTGTGCAATAGCAACATACAGAAAAAGACGGCTTTGAGCCGTCTTTTTTATTTTTTCTGAAAAAAATAAGTATAAATCCACGTCAAAGTGAAAGACGGGATCACATCAGTAAACGGAATAATCTCTTCCAGAAAAGTTAAAACCCCGGCAACCTTACCTACTCTTCCTTTATACATTCTTGCCATTATAATACCAGCAATTGGCGCCCAGATAACATCTGAAAACTCGCCTAGAAACGGGATCGAAAAAGAAATCATACCAATTCCGTCCAAAACCAACCCGATAAGCAGTTTTGACATTCTATCATCTTCTGCAACTTCTAAATCTTGCATAACACATTCACTTTTAAGTTAATCGAAATTAAAAATAATTCTGCAAAGTAGTTTTACTTATTTATTAAATTTAATTTCCAAGATTCCCATATCAATTTATGTACCGATTTTAGAAAAGTCACTCCGCTCTTTTTGAATTTGGATTTTTACATATTGGAATTTGATTTTTAGAATTTGATTTTGACCATAATCTTCGTTTCTTTGTAAAAACAGTTTCACTACATGATACACGCAAAAAACATACATAAATTCTACGACAAACTTGAAGTTTTAAAAGGAGTTGATTTACATATTAAAAAAGGCGAAATTGTTTCTATAGTTGGAGCTTCGGGTGCTGGTAAAACTACTTTATTGCAGATTTTAGGAACTCTTGATAAACCAGACCATAACCCAGATTCATCTCTAACCATCAATGGTAAAAATGTTTTAGAACTGCAAGACATCAAAAACGATAATTCAAATCAGAAAAAAGCCTTCAAAATCATTACTTGGTTAGGAGTCTTTTATTTCGTTTTATTGGCAGTGTTTGTATTGTTTTTTAGAAGTAAAATAGAAAACAACATTTTCGGCTATGGTACTTGGACAATAATTCTCATACCTTCTCTTCTATTATTTTTTTACTATAATCGTTACTTCAAAAAGAAAAGCAAGCAAGACAAAGTTTTATCTGATTTTAGAAACTTGAATTTAGGTTTCATTTTTCAATTTCATCAGCTATTGCCTGAATTTACAGCTTTAGAAAACGTTTGTATTCCGGCTCATATTGCAGGAAAAAAAACAGCCGAAACGGAAGAAGAAGCAAGAAAACTCCTTTCTTATCTCGGACTTTCACATAGAATCAATCATAAACCTAGCGAACTTTCGGGCGGAGAACAGCAGCGTGTAGCAGTTGCAAGGGCTTTAATCAATAAACCAGATGTCATTTTTGCAGACGAACCTTCGGGAAATCTGGACACACATTCTGCCGAAAACTTGCATCAATTATTTTTTCAGCTTCGAGACGAATTCGGACAAACTTTTGTAATTGTAACCCACAACGAAGAATTAGCTAATATGGCCGATAGAAAATTAGTAATGTCCGACGGACAAATTCTTAATTAATGATTCTAATTGCGATTAGCTGGATATATATTTTATTTACAACCATTAATTTAGGTTTTGGTTTGGATAAGATACTAAACCTCAATACTAAAAATTTTGTAATTACTTCTATCCTAGGATTATTTTCAGCAACTATTCTTGCAAGCATTTGGGCTATTTTTGGAAGAATTAATATTGAATTTCATATCGTTTTATTACTTCTGAATGTTTTTTTATTGCTGAAATTTTACAATCAGATTATTAATGTTTATAAGTCATTTTTATTAGAATTACAGCAGTTACAAAAAAGCTTACAAATTATTCTAACTGTTATTTCAGTTCTTATTATTTTACAATGTTCTTCAATTCCTTTTGTAATTGATAATGAATCCTATTATATTCAAACTATAAAATGGCTTAACGAATATGGCTTTGTAAAAGGACTTGTAAATCTTCATTTATTTTATGGACAGACAAGCGGTTGGCATATTACGCAAAGTGTTTTTAGCTTTTCTTTTTTATACAAAAATTTTAATGATTTAAGTGGCTTTTGCTTATTATTAGGAAATGTATTTTCTATTCAAAAACTCAACGAATACAACAAAAATGACAATAAAAACTATTTACTAGTCGGATTACTGCCTTTATTCAATATTTTCTTTTTTCAATTCATAAGTGCGCCTTCCCCAGATATTCCCGTTTATGTTTTTTCATTTATTCTGTTCTTCTATTTCTTAGAAAATTTTAAAAACACAAATTCTGAAACTTTCAATCTTATTTTAATACTTGTTCTGTTTCTGCTTTATATAAAAAATACGACTTTAACTTTTGCTGTAATCCCAATTATTCTTTTGGGTTATCATTTTAGCTCACTTTCAAAAAAACTGCTAAAACCAGCGATGCTCACCATTTTGATTGCCGCTCTTTTTATAATAAAAAATATGATTATCTGCGGGTCGCCAATTTTTCCTTCAAAGATTAATTCTTTTACAGCAGATTATGCAATTCCGAATGTAATACAAGATTTTTATTACGATCAGGTTAAGTACTATGGCTTTTTTGTAAGTGCAGCACAATACAATAAAATGACTCTTGCCGAATTATTTTTACATTGGCTCTCTATGCCAAAATTGCACGGGTTATTCAATAAAATAAGTGTTTTTTTAATACTGATTGTGCCTTTTTTCATTTATAAATACCAAAACAAAAAAGCGCTTTGGATTCTTTATTTTGTAATGGTCTTACAATTACTCCTATTAGGATTGACTTCGCCTCAGTATCGATTCTTTATGAACTTTATATTGTTTTTTTCCCTCTTTTGTTTTACATGTATTTTTTATGGCAAAAATACAATCAAATATTTTCTCATCGCATCCCTTTTTCCAACTTGCATTGTACTGTTTTTCTCTGTAAATCTTAATGGATTTTCCAGTCATAAATTCATGTTGAAAATCAGCAATTTTTCCATAAAAAATATTTTTTTTCCGTATCAAAACTCAAAAAGCAACACTACCTTTGAATCTATTCAGTTAGGAAATCTAAAATATAATTCTCCTGTAAAAAATAATTTTTTCTGGGCAAATGGTAATGGTGGGCTTCCTTGTGTTGACAAACAGCAACTGGATTATTTTGAAAAATATTATCATATTATTCCGCAAATGCGCACCAATAATTTAAAAGACGGATTTTACGCCAAAGACCTTACTAAAAATGAATAGTACAGAACTCAAAGAATTTCTAGACGAAAAAGTCATCCAATATAATAATCAGGATTTTATAGAAAGTGATCCTGTTCAAATTCCGCATATCTTTACTCAAAAAGAAGATATTGAAATTGCTGGTTTTCTTAGTGCTTCTATTGCTTGGGGAAACCGTAAAATGATTATTAAGAATTCGCATAAAATGATGGAATTAATGGGAAACACACCTTACGATTTCGTTATGTCACATTCCGATGAAGACTTGGCAAGACTAGAAACTTTTGTACACAGAACCTTTAACGGACATGATTTTGCAGGTTTCATAAAAGGCCTAAAACATATCTACGAAAATCACAACGGACTAGAATCTGTTTTTGCTAAAAATCAGGAAAAAGACAGTCTACAGAAAAGTATAAGTGAATTCAAAAAAATATTCTTCGAAACAGATCATTTAGCTCGAACTCAGAAACATATTTCAGATCCGTTAAACAATTCAGCGGCAAAAAAAATCAACATGTATCTGCGATGGATGGTGCGTCAAGACACAAAAGGAGTCGATTTGGGAATTTGGAAAAGCATTTCACCATCTGTTTTATCCTGTCCTCTTGACGTTCATTCTGGAAATGTTGCTCGAAAACTTGGAATTCTTTCGCGAAAGCAAAATGATGCTAAAGCTTTATTGGAATTAGATACCAAATTAAGAAAAATGGATGCCCAAGATCCTGTAAAATACGATTTTGCTTTGTTTGGATTAGGAGTTTTTGAAGGATTTTAATATTGAAAATTAAACAGTTAGATTAATAAATTATCAGATGATTTTAAGAATTTGATAAACAAACCATGAATTTAACGTACATTTGCACAAAATTTAAAGCAAATGAGCACTTTCGAAAAATTTAATCTTCCAAAATCATTACAAAAAGCAGTTGACGAATTAGGATTTGTTACGCCTACTCCTATTCAAGAAAAATCTTTTTCTGTAATCATGTCTGGTCGTGATATGATGGGAATTGCACAAACCGGAACCGGTAAAACATTTGCTTATTTACTACCTCTTTTAAAGCTGTACAAATTTACACATACCAATACCCCAAAAATCGTAATCCTTGTGCCAACCCGCGAATTAGTAGTTCAGGTGGTTGAAGAAGTAGAAAAATTGACTACATATATGTCGGTTAAAACTTTAGGTATTTACGGAGGCGTAAACATAAATACACAGAAAAAAGCCGTTTACGAAGGTGTTGACATTTTAGTTGGAACTCCTGGACGTACTATGGACTTAGCTCTTGATGCCGTAGTTCGCTTTGACGAAACACAAAAACTGGTTATCGACGAGTTTGACGAAATGCTAAATTTAGGTTTCAGACCACAGCTAACTTCGCTTTTTGCAATGATGAAAACAAAACGTCAAAATATTCTATTCTCGGCAACGATGACAGATGAAGTTGATGATCTTTTAAATGATTATTTTGATTTTCCTGAAGAAGTAACATTAGCACCATCAGGAACTCCTCTTGAGAAAATTACTCAGATTACCTATAATGTTCCGAATTTCAATACCAAAGTAAATCTTTTAAAGCACTTACTAGAAACTGACGAAAGTATGAGTCGTATTCTAGTTTTTGTAAACAACAAAAAGATTTCAGATATGCTTTTCAATCGTATTGATGAGCTTTTTGACGGACAATTTGGTGTAATTCACTCTAATAAATCTCAAAATTATCGTTTGAGTACAATGGCTGAATTCCAAGAAGGAAATCTTCGTGGTTTAATTACAACCGATGTTATGGCGAGAGGTTTGGATATTTCTAATATTACACACGTAATCAACTTTGAACTTCCAGAAGAACCAGAGCTTTACATGCACAGAATTGGTCGTACAGGACGTGCAGACGCAACAGGAACAGCAATCAGTTTTGTTACTCCAAGAGAAGAAGAATTCAAAATAGCAACAGAACTTTTAATGGATCAGGAACTTAAAATCGCTGATTTCCCTGAAGAAGTAGAAATTTCAGAAAAGCTTATTGAAGCTGAAAAAGATAAATTACCAAGAAAGTTTTTAATGAAAAAACCGAAACTAGAAGGTGACGGCGCTTTTCACGAAAAATCTAAAAAGAACCAAAAAGTCAATCTTGGCGGGCCTTCAAAAACAAAAAAGAAAACACATGGTTCTGTTAACAGAAATATGCTGAAGACGAGAAATGAAAAGAAGAAGAAAAAATAATTTTTTTTTAGATGCTAAGCTACTAAGTTGCTAAGGTTCTAAGTTTTTTATATAACACTAAAAAAGGGTAAAGATTCTTTGAATCTTTACCCTTTTTTATTAAAAGCTTAGAAGCTTAGCATCTCAGCACCTTAGAACCTTTTTTAACTAAATTTTCGTAAACAACAGCCCAACTGGCGAGCACATCTGGATTCGTCTTCCAGTGTCTGTAATTTTTCCTGTTGCTATATCTCTCTTAAAAATAACTATATCATTAGTATATTGATGTCCTACTAAAAGATAATTTCCTGTTGGATCAATTGCAAAATCGCGTGGACCTTTTCCTAAAGTGCTTTGCTGCTCTACCAATTCTAAAGCTCCTGTTTTAAGAATTTTGTAAACTGAAATAGCATTGGCATCTACACGGTCTGAAACATATAAAAAGTTTCCGTCAGGCGAAAGTTTAATTGCCGCTGCTCCTGTTCCTCCTTTAAAATCTTTTGGAAGGATACTTGTTTCTGCAACTACTTTTAAACTTCCCGTTTTATCCCAACTTAATGTTGTTAAAGTTCCATCCAATTCCTGAACCAAATACACAAATTTTCCGTCTTTACTGAAAGTTAAATGTCTTGGTCCGCTTCCTGGTTTTACATCAACACTTCCTTTTAAAGTCAGAATTTCATTTTTTGCAGTTGGATTGTATTTGTAAATAAACACTTTATCCAAACCTAAATCATTTGACAATACAAACTTTTTGTCTGGAGAAAACATAACCATGTGCACGTGAGCTTTTTCCTGACGTGCTGCATTTGGTCCTTTTCCTTCATGCTGAATCAACTGCTGAACTTCTGTAATACTTCCGTCTGGATTTTTCTTAAAAACAGCAATACTTCCGCCAGAATAATTGGCAGCAATTACATTTTTATCATCATTTATTAAGTGGCAAGGATCTGCCCCTAAAGCATCATTTTTATTCAAAAGATTGATCTTTCCAGCTTGCGAATCATATGAAAAAGCACTTACTGTACTTTGAGTTCCATTTTCGTTTACGGCATAAATAAACTTATTATCTGCTGAAACCGACAAATAACTCGGACTTACAACATTCTCTGAAGATCCCTTCAATTTATAATCTCCTGTCGAAGCATCAAAATCGTACACATAAATTCCGTTGCTTTGACAAGTATTGGTATAAGTTCCAACCAATAAATTGAATTTATTTTGAGCTTTAACCGCAGTTAATGATAAAGCCGAAAATAATACTAGATATATTTTTTTCATAGTTTATTTTTATTTTTTTTGAATTAGCTAAAATAAGCAATAATATCTGCTTGAAGGAACTCCTAAGTTACAAAGAAATTACAAAAGTTACATTTTTTGATATTTTTTTAGAACCGTGTAAGTTCATATAAGTTATGTAAGTCTTTATTTGCTATTTCCTTATAATCTCTATATGAACTTATATGGTTTAAATAATTTTAATTTGTATTTTTGACCTGCATCTTCGCGAAAAACAAAACGTAGTGAAGTAAATCGAAGCCAGAATGCATTTTAAACATCCCGAAATTCTATACTTTCTGTTTTTATTGATTGTTCCAATTTTGGTTCACTTATTTCAATTAAGACGATTTAAAACTTCCTATTTCACCAACGTCCGATTTTTAAAAGAGCTTGCTATTCAGACTCGTAAAAGCTCTAAAATTAAAAAGCGTCTTTTATTAGCGACACGTTTACTGTTGCTTACCTGTGCCATTATTGCGTTTGCACAGCCTTTTTTTGAAGCTGCCGACAGTAAGAACGCTTCAAATGAGATGTATATTGTATTGGATAATTCTTTCAGTATGCAGGCAAAAGGCAAAAAGGGAGAATTACTAAAAAGAGCCGTTCAAGAATTACTTGAAAACACTCCAGAAAACACTCAGTTTTCACTTTTAACCAACACCGAAAACTTCTGGAATACCGATATTAAATCGTCTAAGAGCGCTTTACAAAACTTAAAATACAGCGCTTCTCCTTTTGATCTTTCAGCAATTACAGCCAAAATTAAAGCACACAAATCGGCTCATAAAAAAGACATTGTCATTATCACCGATGCTGTTGGTTTAAAAGAAGCAGCTATTAAAACTATAGATTTCGACGAAAAACCATACTTCATAGTTCCTGAAGCAGAACAAAAAAACAATGTTTCAATTGACAGCGTCTACATCAATCAAACTTTAGAAAACTTCTACGAAATTGGCATCAATTTATCAGCTTATGGCGAAGATTTCAAACCTGTTTCAACGGCACTTTACAATCAAAACAAACTGATTGCCAAAACTATTGTCAATTTTGATACGAAGAAAAAGAAAATCAATTTTACCATTCCGAAAGAAGCTTTTCACGGATATGTACTAATTGAAGACAACGGTCTTACTTACGACAACAAATTATTTTTTAGCATTTCAAAAAACAAAAAAACAAACGTTATCAGTATTGGCGAACCCGAAAAAAGCAATTTCTTGTCGAGAATTTATACTTCAGCAGAATTCAATTATAACAACTACTCAATTAGTGCTTTAGATTATAATAGTTTAGAAAAGCAAAATACTATTATTCTAAATGAATTAATTGATATTCCGCAAGCACTACAAACCACTTTGAAAGCTTTTGTTTCTAAAGGCGGAAATTTAGTTGTGATTCCGTCTGAGAAAACTTCTCTTTCTAGCTTAAATGCATTATTGGGGAATTTCGGAAAAATTCAATTTGGAAATTTAGAGACCAACGCTAAATTGATTACTAAAATTAATTTTGATCATCCCTTGTTTTCGGGCGTTTTCGAAAACAAAATAACCAATTTCCAATATCCTAAAGTAAATAGTTCATTTGCCGTTTCGAGTTCTTATCCTGCCGTTCTTTCGTTTGAAGATCAAACCGCTTTTGTAACTACTGTTCAAAATCAGGTTTCTGGAATAACGGTTTTTACAGCACCAATAAACAGTGCCAACTCAAATTTTCAGCAATCGCCTTTAATTGTTCCGTTATTTTATAAAATCGCTCAAAACAATCAAAAAACTGGTGTAAATGCTTTAACAATTGGAAATAATCAGCCTTATTTTGTTGACGTTTTATTGACTAAAGATGCTATTTTGGAAGTAAAAGGAACAGACGATTCGTTTATTCCGATTCAGCAGATTTTAAATAATAAAGTCAAATTAACCTTTAATGATTTCCCTGAAACAGCTGGAAATTATAGTGTTTTCGATAAAAAAGAATGGGTTGAAAACATTAGTTTTAATTACAAAAGAACCGAAAGTGATTTGAGTCAAGTAAACACTAATGTAGTTTCTGATTTCAAAACAGCCGATACCATTTCAACTATTTTTAATACACTACAAACAGAACGAACTGACAGCCAAATTTGGAAATGGTTTGTTATCTTTGCACTGTTATTTTTAGCATTAGAAATGGCAATTATAAAATTTGTGAAATAGAATTTGCGCTTCTTTTAAAGGCATTTTACTTTTTACAAAAATCATTTTACGACAAAAAAATATCTACATATGAAACTAATCATCAAAAGCGCCAAAATTATCGACTCAAAAAGTCCGTTTCACAATCAGACCGTTGATCTTTTAATTGCGGATGGTGTAATAGAAAAAATAGGCGTTTCGCTTCCAAATGACGATGCAGAAGTGGTACGATTTGACGATCTTCATGTTTCTCAAGGATGGTTTGACAGCAGTGTTTCTCTTGGAGAACCTGGCTATGAAGACAGAGAAACGATCGCAAACGGACTGAACGTGGCAGCAAAAAGTGGATTTACAGCAATTGCATTACAGCCGAATTCGTTGCCAATTATTGACAATCAGTCACAAGTAAATTTTGTAAAAAATAAAGCAAATGGTTTTGCAACAGAAATTTTCCCAATAGGCGCTTTAACAAAAGCCAGTGAAGGAAAAGACATGGCAGAGCTTTTTGATATGAAAAACTCGGGAGCAATCGCTTTTGGAGATTATAACAAAAGTATTGACAATGCTAATATTCTTAAAATCGCTTTACAATATGTACAAGATTTTGACGGATTGGTAATTGCTTACTCTCAAGACCCAAACATTAAAGGAAATGGAGTTGCTAATGAAGGAATTGTTTCTACAAGATTAGGTTTAAAAGGAATTCCAAACCTAGCCGAAGAACTGCAAATTTCAAGAAACTTATTTTTACTGGAATATACTGGAGGAAAACTTCATATTCCGACAATTTCTACAGCAAAATCGGTTGAATTGATTAGAGAAGCGAAAGCGAAAGGTTTAAACGTAACTTGCAGTGCATCTGTACATCATTTGGTTTTAACTGATGAAAAACTGGACGGATTTGATACTCGTTTTAAAGTTACTCCGCCATTAAGGACAGAAGTTGATAGACAAGCTTTGCTTAACGGAATTGCTGACGGAACAATCGACATGATTACTTCAGACCACAACCCAATTGATATTGAATTCAAAAAAATGGAATTTGATACTGCCAAAAACGGAACAATTGGTTTAGAAAGTGCTTTTGGAGCTTTATTGACAGTTTTACCTGTAGAAACGATTGTAGCAAAATTAACTGCTGCAAGAAACGTTTTTGGTTTACAAAACAATGTTATCGAAGAAGGTGCAAAAGCAAACTTAACTTTGTTTGCAACAGAAGGAAAATCAATTTTTACAAAAGAAAACATTCTTTCAAAATCTAAAAATTCTGCTTTTTTAGGAACTGAACTTAAAGGTTCTGTGTATGGAATTTTAAATCAAAATCAATTAGTTACAAAATAATAAAATGAATAATTCAGTCGAAGAAGGAAAACCAATTGCTATTACAAGTTACATTCTTATCATTGGTGTTTTAATCGCCATGAGTATGAACTCTGAAAACAAAAACAGTTTTGCTTCTTTTCATATCCGTCAGGCTTTAGGCTTATCTTTAACCTTTATTTCTTTAGGAGCAATCATTAGCAATTTTGATAGTTTCTTCATTACTTTCCCAATGTGGATCTGTATTTCAATTCTTTGGACTTTCGGAATCTTTAATGCCATTCAAGGACAAATGAGACCAATTCCGTTAGTTGGAAATTTATTTCAAAAATGGTTTAAAAAGATTGGTTAATTTTTAAGAACCAAATTCTAAACTAAAAACGTCAAAAACTTTGTCAAAGTTAAGAACTGAAAACTGAGACTGAGACTGAGACTAAAAATTTACAATTCACAACTTACAACTCACAATTAAAAAATGAATCTATCTTTAGAATATAAAATAAGAGAACCAAAAGTAATTTTAGATAAAAACCCGTTGTTGCTTTTGTTGCACGGATACGGCAGCAATGAAGCCGATTTATTCTCTTTTGCTTCTGAACTTCCAGATAATTATTACATCATTTCCGCAAGAGCACCTTACGATTTACAATATGGTGCTTACGCTTGGTATGCCATTAATTTTGATGCCGACCAAAATAAATTTTCAGATAACGAGCAAGCTAGAACTTCAAGAGATTTAATTGCAACTTTTATTGATGAACTAGTAGCAAATTACCCAATTGATGCCAATAATGTAACTTTAATCGGATTCAGCCAAGGATCTATATTAAGTTATGCAACCGCGCTTTCTTATCCAGAAAAAATTCAAAGAGTTGTGGCAATGAGTGGTTATTTCAACGAAGAAATCATCAAAGAAGGTTTTGAAAACAATGATTTCAAAGACTTAAAGTTTTTCGCTTCACACGGAACTGTAGATCAAGTTATTCCAATTGAATGGGCTAGAAAAACACCTGCTGCCTTAGAAAAATTAAATATTCCGCTTACTTATAAAGAATATCCCGTTGGACATGGAGTTGCTCCTCAGAATTTCTTTGATTTTAAGAATTGGTTGCTTAGTTAGCATTCAGTCGTAGTTTATGGTCGTAATTTTTAACTAAATATTTTTTTTATGGCAACAGATTGGTATCGTAGAAAATCTTGGTCAAAAACAGATGAAGAAGAATTCTTTGCGAAACTTTCTCGTGCCAGAAAAGATGGAAGAGCTCAATATCTTAAAATTCAAGCAATAGAATTAGTTGACACTAAAAAGCCTAAGCTTTTACAAGTTGCGAAGGAATTATTAAGTAAAGTTCTAAATGAATATCCAGACGACAACTTCAACAAAGGTGCTGTTTATCATACTTTTGGAAATATTTTTCAACTTGAAAACAATATCGAGAAAGCACTTGAATATTTTAAAAACGCTGTTGATTTTGAAAAAACATATCCAAATGTAATTACTCAATCGTATTTAGATTATGCTGAAATTGTAGTTAAAAATCAATACAAAGATTTATATCCAGTAGCTGAAGAAATGCTGGAAAATAAAATTTCAGGATTGTTATTTCCTAATGAAAAATATATTGCTTTCTCTTTACTTGCAATAATAAACTTTTACAATTCTAAAGCAGAGATTGGCAAAAAATATGCTGAAATGGCAAATGAAAATGCAAACGCAGAAACCTCTGGCTTGAGGTATCATAAATACTTAGGAATCGTCTTAGAACGTTATAGCCTACTAGATAAAGTAACTAAATCATTTTTAAAATCTTAATTAAAATGAATACAAAACTTAACAACCCTGCATTAATTTTAATTGATATTCAAAAAGGTTTTCATGATGTTGCATATTGGGGCGGAGAACGTAATAATGTTACGGCAGAAGAAAAAGCTGGCGAACTTCTAAAGATCTGGCGAAGCAAAAAACTGCCTATTTTTCATATTCAGCATTGTTCTTCAAATCCAAATTCGATTTTAAACGAGACAAATCCTGGAAATGAGTTTCAAGATGTAGTAAAACCTCTTGAAGGAGAAACAGTAATCAAAAAGAATGTCAATAGTGCTTTTATAGGAACGAATTTAAAAGAGCTAATTGACACTGCCAAAATCACAAATCTTGTAATTGTCGGTTTAACTACAGATCATTGCGTTTCTACCACAACAAGAATGGCAGGAAACTTTGGTTACAATGTTTACCTAGTTTCTGATGCAACAGCAACTTTTAATAAAAAAGGTTTAAACGGAGAAGATTTCTCTGCCGAATTAATACACCAGACAGCTTTAGCAAGTTTAAATGAAGAATTTGCTCAGGTTGTTGCTTCTGATTTTATTAAAGAAATCATTTAAATATGTAAAAAGTGAAATGCAAAATGATTGAACCAATTTACATTTCACTTTTTACATTTTACTTTTATTCTCCTGTATAAATAATCTTTCCTGCTTTCTTTAAAACATACCCTTTCCAAGGAATTAATTCCAAATCATCTTTTTTCCAAGAATCACCTTCCGATTTTCTTTCAAGGATGATTGATTCTTTTTGAGTATCAAGAAAAAGCTCAGCTTTATTTCCGTCAAAAATTACGTAGGAAACAGTAGAATACGTTTTTCCATCTTCAGCATGATTTAGTCTTGTGCTGTTTTCAAAAACTCTAATACATTCTTTCTTAAGCGTAGACCAAGTATATCCAGCAGAAGCTTTACAACCATGCGAATCGGAATCTCCTCCTACCGCAACTTCTTTTTGCGTCTCTTTCGGAGTTGTACTTGTATTTTCTTGAGAAACTTTTTTTCCGCAAGAAATTGCACTTGCTATAATCAAAAACAAAAACATCTTTTTCATAATCCTAAATTTATTTAAAGTTCAAAAAAAAATAGGATTATAAAATCCTATTTTTGATATAACCAAGTTTGATTTACTTCAAAGGTAATATTATCGTCGTTATCTACAAAGTACTTTAACAAGACTTCTCCCCATAATTCACCATTACTGTAATCTGCAATAATCCATCTGTGGTTTAAAATTTTTACTTTATTGATGATGAATTTCTTTCCATCAATCATATCCTGTCCTGTATAAGGATTCCCTTTTGGATTTGAATTGAGATCTAATAACTTTTCGGTCACAACTGGAATCAATTTTTCATATAAAATCACTTTTCCGCCAGAAGCGCTATTATCAAAGTAATTTTGTGCATTTTCATTATGTTCTAAAGAAAAATAATCAGCCTCTGCCAATTGAGTCTTTACTAGATTAATACTATCTCTTAGTTTCTTAGTTGTTTTATCATATCTATTCTGCGCAAATTTTACTTCACCGCTGTAGAACGCATAAGTAAAGACATTCATTAAAATGGCAAGAATAAAAAGATAAAGCATTAAGGATTTTTTCATTGTGTGGTATAATTAAATTGTAATTTCTAAATTGTCGTACGCTAAGAAAACATTTTCAGGAAGCTTCTGCTGGACTTCTTCGTGAAAACCCAAAACATGGCTAATATGAGTTAAATAGGCTCTTTCAGGTTTAACCAGATCAATAAAATCAAGCGCTTCTTGAAGATTAAAATGAGTATCATGAGGTTCAACACGCAAAGCATTCACCACCAAAACTTTAATTCCTTTCAGTTTTTCAACTTCAGCTTGTTCAATAGTTTTTACATCGGTCAAATAAGCAAAATCTTCAATTCTGTACCCGAAAACCTGTAAATCACCATGCATAGCATTTATCGGAATTGCCATTTTATCTCCAACGGCAAAAGGCGCATTATTTTGCACTTCGATTGTTTTTACGCTTGGAGCTCCTGGATATTTATTTACGGTCTCGAAAACATAATCAAAACGGCGTCTTAGATTATCTAAAACACGTTTATGTCCGTAAATCGGAATTTCTCCTTGTCGGAAATTAAACGGACGAATATCGTCTAAACCTGCAGTGTGATCGGAATGCTCATGCGTAAAAAGAATCGCATCGAGTTTTCGACATCCACAAGAAAGCATTTGCTGCCTGAAATCGGGACCACAATCAATAACATAAGAATGCTCGTCCCATGTTATCCAAATGGATACACGAAGCCTTTTATCCTTAGCATCAGTGCTTTTACAAACTGGATGATCGATTCCGATAATTGGAATGCCTTGAGAAGTACCTGTACCTAAAAAATAAACCTTCAATTGAACTTAATTTTTTTACAAAAATAGATTATTTCTCTTTCATTAGACTCCTAATTTACTAACTTTGTAACAAATCTATTTAAAACAAAATGGGTACAGAAATAAAACTCAAGGGTGACAAGGTCATCGAACAGATTCCTTCTATAAAAGACAAAGCGTTACGCATTAATTTAAACGAAAATATTTACGGAACATTTGCTGAGATTGGCGCTGGACAAGAGACCGTTAGACACTTTTTCAGATCTGGAGGTTCATCGGGAACCATTGCAAAAGCTATGTCTGCCTATGATAAAGATTTTAGTGATGCAGTTTATGGAGCCGAAAATGACGGAAGATATGTCACCGAAGAGCGTTTAAAAAAAATGCTTACCCATGAAGGACAAATCATCGAAGAGCGTTTAAGCCGAGAAAAACACCCAACAAAACTTTTTTTCAGTTACGCCAATACCGTTGCAACAATAGATTTTGCCAAACAATTTAAAGGTCACGGATGGGTTGGAATTAGATACCAAATTGAACCAGACGAAGCTTATAACGAAATTATACTTCATATTCGTTTTAAAGAGACTGACGCTAGATTACAACAAGAAACACTGGGAATTTTAGGAGTTAACTTAATTTACGGTGCTTTTTACAAATACAATGATCCAAAACGATTACTTAGATATTTATACGATCACTTAGATAAAGATCAATTAGAGATCGACACCATCAACTTTTCTGGACCTCGTTTTGCCGATGTAGACAATCGTTTAATGAGTTTACAATTGGTTAAAAACGGAATGACAGATGCCGTAATGTTTAACCCAGAAGGAAAAAATATTTTACCAGCAGCTATCTTATACAAAAAGAACCTTTTAGCTTTGAGAGGAAGTTTCCGTCCTGTTACAAAGGTAAACATGGATATGTATGAGAAATCTTTAGAAATGTTTCTTAAAGAAAATAAGGTTGAAAAGAACAATACGCTTGTAATTTTTGAAATTACTCTTTCGAATTTAAGATCAGATGGAGAAATTGATGAAAGAGATTTTATGGATAGAGCCGAATTGCTTTGTTCTCTTGGTCAAACCGTTATGATTTCGAATTTCCAAGAATATTATAAAGTTGTAGAATACTTTGCAAACTACACCAAAGCTCGTATGGGATTGGCAATGGGGGTAAATAACCTTGTTGATATTTTTGACGAGAAGTACTACCGCCATTTAAGTGGTGGAATTCTGGAAGCTTTCGGAAAATTATTCTATCGCGATATGAAAGTATTCTTATATCCAATGTTAGACGAAGATGGCTCATTAATGAATTCAAACAATTTGAAGGTTCATCCTAGAATGAAAGAATTATACAAATTCTTTAAATTCAACGGAAAAGTGGTTGACATTGAAGATTACGATCCAAATATTCTAGATGTTTTCTCTAGAGAAATTTTAAAAATGATTAATCAAGGTAAAACGGGCTGGGAACCAATGCTGCCTCCGGGAATTCCAGAAATCATTAAAGAACATCATCTTTTTGGATATCATCCTGAGAAAGAATTAGAACAAAATAAACAATAATAAAAAAGTCCCTCCTTGGGACTTTTTTTTATTTCAAGTTTTCTTTGTTTCAGGTTTCAAGTTGTTTTACATGACGTTTAGTTTTAACGCAAAGCACGTTAAGTTTTCTTGTCTACGTTTATGCCAAAAATGCAAAGTTCGCAAAGCTTAATCTATATAAAGCTTTGCGAACTTTGCGTATATCTTAGCGTGCTTTGCGTTTAAATATAAGTCATAACAGATAACTTGAAACATGAAACTTAAAACTTGAAACAAAAATCTCTATTTCAAAATCTGCGAAGCGTGTTCTTTTGTTTTTACTTTTTCGATTACTTCTTCGATAATTCCTTTTTCGTCGATTACAAAAGTTGTTCTATGAATTCCGTCGTATTCTCTTCCCATAAATTTCTTTGGTCCCCAAACTCCAAATACATTAATAACCGATTTGTCTTCGTCTGCGATTAACGGGAAAGGTAATTCATATTTGTCTTTAAACTTAATTTGTGCTTTTGCACTGTCGGCACTTACTCCTAAAAGCTCGTAATTATTAGCTTGAAAACGATGAAAATTATCTCTCAAGTCACATGCCTCCGCTGTACACCCTGGAGTGCTCGCTTTTGGATAAAAGAAAACAACCAATTTTTTTCCTGCGTAATCTACCAGTTTGTGTGTTTTTCCGTCTTGGTCTATTCCTGAAAAATTTGGCGCTTTATCTCCTGCTTTTAATGTTGTCATATTTTTATATTTTAGATTGTTGATTTTAGCCTTTAGATTAACAAAGATAACTCATAACTTATAACTCATAACTTTTTTCATGCCCCAGATTGCAGTGAAAACCCCGGAATTATGATAGCTTACATTTTTTGTATTTAAAAAGCGACCGAAGGAAGCTCTTTTAAATACTTAAAAATGTTGCTATCATAATGAGGAGTTGAAACGAAAAGCTGGATTAGGCACATCATTAAAATTATACTATTTTTACAACATTAAAAATACGAAAATGAATAAAGAAGCTCGTGTACAATTTGTTATTGATAAATTAAAAGAACTCTACCCTACTATACCTGTTCCGCTTGACCATAAAGATCCTTATACGCTTTTGATCGCTGTTTTATTATCTGCACAATGTACCGATGTTCGTGTAAACCAAATTACACCTTTATTATTTGCAAAGGCCGATAATCCGTATGATATGGTTAAAATGTCGGTCGAGGAAATTAAAGAAATTATTCGTCCGTGTGGTTTATCTCCAATGAAATCTAAAGGAATTCACGGTTTATCTGAAATTTTAATTGAAAAACATAATGGCGAGGTTCCGCAGAGTTTCGAAGCGCTTGAGGCTTTACCAGCGGTTGGCCATAAAACAGCAAGTGTAGTAATGTCGCAAGCTTTTGGTGTTCCAGCTTTTCCTGTTGACACACACATTCACAGATTGATGTACAGATGGAATTTATCTAATGGAAAAAATGTAGCTCAAACGGAGAAAGATGCTAAAAGATTATTTCCGAGAGAATTATGGAACGACTTGCATTTACAAATTATTTGGTATGGCCGAGAATATTCTCCAGCACGTGGATGGAATCTTGAAAAAGATATTATCACCAAAACGGTCGGAAAGAAATCTCTCATTGAAGAACTTGAAAAAACAGTTTCAAAAAAATAAAGCACAAAGATTAAAAATCTTTGTGCTATAGTGTGCCAATTAGAAAATTAGGCAATGTGTTCGGAATCTATAGAAATTTTCTAATTATCAAATTTTCTCATTACCCAATTTATTTACATTCCCGCTTTTAAAGCATTATATTCTGCTGTCATATCAAGCGATCTATAAACACCTAGCAATGTTTTTGTTGCATCTGAATTCTTAGGCTCTAGTGTAAGCACTTTTTTCAGATACGGAATCGCACTTCTTGTAATATCATCTTTTCTTGCACTAAGCTTATCGTACTTCTGCATCTCAGCTGGAGTAGTTCCCAATGAAGAAATTTCATCGGCTAAATCTTTCTTCATCTGTAGTTTTAAGTAAGCCAGATTAATATAGGCATCTACATAATTTGGATTCAATTCTAAAACATAATTATATACCGCTTCGGCTTTAGAATAATCTTTTCTTTCAAGGTATGCATAAGCAAGATTATTGTTTACTTCTATTTTTTTAGACGGTACAGATTCTGTTCTTGGTTTTTCATAGAATCCTTGTTGAATTGCTGATTCTCTAGCTTTTGGCGAAACAAAGACATCTTCTTCTTTTGTTTTCTTATTTGTAGCATAGTACAAAACCCCTTTTCCTGAAAAATTAATTTTCTTTAGAAGTTCATAATAAGTAACTGCCGAACTAAAATCTTTTGCATTGATAGATGAAGACGCCGCATTAAACAAGTTCAGGGTATCCTTTTTGTCAAACAGATATACTTTATAACTTTTTTCTGCACTCTCTTTAAATTTTCCAGCATTAAAATCGGCCATTGCTCCGTTTACTAGACTGGCTTTCATATCTTTTAAAGCCATATTTGCTTTAACTGTCCATTTAAATTTTCCTGATTCGTTTTCGTATAAAAACACATCTTGGTACGATTGCGACGCTAATGTAAAATTATTAGCTGCATCAATATTTTTTACAGCTAAGTCTTTTAAAACGTTTCCTTTTAAGAAGTAGTAATCTGATTTATCTTCATCAGAAGCATTAAGAATAAGATATTCTGTTTTAGTTAAAATTGCCAAAGCTTCTTGGCTATTTCCTTTATCAAATAAAGACTGAGCTTCTTTAATTTTGTCTTTCTGTGCAAATGCGCCAATACTTATCATCAATAAGCATGACAGCACTTTAATATTGTCTTTCATTTTGCGGTTGAGTTTTGGTGGTTAAATGATTTTCTTATTTTCTTTTAAGAAATAGCAAAACAGATAATTAAACTGGTTTAAAAATTATCCTTACTATTTTCTTGAGTAAACATTTGCTGGTTCAAATATTTTCCTCAAAATCAAATTAGCATCAAAACCTAACGAAATAAAGTAGGGTAGTTTTTTTTCATAAATAGTTTTTTGGGGTTAAATATTTAATTCTTAGTTTATTATTTTAAACAAACAAATTTCTCAATACGAATAACACTTATAAAAAGCACATTAAACGAATAAAAAAATAGTTTTTTAACTAAAATAGAATTAAAAAACAAATAAACACATTAATTCCCATCATAATATTAAATTTTAACAAAACAGAAGAAAAATGCTGTAAAATACTTATATTTTTTATTTATGAATATAAACAAACAAAAAACTCACTGTTTGTATAATGAAATATACGAACAGTGAGTTCTTCAACCAAAACGACCATTTGGTTTGTTTTAATAAACATCCGACAGGAGCAGTGGGCTGTTTAGTTAGCTATAATCTCAAAATTTTTATCGTCAATCTTAACTACTGTCAAGGCTTTAGAATAATTCAATAAAAAAGAAACGACTTCTTTTTTAGGTTTAAGATTTTTAGAAGCTTGTGCTTTTTTTGAGTAAATTTTCCCCATACTATTCAAAATGTTTTATACTAGTATAACGGGCTAATTATCAAAATAGTATTAGTTGGTTAAAATAATTTGATGTTTTTCTATTATTTTTCTCAAATTCATTAACGCATAACGCATTCTCCCTAGTGCAGTATTGATGCTTACGCCAGTTACTTCTGAGATTTCTTTAAAACTCATATCCTGATACATACGCATTACCAGTACTTCTTTTTGATCTTCTGGAAGTTCTTCGATTAGTTTTTTTAAATCAATCTCGACTTGGTCTACAATCATTTTGCCTTCTATTGTCAATGCATCGTCTGACATAATAGAGAAAATAGAAAACTCTTCTGTTTCTCTGTACATTGGCATTTTCTTAGTTTTTCGAAAATGATCTACGATTAAGTTATGAGAAATACGCATTACCCAAGGCAAGAATTTACCTTCTTCATTATACGAATTGCTTTTTAAAGTTTTAATAACTTTAATGAATGTGTCTTGAAAAATATCATTTGAAATATCTCTATCAGCAATCTTAGAATATATAAAACCATATATCTTAGATTCGTGCCTTTTTATTAATGTTGCCAGTGCAGCTTCGCTACCGTCAACATAATTTTTTACTAATAGAGCGTCTGGAGTATGCAGATCAGCCATAATAACTACTTTTTTAGTTTTGTTTTAAAATTTGGAGTATTTTCTAAAAAGTAGTTTTCTTATATAGGCGTGCCTTTTTTGGGTTATGTTAATATTGTGACCAAATTTAACAAATTTTACTTTTAAAAAGCAAATAAAATCATTAATTATTATTAGTAAAACTTTTATTAATGTACAATAAATATAAATTTTACCTAAAAAGAGCTAAAAATCCGTAAAACAAAAGCTCGTGAAAAAATTCAAACACAAAGCGTAATTTACTTATAATTAGCAAGATAAAACTTAACGATTGCACTAAATCTAAATTCAAATTACAAATTTTATCGGAATAAATTGATTATTATTTGATATTTTTCTCAAAAAGACTTTAAGCAGCATGTTTTTGTATACTAGAATCAAATTCTTTGAACTTAAATAGGCCGACCAAAAGGCATTTTAATTATGATAAAATAGTTAAGATTTGGAACTAAATCCTTAACAAAATCCAATTCAAAATTGTTTACTTTTGTAAAAATTGACTTTTTTATGCAAATTGACCTTTCTAAAATAGATCCAAAATCAAATATTATAATTAAAGGAGCACAGGTACATAACTTGAAAAATGTAGATGTTGTTATTCCTAGAAATAAACTGGTAGTTATTACAGGTCTTTCAGGATCAGGAAAATCGAGTTTAGCTTTTGATACTTTATATGCCGAAGGACAAAGACGTTATGTAGAAAGCTTGTCATCTTATGCTCGTCAGTTTTTAGGCCGTTTAGACAAACCAAAAGTAGAATACATAAAAGGTATTGCTCCTGCTATTGCGATTGAGCAAAAAGTAAATACAACTAATGCCCGTTCTACAGTTGGGACTTCGACAGAAATTTACGATTACATCAAACTTTTGTTTGCTAGAATCGGACGCACCTACTCTCCTATTTCTGGACAGGAAGTCAAAAAAAATACAGTTACTGATGTTATTTCCGACGTTAAAAGTCTTCCGCTCGATAGCAGATGGCTGTTGCTTGCCCCTATTCATCTTGAAGAAGGAAGACAGCTCGAAGACAAACTAAAAGTACTTTTACAGCAAGGTTTTGCTCGTATTTTGGTTGATAATGAAATGATTCGTTTAGATGAATTTTCGGCTTCAGATTTACATCAATTCGACAATAAAGACATATTGTTAATTATTGACCGTATTGTTGTAAAGGAAGAAGAAGAGTTTTACAATCGTCTGGCAGATGCCGTTCAGACCGCTTTTTTTGAAGGCAAGGGACTCTGTTATTTGCAAGAATTAAATGCAGAGAAAAGATTTTCATATTCGAATAATTTTGAACTTGACGGAATGACTTTTCTAGAGCCAAATGTTCATTTATTCAGTTTTAATAATCCCTACGGAGCTTGCCCTGTTTGTGAAGGCTATGGAAATATAATCGGTATTGATGCCGACCTTGTAATTCCAAACACAGCATTGTCTATTTATGAAAGTGCAATTTATCCGTGGCGCGGCGAAAGCATGAGCTGGTATAAAGATGAATTGGTAAAACATGCTTATAAATTTGATTTCCCAATTCACAAGCCTTATTTTCAACTAACAGAAGAACAAAAGGATTTAATCTGGACTGGAAATCAATATTTCCAAGGGCTAAATGATTTCTTTAGAGAATTAGAAGAAAAAAATTATAAGATCCAAAATCGTGTAATGCTTTCGCGTTACCGCGGAAAAACGAAATGTCATGTCTGTAAAGGCAAACGTCTGCGTGAAGAAGCATCTTACGTAAAAATTAATGGAAAAACGGTTTCTGATCTTGTTGATTTACCAATTAAACATTTGGTTACTTTCTTCAAAAACATTGAATTAAATCAGTACGAACAGCAAATTGCCAAACGATTAATGGTCGAAATCAATAATCGTTTGTCTTTTTTAACCGAAGTTGGATTAGATTATCTTACTCTCAATAGAAATTCTGCAACTCTTTCGGGGGGAGAATCTCAGCGAATTAACCTTGCAACTTCTCTTGGAAGCAGTTTGGTTGGATCCATGTATATTCTCGACGAGCCAAGTATTGGTCTGCACCCAAAAGATTCTGAAAGACTGATCAAAGTACTGCTTTCTCTTCGTGATCTTGGCAACACCGTAATTGTGGTTGAACATGACGAAGATATTATGAAAGCTGCCGATATGATTATTGACATTGGTCCAGAAGCTGGAACTTTTGGAGGAAAATTGGTTGCACAAGGAACTTATAATGAAATTTTAAAATCGGATTCTTTAACAGCAAAATATTTAAATGGTGATTTAGAAATTTCTGTTCCGAAAAAAAGAAGAAAATTCAAAAATCATATTGATATTATTGGCGCACGCGAAAACAATTTAAAAAACATAAATGTTACTTTTCCTCTAGATGTTCTAACGGTTGTTACAGGTGTTTCTGGAAGTGGAAAAAGTACTTTAATAAAGAAAATTTTATTTCCTGCCGTTCAGAAAAAATTGGAAAGTGCTTCTGAAAAAGCAGGACAATTTACTGAGATTTCGGGATCATTTTCACAAATTAAACATATTGAATATGTAGACCAAAATCCGATTGGAAGAAGCTCAAGATCAAATCCTGTTACTTATATCAAAGCTTATGATGATATTCGTGATTTATATGCGAAAGAAAAATTATCAAAAATAAGAGGTTATCAGGCCAAACATTTCTCTTTTAATGTTGATGGAGGTCGATGCGAAACTTGTAAAGGAGAAGGCTCTATAAATGTTGAAATGGTTTTCATGGCCGATGTTTCGTTGCCTTGTGAAACCTGTGGTGGAAAACGATTTAAAAAAGAAATCTTAGAAGTTACTTTTGACAATCAAAATATCAATGACATTCTAACCATGACCATTGATGATGCGATTGCTTTTTTTGAAAAAAATAAGCAAGCAAAAATTACTCAAAAGTTACAGCCATTGCAAGATGTTGGTTTAGGATATGTTCAATTAGGGCAATCCTCTTCTACTCTTTCTGGTGGAGAGGCACAGCGTATTAAATTGGCTTCTTTTCTAGTAAAAGGCGCTACAAAAGACAAAGCCTTATTTGTTTTTGATGAACCTACTACGGGTCTTCATTTTCATGATATCAAAAAGCTTTTAGCTTCATTTGATGCTTTAATCGAAAAAGGACATTCGATCATTGTAATCGAACATAATCTTGATTTAATAAAATGCGCCGATTGGATTCTTGATTTAGGTCCTGAAGGAGGAGAAAACGGAGGTCACCTATTGGCATCTGGAACTCCAGAAGAAATTGTAAAAGTAAAAGAATCTGTAACGGGAGTTTATTTAAAAGATAAATTATAATAGTGATCGCTTTCAAATAACAAAGCCATAAATACAAGGATTAATTTGTATTTATGGCTTTGTATTTTATTTCACTTTTTTAATGTTCTTAAGCTACCAGACATCTTTCCTCAAAAGGAAGACCATCTTCGTCAATAGCCACTAAAATCTTTTTCTGTTTTGAAGCCTCAAAAGTAAGATACAGCCATGCAAATGACCATAAACCTAGAGTTAAACAAAAAATCAAAAAATTTAAACTGTGATTAACCACTTTTCCACCTTTAGATAAAACCGCAAAAAGCAGTTCATCATTTCTTTCTTCTAAAGTAAATCCATTATGAACTTTGTTTGATATCATATTAGAAAATACTTGCATGCTTTGTTCATGGCTGAGATGATTGTACTTCATAATTTCTAATCTACAATTAATTCTGGTTACACTTTTATTTGTAATTTCCTGCAAAAGTACTTAATTCTAAAAAATAAAAAAAATACCTACATTTAGTCATTTTGTTAGAAAAAAAACTACGTTTTGAGCAAAGTACTGCTAAACATTCATGATAAAGTTAATTTTTATTAAATTAATTACAAAGTATTCAAGTGTTAAAGTTTTAAATTTAATCACTCGTTATCAATTATTTAACCTTTCTTCTTAAAAGTAAAAACTGGAGATTCATAATCTTCTTTTAAATAATTAGGCGGAATCGTTGTGGTGTTTCCGTCACGCAAAGCACCGTAATGTGGCGACATAATTTCAATACCAGCAGCATTAAAAGAATCTTGAATATTCTGATGAAGCGACGAATAAATACGAGGCTGCTTTGTGGGTTCTTTTGTATAAACATTAATCTGATACGAAACATAAAAATCATCAAGACTAGTTTGTAAAACAAACGGTTTTGGCTCCTTTTCTATCATTTCAGTATTAAGAGCCGCTTCTATCAGAGCTGCATGTATATCTTTCCATGGCACATCGTATCCAATTGTTACCGTGGTATGAATTAACAATCCGTTTGTGGACTGATTTGTGTTTGCCGAGTAATTGGTAGAGGTGCTTGATAAAACAGTAGCATTTGGAATCGTAATATCTTCAAATTTTGATGTTCTAATTCGAGTAACTAAGGCGGTTTTTTCGATTACTTCTCCACTTACCTCTCCAATTTTAATAAAATCCCCTATTTTAAACGGACGCATGTATGTAATAACCAAACCTGCAACCATATTGGCAATAGCATTTGAAGAACCAAGCGAAAACAAAACTCCGACAAATACTGAAACTCCTTTAAAGATAGGCGAATCTGAACCTGGCAAATACGGAAAAATAATGACCAGCATAAAAGCGTACATTAAAAGTCTGATAACATTGAATGTTGGCAGTGCCCAATCGCTATAAAAACCGTCAATTTTAATTTTTTCTGATTTTATTTCATCAAAGAAAAACTTAATAACCTTCAGTGAATATTTAAAAATAATGATGATTACAATTATGGTAAACAAGCTTGGCAAAAAGCCTATAAATCCCATAAAAGCCAATTTAGCAGGCGTTAAAATCCATTTGAGCAATGTTGTCGTATACTCTTTTGTAGCAGGAAATATGCTGAACAAAACAGGAAGCGATAGATATACTATTAAAATAAGCGTAATTATCTTTATAATCCCAAAAATTCGAAGGAACAAAAACAGCTGCTTGTCTGGAGATAATATATTAATTGAATTGTAACTGACTCCTTTAAAATACCTAACTCTATTTTTTACAATATATCTTTTTATGAAATTGAAAACTTTCGATATCAAAAATAAGACTAATCCAATTATAAGCGTTAATAATACCGTATAACCAATTCGTTTAGGAAGCTGCGAATAATTTTCATTCTGATAAATTATTGCACTTTTAATTTTAGCCAAATTACGATTAGCAATTGCACTTACCGTGCTGTTTTCGGCTTTTGCATCGGCTTCTAAAACAGACATTATCACCAAATCGCTCTGGTATACAATATCCATAGAAACATCGGAAGGAATGATTTTTATAGAGTCTTTTTCGAAGAACGACTCATTATAAAGCCTTTTAATCTTATTGGTAATATATTGCGCTCTTTCTTTTGCAGAAAAAGAACCGACATTATGATATACTAGAAAAAGTGTATCGTTAAAAGGCTTTACAGGATAACCTTTTAATTTCACTGTCACTGCTTCTTTTTCAGAGCTTTTCAGATTTTTGGTCTGCGCAATTACTGAAAAAGAAAACAAAACAAAAAAGAAAGCTAATAACCTAAGTACTTTTATCCTCATATTAAATTTAGAAATAAATTAGTTATCCTTTCTAACAAATATAAAAACAAAAAAGCTACGATTTTTTAAATTGTTTTCTTTTTTACAGAAAAATCAGATCAAATTTTAAAACCTAACTTTTTGAAAATAGAATCAATAACATTATTGATATCTGACGAAATCTTGAACTTATAGTTTAGATACACATATAAAATAGTTACTAATATCGATTTTAAAGCAATACTGATTAATTGAAAAAATGGAAATTCCCAGAAATAAAATACTAAAAACAATGCAAATGTTAGCAGTATTGAATGAATCGTCTGTTTGGTAAAAGGATACAAATCAAGCTTCTTAACTACAAAAAGTAATTTTGCCAAACTGTATAATGTAATAGATAAAAGTGTAGCAAACGCTGAACCCATAATTCCAAAATGAGGAATGAACAACATATTTAAAATTACAGTTAAAACAACCAACATTAATCCTAAATACAATACCATTCGGTAATATTTCGTATTGAAAATAATAGCATTGTTATTTCCTAAGATCAAGTCAAAATATTTAGAAAGTCCAATCATAAATACAACTGAGATACCACCGCTGTAATCTTTTGGAACTAATTCATACAATTGCCTTATATTCACAAAAATGCACAGCATTACAAATCCGCCGACAATCTGTAAATTAATTGACGTCTTTTTGTACAGCTGATTTAACTCATCATGCTTGTTTTCATGCATTAATTTTGCTGTAATCGGATACACGATTTGGTGCATCGCGCGGCTTGGAACAGAAATTACCAAAGCGATATATGTTGCTACAGAATAATAAGCAATATTTTCAATCTTCATGTATTGATTCAGCATAAGCTTATCTCCATCTAGAAGTAAATTAGCAACGCTTCCTGATAAGATAATATAAAAAGTATACTCCATTACACTTTTTACATTTTCTGGTATTGTAATCTGGAAATTAGGCTTTTTAATGTAAAATGCATAAAACATTGTAACAATGAAAGCCAAAAAATAAATACCTGCAGTTACGTAGACAAACTCAACCAAACTGATCCAGTTAAAATACAATCCAATTAAAGCAAATGTAGAAAGCAGCCTTAAACCAACTTCTTTAATAAAGTTTCCGAAAACAGAATGCATGTGAACCCTCGCCCACGCATAAAAAATCTCAAAGTAAGCCATACAGATTCCGATAAACGGAATAAGAAGCATAAATTCACGAACGACTGGATTTTCTTTAGAAACAAAATCGGTTATATCATCGTAAAAGAAGATTCCGATAAGTCCTAGCGGAATACACATTAAAATTGGAAACAGTGCTGTAAAAGACAAAAACTGCTCTCTTTCTTCTTCTGTTTTATATTGCGAATAAAATTTTACAAGTGTATTTTGCATTCCAATTGCAAACAAAGGCATAATTACGTTTGCTGCAGATGTAATATAATTTGTTAAGGCGTAATATGTTGCCCCAAGAAAAACGGGATAAAGATATAATGTATTAATGGCTCCGATACCAAAACCAATGTATGTAATTATAGTGTTTTTAAAAGACTGATTTAAGACAATACCCATTTCTTGAGTTTAGATTGTATGTAATGTTTAATTGATTATCCTTTAATCAGCTGTGCCAATTGTTTGGTAAGGTTTTTTCTTGAATATTGCTGTAAACCAATCCCATGTGATTGCAGCTTCCCTTCCAAAAACTGATTAAAAAAGTCCAAAATTACACTTTTTAATTTCGCTTTCTCAGAATAATCAAAAAATACTCCGGTATCGGTTTGCGTTACGATGTCTGCAAAATCAGAACCTTGAGGTCCAATGGCAATAATCGGTCGGTTTGAAACCATGTATTCGAATAATTTTCCTGGAATAATGCTTTTTGTATCTTCGGAATTAATCTCTATTAAAAGTAAGACTTGAGATTTTCTTTGATGCGCGACAGCTTCTTTATGAGAAACGTAACCCACTAAATTTAAATAATCATTTAATTGATGTTCTTGAATAGCATCTAAAACCTCTTGGCTTACGGCACCTATTAATTTAATTTCTAAATGAGATTTAAATTCTGAAACTTCTTGCAGTAATTCCACCAAAACCTCCCATAAAAAAGGCGGATTTCTATCAGACAAGAAAGAACCAATATGAGCTAAAGTAAATTTCGTATCTAAAGTTTGTCTTTCTACAGTTTCAATATCATAACCGTTTGTAATTACCGTAATTGGCCTATTGGTAATAGCCTCGAACTCAGCTTTTGTGGTTTTACTGGTTACAATGATTTCATCTGCTGAGTTAAGTACTTTATGCTCTAAATTCTTATGTTTTTTTTCTGCATAAGAAGATAGACGAAGTGCTTTATGATAACCAATTGTTGTCCAAGGATCACGGAAATCGGCAAACCATTTTACTTTTAATTTTTGCTGTAATTCTAAACCAATTAAATGCAAACTGTGCGGCGGCCCAGAAGTCACAATCGTATCAATATTATTTTCTTGAATGTATTTTTCTAAATAAGAAACAGATGGCTTTACCCAAAAAACGCGGGCATCCGGAATAAAAAGATTTCCTCGAACCCAAAGAAAAGTCTTATCTAAGAAGGTCTGTTTTTTCTTTTGCGGAAAAATTCCAGAACTGATTTTCTTGGTTTTATTCTTCGAAAAAATGGAAGCCAATTGGTAAGGCTCCCAAATTTTATTCTTTAAAACAATTACTTTATCTGATATTTCACTTACCAAACCTTCATCAACAATTGGATAAGTTGGGTTTTCTGGAACATAAACTATTGGCTGAACATCAAATTCTGGCAGATATTTTACAAATTTCAGCCAACGCTGTACACCAGGTCCTCCCGCAGGTGGAAAATAATAGGTAATTATTAAGAGTTTTTTTTGTTCCAATGGAAATCAGTTTTCTATTTTAAAGTGCAAATTTAGAGTTTAGAAGTTCTAGGCTTCTTTTTTCTTGCTAGAATTTTTACTCTCAAAATAAATTCCTCCAGCTAAAAGAAGTAACATTCCTATTGAACTAATTAAAGTAATTGTTCCTCCAGTTTTAATAATCTGAGGCTCAAATTTAAATTCGATAGTATGTTTTCCAGCAGGAATTTCCATTGCTCTTAAAACATAATCAACAGGGAAATGATCTGTTAGTTTTCCATCTATGTAAGCATTCCAACCATTTTTATAATACATTTCAGAGAAAACAGCTAAACCATCTCCATTGTTTTCTGATTTGTATTTGATATAATTTGGCTTATAAGTAACAACTTTAATAGTTCCTGTTGTATCAAAAGCTTTCTTTAATCTCGCGTTTTGGAACTTGCTTTCATGTTCGTGAACATTGAAAACCGCCACTTTTTTAGTATCCAAAGTATTCAGCGCTTTCATTACATCGTCTGGTTTGTTTACCAATTTTACCGACTCTACAAACCAAGCATTTCCGTTCGCATCTGGATTAACTGCAGGAATCTGATTTCCGTCTTTATCCACTTGAATTACATACTTAACATTCAACATATTAAGTATCTCTAAATTATTTTTAGCAATTTGATAATCGTACAATTGCTGCATTCTTCTTGGTCTTACAGCACTATAACCTCCAATTGTTTTATGGAAATAAGAAGATCTTCCTTGCAATTGCCCTTGAAGGTCAAATACACGGTATATTGAAGTATCTTTTAATATCTGAGCATCTGCTTGTGTTTCTTGAAAAGGTGCCGCAATCTGAACCGGGCTTACAAAGTCTTTAGCAGAAACATATTTCTTGTCTACAAAAAACAAGTCGAAAATCATCACTAAACCAACTATAATTAAAGTTGTTGTCTGAGAAAGTTTATTTTTTACAAACATCCAAAGAACAGCAAACGCAATTATAATTAAGAATCCAGATCTTAGTAAATCCGCATAATACATCGTCATTCTATCTTCTCTTAAAGCATCAACGAAACCTGGTCCGTAGCTTTCCAAATAAGCATTATCGTTCATTCCTGTGAAATGGAAGAAACTTTTTGCTATTAGAAGAATAAGAAGTACTCCTAGGCCAAAAACTCCTGTTTGGATTAATGCTTTCTGCTGTAATTTTGGCTCATCTTTAGCTTTAAAAAATGATTGCAATCCCATAACAGCTAAAACAGGGAAACATAATTCTAAAATAACCTGAATTGAAGACACCGCTCTAAATTTATCGTAAAGAGGAACATATTCAATAAAAAAGTCTGTCAATAAAGAAAAGTTTTTACCCCATGAAAGCACTAAAGTAAAAAGTGCTCCAGCAAGGAAAACATATTTGATTTTTCTTTCGTCTATAAATAAAGCTAAAACTGCCAAAAAGAAAACTACAGCTCCAATATAAGCTGGTGCAGAAACAATTGGCTGATCTCCCCAATACGTTGGCATTCCCGAAACAAAATCTTGAGCTTGAGAAGCTGGAACTCCTTGTTCAAGCATAAATGCGTACATACTGCTATCTGTACCCACATTTTCGTGACTTGAACCTCCAAAAATTCTTGGAGCAATTAAATTTAAACTTTCTGCAATACCATAACTATATTCTGTGATATAATCTGTGGTCATAGAAGCAGTGGTCTCATTTTTAGATCCGTCTGGATTAAAGGTCAGCTCACTTTTATCTCTAATACTATATTTAGCATATTCATTTGTTGCCATTAAATTACCAGCATTGGCTCCTAAGGCAAAAATTCCTGCAACCAATAAAACTCCACAAGAAATTAAAAGACCTTTAAAATCTTTTTCTTTGATAAAGTTGTAAGCGTAATAACCTGAAAGAATCAATAAGAAAATCAATAAATAATAGGTCATTTGGAAGTGATTGGCACTAATTTCTAATGCCACGGCAAACATAGTGAGCAAACCTCCTTTAATGTATTTCTTCTGAAAGACGAGTATAAACCCAGCAATTACCAAAGGCATATAAGCAATAGCGTGTGCTTTGGCATTATGCCCAACACCTAAAATAATAATCATATAAGTTGAAAAACCAAATGCAATTGAACCTATAAAGGCTTTCAAAGGATCTGTTTTTAAAACCAATAGTAAGCCATAAAAACCAAGGAAATATAAAAATAAGTAATCTGCAGGACGCGGAAGAAAACGTAATACGTCATCAACTTTACCAATAAAATCGTTCGGATAATTTGCTCCAAGCTGATACGTTGGCATACCTCCAAAAGCGGAGTTTGTCCAATAAGGTTCAGCATTTTCCGTTGCTCTAAAATCGTTTTGCTCTTTTGCCATTCCGGTGTATTGAGCAATATCAGACTGGAAGATCTGTTTTCCTTGTAAGACTGGATAAAAATAAATTAACGAAACAAAAATAAAGCCCAAGATAACAAGGGCATGCGGATAGAACTTATTTACTATTTTCAATTTTGGCTAGTTTGGGTTAAAATGAATCCTAAATTTTCAGGACACAAATCTAATCTATTTCTTCGTAATCAACATACTCTCCCACTTTTTTGGTTTCGCGCGGGTTTTTAGCATTGGCAGTATTAATGATTATTTCATCATTATTATTTGTATTGCGATTATTCTGATACGTATTGCCCTGATTATACTGCTGTTGTTGTCTTTGAAAATTTTCACTGGCATTCTCTACTGCCTTTTTAACCAATACTGGCAAAAAGATTCTAGCTAAAAATTTAAAAATGTAATAAAAAGCTATAACCCACATGATGGTCTTAAACAAACCCGAAAATGACGCTTCTTGCATAACTATATATTTTTTTCCAAAATTAATAAATCCGTTGTTTAAAAATAAAATATGAATCTTAAATAAATAATAAAATATGTACATTTGATATGCGTTATTATATTTTAATCCAAAAAAAATTATATGTTCCAAATTAAAAACTTACTTGCCCCGGTACTTTTTTTTATTCCACAACTGTTTTTTGCGCAATATACTGATGTTATTAATTCTAACCGCCCAGGAGAAACCATGTCTGCTTATGCTGTTGGTAAATCTGTAATTCAAGCTGAATTTGGTATTTATGGCATTAAAGAAAAACACGACTTACTAGATTACGATGCCAGCGGATTTGGTACCGATCTAACCTTAAGATACGGTGCTTTTCTAGAACAATTAGAATTTATCGTTGATTTACAATACCAATCGGAAAACTTTGACACTCCATACACTAGCTACAAAAAAAACAATTTTAGACAAACTGTCTTAGGAGCCAAGTACCTTGTTTACGATCCTTATAAAAACTATAAACGTGAAGTGAATATTTACAGCTACAGAGCCAACCGAAATTTTCAATGGCGAGAATTAATCCCAGCTGTTTCAGTTTTTGCAGGAGCAAATTTTATTGGAGCAGATAATCCCTACTATTTTTCTCCAAACGGTGAAATTTCTCCAAAAGTTTCGCTTATTACACAAAACCTTCTTGGAGGCGGATCTTGGGTTTTTGTCACCAATATTTTTGCAGATTATATCAGTACTGACTATCCAACTTACGGATATATACTAACTTTGACGCACGGATTCAATGACAGATGGTCTGGTTTTGTCGAAAATCAAGGATATAAAAGCGACTTTTACAGTGATTCGATTCTTCGCGGAGGGGCTGCTTTTCTTCTTTCTTCAAACATGCAGGTTGATGCTTCTATAAGTACAAACTTTAAAAACACACCTTCTATATTATATGGAGGAGTTGGAATATCATGGCGCTATGACGGATGGTATAAAGAAAAAGTAGAAATAAACAAAGCAGCAGACAGAGCTAAAAAGAATCCAGATAATGAGAAAAAAGTTGACTATCAAGAAAAAGAGAGAAAGCGTAAAGCAAAATACGAATAAAATGTAAATAACTGGAGCCTTTTTTATAATTTAGGCCTCTCAATACCATATTAATGATTACAATTAAAGAAGCCAAAAGCAAGAAAGAATTAACCGAATACATTAAATTTCCTTTTTCATTATATAAAGATAATCCGTATTGGGTACCGCCTATTATTTCAGATGAACTGGCATCTTTTGACAAAACGAAAAATCCTGCATTTGATAATGCCGAAGCTTATTTTTATCTGGCTTACAGAGACAATAAAATTGTTGGCCGTATTACTGCGATCATCAACTGGTCTGAGGTTAACAATCAGCATAAAAGAAAAGTCCGTTTTGGCTGGTTTGATGTAATTGATGATATTGAAGTTACCAAAGCGCTTCTTGAAAAAGTGTATGAATTAGGAAGAAAGCATAACTTAGAACACGCTGAAGGTCCAATGGGATTCTCTAACTTAGACAAAGTTGGCGTCTTGACCGAAGGTTATGATCAAGTTGGAACCATGATTACATGGTACAATCACGAGTATTATGTAAGACATTTTGAAGAATTGGGCTTTCAAGTTGAAAAACAGTATATCGAAAGTATTTTCCCTTTTTCAAATGTAAAACCTGAATTTTTCCAGAAGGCCACCGCATTGATTAAAAAGCGTTATGAACTAAAAACGCTAACTTTTACCAAAACAAAAGACATTATGCCACACGTTGACAAAATGTTTGATTTGTTTAACGAGTCTTATGAAAAACTAGCTTCGTTTGTTGCTATTTCTGACGTTCAAAAAGAATATTTTAAAAAGAAATACATCAGCTTTATTAATCCTGAGTATATCAAGTTTGTAGTTGACAAAAATGACAATTTAATAGCTTTTAGTATTGTAATGCCAAGTTTTACGGAAGCATTGCAAAAAATAAAAGGAAAACTATTTCCATTTGGCTTCTTAGAGCTCCTAAAAGCAAAAAAGCATAGCAAAGATGTTGTATTCTATTTAATTGGAGTTCATCCTGATTATCAAAATAAAGGTGTTACTGCACTTATTTTTGATGAATATTATAAAACTTTTTCGGAGAAAGGAATTAGAAATTGTATCAGAACGCCTGAGCTATTAGAAAATAATGCTATTCATTTGCTTTGGAAAAACTTTGACCCAATTATTCACTGCCAAAGAAAGACTTATTTAAAATATCTTTAATTTTAGTTTTCAGTCGCAATCGCAATTTTCAGTTTTAGAAAATTAACAATAAAAAAAATCCATTCGCCCCCAAACGAATGGATTTTTCACTTCATAAACACATCATTTACTCTACTTTACAATCTACTTTTGTCAAAGTATTTTTTGCATCAAAATTTAGTTTTGATTTATCTTTAAAAGAAACCTTATCATTAGCTGTTACGACATCGCCATATCCTTCAATAAAAGCCCCGTCTTTTTGCAGAAAAGCAACTTCTCGAACAGATGAAACTCCTTCAGAATTAAAGGTGTAATCGGCAATTAATGTATCGCCTTTCATGTTTCCTATCAAAGTTCCTTCGTTTTTATCTTTTCCAACCAAATTATAGCTTAGCTTTCCGTTTACTTCTTGATGAGAATTAACATTAAAACTCATTTCTATCACACTTCCATTAGATTTCCAAGCATAACATTGATCTCCTGCGGGTTCTACAATTTCAGCTTCTTTTGGCGGACTTGGCGTAATTTGTACTGGCTCTATAGTAGTGGTTTCTTTTTTACAAGATGTGAAAACTACTAGTATAAGAGCTGTTATTGTTATAACTTTTTTCATACTTATCTTTATTTTTTATTTTGTTGATTATGAAATAAAGTTACTTTAAATAAAAAAAATCCATTCGCATAACGAATGGATTTTTTTACATAATTCCCATGTTGAGAATTTATTTTTTAAGTCATTACGAAACGTCAACAGTTGTACGTTCTGCAATTTCTTTATAAGTTCCGTTTGTCAATTTCTCACGGATTGCCTCAAAAGCTGTTAAAGTCTCTTCGATATCTTCTAATGTATGTGAAGCTGTCGGGATCATTCTCAATAAGATAATTCCTTTTGGAATAACTGGATAAACAACAATAGAAAGGAAAATACCATAATTTTCTCTTAAATCGTTTACCATTACCATTGCCTCAGGAATACTTCCTTCTAAGTAAACTGGAGTAATACAAGTATTGGTATCTCCAATATTAAATCCTTTTTCTTTAAGACCGTTTTGCAATGCATTTACGTTTTCCCAAAGCTTATCTTTAATTGCAGAAGATTTACGCAATAATTCTAAACGTTTCAAAGAACCAATTGTCTGAATCATTGGTAATGCTTTAGCAAACATTTGAGAACGCAAGTTGTATTTCAAATAATCGATAACCGTTTTATCAGCCGCTACGAAAGCTCCGATATTAGCCATAGATTTTGCAAAAGTAGAGAAATAAACATCGATTTCATCTTGAACTCCTTGCTCCTCACCTGCTCCAGCACCAGTTTTACCTAATGTACCAAATCCGTGAGCATCATCTACCAAAAGTCTGAAATTGTATTTTTCTTTTAAAGCAACGATTTCTTTTAATTTCCCTTGCTGTCCGCGCATTCCAAAAACACCTTCAGTAATAAATAAAATACCTCCACCTGTTTCTTCTGCCATTTTAGTAGCACGCTGCAAGTTTTTCTCCATACTTTCAAGATCATTGTGTTTGTATGTGAAACGCTTACCCATGTGTAAACGAACACCATCAATGATACAAGCATGCGAATCAACATCATAAACAATAATGTCATTTTTAGTAACCAAAGCATCAATAATAGACACCATTCCTTGGTAACCAAAATTCAATAAATAAGCAGATTCTTTCATTACGAATTCAGCTAACTCATTTTCTAATTGTTCGTGGTACGTAGTGTGTCCAGACATCATACGAGCTCCCATCGGATAAGCTGCACCAAACTGAATTGCTGCATCTGTATCTGCCTGACGAACCTCTGGATGATTAGCTAAACCTAAATAATCATTTAAACTCCAGTTTAAAATATTTTTTCCGTGAAATTGCATTCTAGGACCCAACTCTCCTTCTAACTTTGGGAAAACATAATAACCTTCTGCTTGAGAAGCCCATTTTCCTAAAGGTCCTTTATTGTCCTGAATTCTTTCGAATAAATCTTTTACCATAATATAATGTAGTAGTTTTTTTTACTTTATCAGCGAGCAAAAATAATCATTATTCTTCTAAAATTCAGACCCTCATTTATTTTTATTAAAAAATATTCGAAACATTATTCTTAACACTGTTAGTTTTTAAAGTAATAATTGCCAAATCTAATTTAATATACTAATTCTTTAGGAAGTATGATTTTTATCATAATAAAAGATAAATATGTCTTTTATTTTTGAATAAAATTTTAGCACTTTTAAATTAGACTATAACCAATACAAAATCAAACAATTATGAAAAACAAAAACAAAACCCTAAGCAAACTGCGTGTCCTTTTAGGTTTATTTTGTTTGCTTCTCCTCTTAGGAAGCTGCAAGAAAAACGAAGAGAAAGCTTATGCAGATATTATGACAGAAGGCGAAATGGATGCCGAACTTACTGCACCTCCTCATGTACCCAAACCTGTTGGAGACAGAACAGCGATGAAGCTAAAACTAAACATGGAAATTAAGGAACAAGAAGGTACAATGACTGATGGCGTAAAATATACCTATTGGACATTTGGAGGTTCTGTTCCGGGAAGTTTTATTAGAACTCGTGTGGGCGATGAAGTCGAATTTCACTTAAAAAACCACCCTGATAACAAACTACCTCACAATATCGATTTACATGCTGTAACAGGGCCAGGTGGTGGAGCCACTTCTTCTCTTGTAGCGCCAGGACATGAAAAAGTGTTCAGCTTTAAAGTGATAAATCCTGGATTGTATGTGTATCACTGTGCGACAGCTCCTGTAGGAATGCACATTGCAAATGGTATGTATGGATTGATTTTGGTTGAACCAGAAGGCGGACTTCCTCCTGTTGATAAAGAATATTATGTAATGCAAGGTGATTTTTACACTCAAGGTGAATACGGCGCAAAAGGTCTTCAGCCGTTTGATATGAACAAAGCCGTAAAAGAAACTCCTGATTATGTTGTTTTTAACGGAAAAGTAGGTTCTTTAACTAATGGAAATGAATTGACAGCAAAAGTTGGAGAAACGGTTCGCTTATTTGTTGGAAATGGTGGGCCAAATTTAGTTTCTTCTTTCCACGTTATTGGAGAAATTTTCGATAGTGTACATATTGAAGGTGGAAGTACAATCAATAAAAATGTGCAGACAACCTTGATTCCTGCTGGTGGTGCTGCTATTGTAGATTTTAAAGTCGAAACTCCGGGAACTTTTATTCTGGTTGATCACTCAATTTTTAGAGCATTTAATAAAGGTGCGTTGGGAATGTTGAAAGTGGAAGGAAAAGAAAATAAAAACATTTATTCTGGAACAATCCAAGAAGGTATTTACCTGCCTGAAGGTGGAACCATACAAAAAATGCCAGGCGGATCTGCTGTAAAAACTGCAATTCCAAAACGAACAGTTGCTGAGAAAATTAATATTGGTAAAGAAATTTTCGGAACAACCTGTTTTGCCTGCCATCAATCTGAAGGGCAAGGAATTCCGAGCACTTTCCCACCTTTAGCAAAATCAGATTATTTAAATGCCGATTCTAAACGCGCGATTAAAACAATCCTTCATGGCTTAACTGGAGAAGTAACCGTTAACGGTAAAAAATACAATAACGTAATGCCTGCTCAGAATTTATCTGATGATGAAATCGCAAATGTACTGACCTATATTTATAACAGTTGGGGAAATAACAAAACTGAAGTTACGCCAGAAATGGTAAAATCATTAAGATAAACAGCAAACATTCAGCATGAAAAAATACATTTTCATACTAACTATCTTTTTCTCTGTGTTTAGTGTCATGAAGGCGCAAGAAAAAGGAATGGCTTTCATAAAAGAGGGATCTTATATCCCTCTTTATGGAACTGTTTCTCAAAAACCTGTTACGGTAAAATCTTTCTATATTGACATTTATCCTGTAACAAATAGTGAGTTTTTAGAATTTATCAAAAGAAATCCTTCTTATCAAAAATCAAAAATTAAAGGAATTTTTGCCGATAAAAGTTATTTGTCTTACTGGACAAACGATTTTGATTTTGGAAATGCAAAACCAAAATCGCCCGTAACAAGTGTTTCTTGGTTTGCTGCAAAAAAATACTGCGAATGTCAAGGAAAACGTTTGGCAACAATGGACGAATGGGAATATGTGGCAATGGCAGACACAAAAAAAATAGATGCTAGAACCAAAAAAGAATTCAACGAATACATTTTGTCTTGGTACGAGAAATCAAGAACTTATGAAAACGAGATAGGAAAAACGTTCAAAAACTATTGGGGAGTGTATGACATGCATGGTTTAGTTTGGGAATGGACATCTGATTTCAATAGTATTTTTTTATCAGGAGAATCTAGAAAAGACAAAAGCACTGACAAAAATCTTTTCTGCGGAAGCGGATCAGTTAATGCTTCCGATTTAATGGATTATGCCGCTTTTATGCGCTATGCATTCCGAGGAAGCTTGAAAGCGCAATATTCAACACGAAATCTTGGGTTTAGATGCGCCAGTTCAACAAAACCGAAAATCTAATTTAAATTAGTTTACAATGAAAAAAATAGCAATTGCTTTTCTTCTTCTATTCTCATTTTACAGCTGTAAAGAAGCAGATAATAAAGAAACTAAAGCAGAAACAAATAAAGAAATCAGCGATTTATCAATTTATAATCTGCCATCAAAATGGACAACGCAAAATGGAAAAGACATTGAATTAAAATCGCTCAGAGGGAATGTTCTCGTAATGGTAATGATTTACACAAGCTGTAAAGCGGCATGCCCTAGATTAGTGGCCGATATGCGCGATATTGAATCAAAACTGGAGAAAAAGACAAAACAGCATGTAAAATTAATATTGGTCAGTATAGATCCGAAAACAGATACTCCCGAAAGATTAAAATCGTTTGCAATTGAAAATAAAATGAATCAAGACCCCTGGATTTTCCTTCGTTCATCTGAAGAAAACACGAGAGAGTTTGCGGCAGTTTTGGCTGTCAATTATAAAAAAATCTCTCCAATAGATTTTTCGCACTCTAATATTATTAGCGTTTTTAATCCAGAAGGAGAATTGGTATTTCAGCAAGAAGGTTTAGGAGTTAATAATGAAAAAACAATTGAAACCATAAATCAGGAAGCAGCAAAAATATAGATATTTAAATAGGTTAATTAGTAAGGAAACAAGAGCAGATTTAGAAATAAAGTTGACTCTTGTTTTTTATTTATCTAAAAAGCTAAGTTAAGCTTCGGAGAAGCGAAATATTTATAGAAAAATCTAAATCACCCACATAGAAAGCTCCAGCGGAGCGAAATATTTATCAGGTTAACAAATTACAATCCTAATATGATTCTATAAATATGTCGCTCCGCTGGGGCCTCTTTCATCTTTGTCAAAACGTTT